>NZ_PSWD01000033.1:0-24943 GCF_002931705.1 Rathayibacter sp. AY1C5
CCTCACGGGGCAGGACGACGCGGCCCGGCCCCGTCGTCCTGCCCCGTGAGGCGCGACCCGCCCCGCCACGGCTTCGACCACGCAGCGGGCCGTCGAGCCCTCCACGTCTGAGGAGCGGTCGCGCACATCCGTCGAGGTCGAGAGGACGTTCCGCCCTCAAGGCGAACGCGGGAAACGCGTGTCAGCGTTTCCCGCTAGCCGGTCGCGACCCGCTCTCCGAATCGCGACCCCTCGCGAAGCCGACCGCGGTGAGGAGAGCGCAAGCGCTCTCCTCACAGTTCAGAACAGATCCGGCGACGGCGTCGACGCGTAGCGGATGGCGACGTCGGCGTGGCGGTCGAAGCGGTAGCCGACTCCGCGGACGGTGCGCACGATCTCCTCGTAGCGGCCGAGCTTGGCGCGGAGGCGGCGGACGTGGACGTCGATGGTGCGCTCGTTCGGCGCGTCGTCGTCCGCGGCGCCCCAGAGCGAGGCGATGAGCTCGGCGCGCTCGATGGTGCGGCCCTCGCGGAGCACGAGGTACTGGAGGAGCTCGAACTCCTTGTAGGTGAGGGGGGTGGTTTCCTCGTCGAGGATGACGCGCTTGCGGGAGATGTCGATGACGACGCCGCCGGGTGCACGGTCGGGGTCGGGCTCGGCGTCGGAGCGGCGCTTGGCGACGGCGGCCGGGTCCTGCAGCGCGAGGCGCACCACGTCCACGTCGCGGCCGCCGGCGCCCTGCGGGGCGAGGGCGACGGAGGCGTAGGTCTCGGCGTCGGGGGCGAGCTGCGCCGTAACGCGCTTGAGCTCCTCGACCAGGCGGCCGAGGTCGACTCCGGCGGCGCGGGCCTTGGCCTCGTCGATGCCGACGTAGAGGGCGAAGCCGCGGGCCTCGGTGCCCTGGGGGACGGCGCGGAGGCGGGGTGCTGCGGGCGCGGCGTCGGCGACCGGCTGGAGGCGGGGCGCCTCGGTGGAGGTGGCGGCGGTGACGGTGCGGGTGTGGAGGAGGGTCATGACGAGTCCTTGGCTGGTCGGATCCGGGACGAGTGTCCGAGGGAGCGGATCCGGGTGTGCGCGATCGAGCCGGCCCGCGGTGCACGGTGGCGGCAGAGACGGATGCGGGGCATCCAGGGGATCGTCCGCGCCTCGGACGCTCAGCCGATCGTGACGATCAGCGGGCGGAGGCGGTGCGGGGATCCGGCGAGGTCAGTTCCTCATGCACACATTCGACAGCACATGACGGGGCCACCGGCCATCATCATGCCGGCATTCCCGATGGCCTCGAGGGAGGTCGGGGCGTGCAGGGTGTCACTCATGTCCGTCAGTAAAGCGGAGGCCGGTGCACGGCGTCAACACTTCCGTGGGGATGGACGGCGCGTCGGGGGTGGTTCCGGTGCTCGGGAGGAGGCGCGCGCCGTGATTGGGGACCTCGATGCGCCCGCTGCGCGGGCTGCTCGATCCGCAGGACGGGCTTTGCCGGACGGTCGCGGTGGGGGCTGTCGAGACCCTCGCTGCGCCGGCCGACCGGCACGGCTCAGCGGGGCTCCCTGTTCCGGGGTGCGACGCGAGGCCCGCTCGTCCGGGGGCCGGCGGGCTCAGCCCGCGAGGCCGTAGAGGCGGTCGCCCGCGTCGCCGAGGCCGGGGACGATGTAGCCGAGCTCGTTGAGCTTCTCGTCGAGGGAGCCGAGGACGATGGTCACGTCGCGGTCGCCGAAGGCCTTCTCGACGGCGGCCAGGCCCTCGGGGGCGGCGAGCAGGCAGACGGCGGTGACGTCGACCGCTCCCCGGTCGAAGAGGAACTGGATGGCCGCGACGAGCGAGCCGCCGGTCGCGAGCATCGGGTCGAGGACGAAGCACTGGCGGTTCGACAGGTCGTCGGGCAGGCGCTCCGCGTACGTGGTCGGCTCGAGCGTCTCCTCGTTGCGTGCCATGCCCAGGAAGCCGACCTCGGCGGTCGGGATGAGCTTGACCATGCCCTCGAGCATCCCGAGGCCGGCCCGGAGGATCGGGACGACCAGCGGCTGCGGGTCGCTGAGCGCGAGGCCGGTGGTCTGCGTCACGGGGGTCTCGATGGTGACGGTGCGGGTGCGGACGCCGCGGGTGGCCTCGTAGGCGAGGAGCGTCATCAGCTCCTCGGCGAGCTGCCGGAAGGTGGGGGAGGGGGTGCGCTTGTCACGCAGCACGGTGAGCTTGTGGGTGATCAGCGGGTGGTCGGCTACGTGGACGCGCATAAGCTCAATCTACTGGCCGGAGCGGCGCCCCACCGGCCGCAGCGGGCCGCCGCAGGAGGGGGAGCGATGCGCGACAGCGATCTCCGCGTCCCCCGCCGCTCCGAGGAGTGGATGGGCCTGGCGCTCGACGAGGCGCGGCGGGCCGCGGGCTGGGGCGACGTCCCCGTGGGCGCGGTGGTCCTCGACTCGGAGGGTGCGGTGCTCGGGCTCGGGCGCAACGAGCGCGAGCTGCGGCGGGATCCGACGGCGCACGCCGAGGTGGTCGCGATACGCGCGGCGGCCGAGGCCCGCGGCGACTGGCATCTCGAGGGCTGCACGCTGGTGGTCACGCTCGAGCCGTGCGTGCTCTGCGCCGGAGCGATCCTGGCGGCGCGGATCGACCGCGTCGTCTTCGGTGCGTGGGACGAGAAGGCGGGCGCCTCCGGATCCGTGCACGACCTCCTCCGCGACCGCCGGCACAACCACGTGGTCGAGGTGTACCCCGGGGTCCGCGCCGCGGAGTGCTCGCGGCTCCTGCTCGACTTCTTCGCCGACCGCCGCTGACGCCGACCGCCGCTGACGCCGAGCGCCGCCGAACCCCTCAGCTCGGAGCGCCCAGCCACTCCGTCAGCGCGAGCCGCGTCGCCGCGTGCATCCGCTCGAAGCGCTCCGCCGCGACGTCGTCGGCGAGCACGGCGGCGTCGTAGCCCGCCGCTCCTGCCCACTCCCCGTCGCCCTCGAGCCACTGCGCGGCCATCGTGCCGGTCAGCTCGGGGTGGAACTGCACGCCGAGGAGCCAGTCCTCCACGGCGAACGCCTGCACCTCGCCCGCCGGCGACGACGCCAGCAGCGCTGCTCCGCTCGGCAGCGCGAAGGTGTCGCCGTGCCACTGCATCACGTGGACGCCGGCCAGGTGCCGGAGCGGGGAGCCGGCGCCCTCCTCCGTGAGCACGACCGGCCGGAAGCCGACTTCGCGAGCCGATCCGGGATGGACGGACTCGCCCAGGGCGGTCGCGATCAGCTGCGCTCCGAAGCAGACGCCGAGCGTGGGACGGCGGTGGTGCATCCGGTCCTGCAGGAGCGCGATCTCGGGGCTGATGAAGGGGTGCCGCGAGGTCTCGTAGACGCCGGCGCTGGAGCCGAGCGTGACGACGAGGTCGGGGGCGAGGATGTCGATCGCGTCGAGGTCCGTCCCTGCGACGGCGTCGACGGCGAACCCCCGCTCGGTCAGCATCGGCTCGAGCGCGCCGAGCCCGGCACCGCGCTCGTTGACGATCGCCAGGGCCCGGCGCATCTCAGGCGCTCCCGTGCGGCGCGGCCGGCGGGGAGGCGGCGGGCGGAGCGGCGGCGGCCGGAGCGGCCGCGGCGGCCGTCCCTTCCGCCTCCGTCACGGCCGGACGGGCCGCCGCCGATCCTGCGCGTCCACGGTCGACGTCGGGCTCGAGGTAGATCGTGGTGGCGGCGGGAACGGCCTCGCGGATCCGCCTCTCCGCCGCGTCGATCCCGGCGGCCACGTGCTCGAGGGTCTCGGCGGCCGGGAAGGCGAGCTTCGCGGCCACGAGGATCTCGTCCGGTCCGAGGTAGAGGGTGCGCATGTGGATGACGCGCTCGACGTCGCGACCGGCCTCGAGCGCGGCGCGGATCGAGGCGGCGTCGGCGGGAGTCGCCCCCTCGCCGACCAGCAGGCTCTTCGTCTCGACGCCCAGCACGATCGCCACCACGATCAGCAGGGTGCCGATCATGATCGTTCCGATCGCGTCGTAGACCGAGTCGCCGGTGATCACGGTCAGCCCGACTCCGAGCAGCGCGAACGTCAGACCGGTGAGCGCGGCGACGTCCTCGAGGAGCACGACCGGCAGCTCCGGCGCCTTCGCCCGGCGGATGAACTGCAACCAGGACTGCGAGCCGCGGACCCGGTTCGACTCCTTCACTCCCGTGCGCAGCGAGTAGCCCTCGAGGCAGATCGAGATCACGAGGACCAGGATCGGCAGCCAGGCGTTCTCGAGCTCGTGCGGCTCGGCGATCTTCTCGATGCCCTCGTAGAGCGAGAAGACGCCGCCGACGGAGAACAGGATGATCGACACCACGAAGGCGTAGACGTAGCGCTCGCGCCCGTAGCCGAACGGGTGCTCCTCGTCGGCGGCCTTCCACGACTTGCGGCCGCCGAGCAGCAGGAGCAGCTGATTGCCGGAGTCGGCGAGCGAGTGCACGCCCTCGGCGAGCATGGAGGCGGATCCGGAGAAGAACCAGGCGACGAACTTCGTCAGGGCGATGCCGAGGTTGGCCGCGAGCGCCGCGATGATCGCGGTGCCGCCTCCGGATGCGCTCACGTGGTCTCCTCGGGCTCGCCGCTGGATGGTCGGGCCATCCTACGAGGCCCCGGACCGCACCCGGACCCCCTTGCCGCGGGCTCTTCGTAGGATGAGCGGCGTGACCGATGCGCCCGTCCTGCTCCCGTCCATCGCCGTCCTCGGCCTCGGCTCGATGGGGGGCGCGATCCTCCAGGGCCTGCTGGCTCCCGGCGTGCGCGTCGAGGGGGGCGTGCGGGTGACCAACCGCGACTCCGCGAAGGCCGCCGCGTGGGACGGCCACCCGGTGGTCACCGCCTTCGCCACCGCGGACGACCCGGAGGCCAACCGGCGTGCGGTCGAGGGCGCGGCGA
Organism: Rathayibacter sp. AY1C5; assembly: GCF_002931705.1. Classification (NCBI taxonomy): domain Bacteria; kingdom Bacillati; phylum Actinomycetota; class Actinomycetes; order Micrococcales; family Microbacteriaceae; genus Rathayibacter; species Rathayibacter sp. AY1C5. The sequence goes on from NZ_PSWD01000033.1 coordinate 4,852, forward strand.
TCGTGCTCGTGGCCGTCAAGCCGCACATGGTGCCGGACCTGCTCGACGAGATCGCCGACGCGCTCGCCCCGGGCGCGGTCGTCGTCTCCGTCGCCGCCGGCGTGACCGCGGCCACGTTCGAGCGGCACCTGCCCGCGTCCGTCGCCGTGCTCCGCTCGATGCCGAACACTCCCGCGGTCGTGGGCCGCGCCGTCACCGGCCTCAGCGCGGGCACGCGGTCCGGCGACGAGGACCTGGCGCTCGTGCGCCGCCTGTTCGAGACGGTCGGCGAGGTGGTCGAGGTGCCGGAGTCGCAGCTCGACGCGCTCTCGACGATCTCCGGCTCGGGGCCCGCCTACGTGTTCCTGCTGATCGAGGAGCTCATCGCGGCCGCTGTCGCGAAGGGCTTCAGTCCGGAGCAGGCGTCGACGATGGTGGTCGGCACGTTCCGCGGCGCGGCCGAGCTGCTCGCGGACTCCGGCGAGAAGCCGGCGGAGCTGCGCCGGCGGGTCACGAGCCCGAAGGGCACCACCGAGCGGGCCGTCGCGGTCCTGCAGGAGGCCGACCTCGCCGCTCTCTTCACGCGGGCGACCGACGCCGCGCTGGCCCGCGCCCGCGAGCTCGCCGCCTCCTGACTCCGCCCTCCTCTCCGCGAGATGCCGCTCGGGTACGCGACACCCCGGAGCGGGCGTACCGGAGCGGCATCCCGCAGAGGAGGAGGGAGGGGGCGCGGGTCAGGAGCCGAGGGCCGCGAAGCGCTCGATGTCGCTGGGGGTGCCGCTGACCACGATGAGGTCGTGGTTCGAGACGACGGTCTGCTCGGTCGCGTAGGTGAAGGGCTTGCCCGGGCTCTTGACGCCGACGACGGTCACGCGGTGCTTGCGGCGCACGCCCGACTCCGTGAGCGTCAGCCCCCGGATCGGCTTGGGCGGGTACATCTTCGCGAGCACGAAGTCGTCGTCGAACTCGATGAAGTCGAGCATGCGGCCCGAGACCAGGTGCGCGACGCGCTCGCCCGCCTCCGCCTCGGGGTAGATCACGTGGTTCGCGCCGATCCGCTCGAGGATCTTGCCGTGCGAGCGCGAGATCGCCTTCGCCCAGATCTGCGGGATCTTGAGGTCGACGAGGTTCGCGGTGATCAGCACGGACGCCTCGATGGAGGAGCCGACCGCGACGACGGCGACCTGGAAGTCCTGCGCGCCGATCTGCGCGAGGGCGTCGAGCGAGCGGGCGTCGGCCTGCACCGCGTGGGTGACCCGCTCCGACCACTTCTGCACGAGACCGGCGTCGGCGTCGATGGCGAGGACCTCGCGGTCGAGGCGGTCGAGCTGGCCGGCCGTGGCGGCTCCGAAGCGCCCGAGGCCGATCACCAGCACCGGGGCGTCGTACCTGATGCGGTCAACCAACGATGGGCCTCTCTTCCGGTCGTCTGAACAACTGCCTCCGCTGGCTCGCGGCGAGCGCGGCGGCGAGAGTCACGGTACCAACGCGGCCCATGAACATCGTCAGCGCCAGGATGTAGACCCCGGACGGCGGCAGCTCCGCGGTGAGCCCCGTCGAGAGCCCGGAGGTCGCGAAGGCCGAGATCACGTCGAAGAGCACGTGGTCGAGCGAGGCCTTGGTGATGTGCAGGATCAGGACGCTCGACACGGCGACCGTCGTCGCGCCCCACAGCACGACCGAGACGGCCAGGCGCAGGACGTCGTTCGGGATCCGGCGGCCGAACGCCTCCATGTCGTTGTTGCCTCGGGCCTCGGCGAAGGCGGCCAGGAACAGGATCGCGAGGGTCGTGACCTTGATCCCGCCCGCCGTGGAGGCCGATCCTCCGCCGATGAACATCAGCATGTCTGTCACGAGCAGGCTCGAGCCGTTGAGGTCGGGGACCGAGATCGTCGAGAAGCCGCCCGACCGCGTCATCGTCGAGAGGAAGAAGGACTGGAAGACGGTGTCTCCCGCATCGAGGCTGCCGAAGGTCCTCGGATTGTCGAACTCGAGCACGATGTAGAGGACGGCCCCGGCGACGAGCAGGATCACGGAGGTGACCAGCGTCAGCTTCACGTGCACCGACCACTTGCGCGGGCGCCGCCAGCCGCGGGAGAAGGCGTAGATGACGGGGAAGCCGATCGAGCCGAGGAAGACGCCGAGCATCAGGATGCCGAGGAACCAGTAGTCGTCCTCGAACGGGGTGAGTCCCGCGGCGTTCGGGGCGAAGCCGGTGTTCGTGAACGCCATCGCGGAGTAGTAGAAGGAGTGCCAGACGGCCTCGCCGATCGGGATCCCGTCGATCAGCATCCGCGGGAACAGCAGGAGCGCGACGATGATCTCGATCGCGGCGGCGCTGATCGCGACGGTGGCGAGCAGCCCGCCGATCTCGCCCAGGCGCACGGCCTGGCCCTCGGCGACGGGGCCGGAGTGGATCCGCAGAGGGTTCGAGTCGCTGGCGACCATGAGCTTCGCCCGGAGCCCGAGGCGGCGCGAGATCGCCAGGCCCATGATCGAGGCGAGCGTCAGCACTCCCAGAGCGCCGATGTTCACGCCGACGAAGATGATCGAGTGGCCGAACGCCGACCAGTGCGTCGCCATGTCGACCGTCGCGAGGCCGGTCACGCAGATCACCGACATCGCGGTGAAGAAGGCGTCGTGCAGCGGAGTGACGGTGCCCGTGGTGCTCGACACCGGCAGCGAGAACAGCAGGGTGAACACGAGCACGAGCGCCGAGAAGATGAGGATCGCGAAGCGGGACGGCGAGCGTCCGGCGAAGTCGTCGATGAGGTCGCGGGCCCGCTCGAAACCCGACCAGGGGGAGACGGGCGAGACGCCCACGGGGCTGCGGAACTGCTGCCGAACCACCACGGCGGATCCTCCACTCGATCGCGGCCATGCTACCCGCTCGGTGCCGGGCTCCCGGGGCGCTGACTAGCCTGGGCGCATGGCTGACATCTTCGGGGTGATCGCGGACGGGACCCGCCGGGACATCCTCGCCCTGCTGCTCGAGCAGCGGCGGGACGGCTCGGCCGAGGGCATGAGCGTGTCGCGGATCGTGGCGCGCCTCGAGCTGAGCCAGCCGACCGTCTCCAAGCACCTCAAGGTGCTGCGCGAGACCGGCCTCGTCACGGTGCGCGAGAGCGGACAGCACCGCTTCTACGCGCTCGAGTACGCGCCGCTGGCGGAGGTCGAGGACTGGCTGCTGCCCTTCCTCGCCGAGGACGAGGCGGCCGGCGCCCTGCTCGACGCTCCGACCGCGGCCCGGGCGGAGTCGCTGGGCCGGGCGCTCGCCGAGCGCACCCACCAGGTCAGCACCGTGGTGCAGGACATCCAGCGGGGCGTCAGCGAGGGAGCGACGAAGGTCGCGGAGGCGCTGCGCATCCGCAAGTGAGGGGCGCCGAGGAGCCGGAAACGGTGGAGCCCCGGGTCGTGTAAGCTCGCGGGAGCCAGTTTTTCGTAAGCGGCCGCCCGTCGGGCGGTCGACCCCCTGAACGTTGTGAGGTCTTCGTGGGTTCTGTCATCAAGAAGCGTCGCAAGCGTATGGCGAAGAAGAAGCACCGCAAGCTGCTTCGCAAGACTCGCCACCAGCGTCGCAACAAGAAGTAGGCTCGCGCCTCTTCCCACTCGAGCGTCCGCCCTTCCGGGGTCGGGCGCTCGTCTGCGTTCACGGATCATCCCGGCGGCGCTCGCCGTCTCGGCGCCCGTCGCCGGGGCCGCCGTACACTGACCGCATGGTGGACGTGGAGCTGACGCTCGTGGGCAAGCCGGGCTGTCATCTCTGCGACGACGCGCGGACCGTGGTCGAGCAGGTGGTCGCCGATCTGGGCGGCGAGGCGTCGGTCGCCGTCTCGGAGGTGTCGATCCTCGACGATCCCGAGCTGCACGAGCGCTTCGTCGAGGAGATCCCGGTGGTGCTGATCGACGGGCGCGTGCACACCTTCTGGCGGGTCGATCCCGCGCGGCTCCGGCGGGCCCTCCTCGATCGCGGGTGAGCTTCGACCGGGCCGTCCGGACGGAAGCACGACCGCGACGTCCCTCTGACGGGGGACGGGACGGCTCGCGAAAGCTCGCCTCTCGCCCTTACCCTCGTGAGGGGGGAGTGCGCTCCTCCGTGCGCGGACGCAGATCGTCGCCCGTGGAGGAAGGAACCGCCATGCCGTCATCCCGCCGACTCGCCCTGCCCGCCGCCGCTCTCGCGGCGCTCGTGCTCGGCCTGGCCCTCCCCGGAGCGGCCGTCGCGGCACCCTCCGCCTCGACGGTCTCGACCACGGTCGAGCAGCCGGCCGCGACGACCATCCCCGGCGTGCCGGAGGATCCCGAGCAGCCGGGCGACGGCGGCTCCGACCCCGTTCCCGGCGTCCCCGAGGAGCCCTCCGTTCCCGGAGTGCCCGAGGAGCCGGCAGAACCCGAGCAGCCCGCGCCCGTCGACCCCGCGCCCGTCGACCCCGCGCCCGTCGACCCCGCGCCCGTGGACCCCGCGCCGGTCGATCCGGCACCGGTCGACCCCGCGCCCCAGCAGCCGAGCCAGCCCTCCACCGGCGGCGGATCCACCGGCGGCGGCTCGACCGGCGGCGGCTCGACCGGCGGCGGCTCGACCGGCGGCGGCCAGCAGGGCGGCTCCGGCGGCGGTCAGCCCTCCACCGGCGGCGGATCGTCCTCCGGCGGCTCCGGCTCCGGCGGCGGCACCACCGGCGGAGCGACGTCCGGCGGCACCTCCGGCGGCGGCACCACAACCGGCACCACCACGTCCGGCAGCGCCGGCTCCTCCGGTGCGGGCGCCGTCACTCCGGCGGCGTCGGCCCCCGGACGCACCGAGCTCGGCACCTCGACCGAGGGCGCGAAGCCGGCGGCCGGTGCCGCGACCGCGGACGTCTTCCTCACCCGCGAGCTCGCCGTGCAGCCGGAGGCGCTCACCGTCGAGCTCGCCCGCTTCTACGGCGTCGGTTTCTCGTACACCGGCTTCGCCAGCGGCGAGGCCGTCTCCGCGGTCCTCCGCGACCCGAACGGCACCAAGACCCCGCTGACCCTCGAGGCGGGCAGCGGCACCGCGACCGTGCCGACCGCGCTGATCACCAAGTCGGGCGCCTTCACGGTCGACCTCACGGGCGACCAGGGCTCCGCCGCCAAGGTCGTCTTCCGGCTCGCGCCCTCCACCGGCAACGGCCTCCTGCTCGAGCCGCGCGAGCTCGGCGACGGCAGCACCGAGGCGCCCCGCGGCGCCGTCTGGGGCTTCGACGCCGACGAGGAGGTCGCCGTGGGCGCCTTCGAGACCTCCGGGTCCCGCGCCGACCTGGCCGCCGGCGACGTCGCCGTGCAGTCCGACTCCATCGGCTGGGCCGAGCTGGCGCTGGGCGACGCGGTCATCGCCGACCCCGACCCCTCCGTCTACTGCGTCGTCGCCTTCGGCCGCGAGTCGCACCGCACGGCAGCTGTGACCGTCTCCTACCGTGACAGCGACACCACGGCCGCACCGTGGGAGGCGCAGCAGGTCTGCGGCACCGCGATCAGCGCCGCGCGCACCGCCTTCCTCAGCACGGCCGCCTCGGCGGGACCGGCCGGCATCACGCCGACCACCGCGCTGATGATCGGCGGCGGCGCGGTCGCCGCGTCGCTCGTCGCCTGCGCGGCCGTCCTGGTCGTGATGCGCCGCCGGCGCATGAACACGGACCTCTTCATCGGCGGACCGCTGCCGCGCACGCAGAGCGACTGACGCGTCCGGAGGACGAGGGAAGGCCCGCGGGACGCGATCCCGCGGGCCTTCCCTCGTCCTCTCCCGGCGCTCAGCCGGCCGCGGTGAAGCGGAGGAGGATCGTCCGCGCCTCCGGCCGCAGCTGGAAGTCGGGCCACACGTCCGGACCGCACGCGCGGGAGCCCAGGCCGTGCTGGGCGGCGTCGATCACGAGGACCGCGCGCTCCGACTCCGGCAGCTCGTGCGGGTGCGCGGCTGCCGTGATCTCCTGCGGCGTGTGCCGCGCCAGGGTGAAGCCGGGGAGGCGCCCGTGCAGGTCGCGCGCGGCTTCGATGCGGAGCCGGGGCGAGCCCGCCTCCGTCAGCGTCAGCTCGCGCACGCTGCTGCGGTGACCGCTCTCCTGCGGGCGGGCGTACGGAGTCGTCAGCCGGTCCATGTCCGCCGTGAAGCGCCCCACCCGCGCGGCCCGGAGGCTGTCGGGGTAGGACTCGAGCGGGCCGGTGCCGAACCACTCCGCGCCGTCGATCGACGCGGGCAGGTCGATCCGGATGCCCAGCCGCGGCCAGACGGAGTCCCAGCCCCGGGTCGGCACGAGGTCGACGCGGAGGACCGTGCTCTCCCCGTCGACGCTCCAGCGCTCCTCCATCAGGAGTCCCGCATCGAGGTCCGCGGCCGAGAAGCGGGTCACGCGGCGGAGCCCGGCGGAGGCGTCCACCTCCTGCACGCGGCCGACCAGGCGGTCGAGTCCGGCCTCGCGCCAGCGGGCGGCGGAGGAGGGGGCCGGCATCCCGCGGCCGTCGCCGTCGTACGGGTCGCCGGTGACGTAGCCGGGGAAGCCCGCGCCCTCGTCGTTGTCGGTCGGGGCGCGCCAGAGCTCGGCGCGCGGTCCGTCGACGGGCAGGCCGGCGAGGGAGGCGAGCCGGCCGTCGCGGAACCGCGCGACTCCGAGCGCGCCGCCCTCGAGGGGCGGAGCGGCGCGGACGGCGCGGGTCCACGCGGGCACCGCCGACGGCGCGGCGAGGAGGTGCTGACCGGTGGAGAGCACGTGGCCCTCCTCCGCCCAGGCGGTCGGGGCGTCGAGGACCGCGTCGACGGTGAGCCAGGTCTCGCCGCCGGGGCGCACGTCGAGCGGGGGGAGCTCCACGTGCACGGCGTCGCCGGCTGCGATGACCGGGGCGTCGAGCACTCCCTCCGCGGTGACCCGCCCGTCCCGCTCGACCCGCCACGCGAAGCGCAGATCGGCGGTGGAGGCGTCGTGCCGGCGGTTCTCGATGACGACGCCGTCGCCGCGGACCGTGAGGCGCACCGGGGCGACGATCTGCTTCCACTCGAAGAGGCCCGGGCTGGGCGTGCCGTCGGAGAGCACCATGCCGTCCATCACGAAGTTGCCGTCGTGCACCACCTCGCCGAAGTCGCCGCCGTACGCGTAGTACTCGACGCCCTCCGGCGTGCGCGCCCGCAGGCCGTGGTCGCGCCACTCCCAGACGAAGCCGCCGTGCAGCCGCGGGAAGCGGTCGACGAGGTCCTCGTACTGGTCGATCGCTCCCGGGCCGTTGCCCATCGCGTGCACGTACTCGCAGAGCAGGAAGGGCTTGGAGCGCTGCCGAGCGGACTCGCCGGGGGAGCAGCCGAGCAGCGGAGTGAGCGAGCCGTCGGTGCCGATCCGCTCGGTCTCGGGGATCGAGGAGTACATCCGCGAGTACACGTCGGTGTACGCGCCGGTGTAGTCGCCCTCGTAGTGGACGGGGCGCTCGGGGTCGCGGCCGTGCACCCAGGCGGACATCGCGGCGAGGTTCGCGCCGGTGCCCGCCTCGTTGCCGAGGGACCAGAGCACGATGCTCGGGTGGTTCTTGTCGCGCTCGACGGTCCGCTCGATGCGGTCGAGGTAGGCCTCTCGCCAGGCGGGGTCGTCGCTGGGGTTGCCCGCCCAGCCGACCCGCTCGAAGCCGTGGGTCTCGAGATCGCACTCGAGGACCACCCAGAAGCCGAGCTCGTCGGCGAGATCGAGCAGACGGGGATGCGGCGGGTAGTGGCTGGTGCGGATGGCGTTCACGTTGAAGCGCTTCATCATCGCGAGGTCCTCGCGGGCGGAGTCCTCGTCGAACGCTCGACCGCGGTCGGGGTGCGTCTCGTGGCGGTTGACTCCGTGGAAGACGACGCGCTCGCCGTTGACCAGGAAGCGGTCGCCGCGGATCTCGACCGTGCGGAAGCCGAGCCGCAGCGAGACCGTCTCGCCGGCGGAGGCGAGCGTCGCGTCGTAGAGGCGCGGAGCCTCCGCCGACCACGGCTCGACCTCGGGGACCTCGATCGCGGCGATCTCCTCCGCCGAGGCCCAGACCGTCTCGATCCCGAGCCCGGGCACGCGCAGCGTCAGCGGGAACGCGTCGGCCGCGGCGGTCACCTCCGCCTCGATCCGGCCCGCGCTGCCGGCGAAGGAGGAGCTCAGCCACACGTCCTCGATCCCGCCGACGGGGCGCGCGAGCAGGTGCACCGAGCGGAAGATCCCCGGCAGCCACCACTGGTCCTGGTCCTCCACGTAGCTCGAGGCCGACCACTGGTGCACGCGGACCACGACGAGGTTCTCGCCCGGGCGGACGACGCCGGTGACGTCGAACTCCTGCGCGAGCCGGCTGCCGGAGCCGATGCCGATCTCGACGCCGTTGACCCAGACGCGGTACCGCGACTCGACCCCGTCGAAGCGCAGGACGACCGCCTCGGCGGAGTCCCACTCCTCCGGGACCACGACGGTGCGGCGGTAGTCGCCCGTCGGGTTCGCGTCCGGAACGAACGGCGGCTCGGTCGGGAACGGGAACTGCACGTTCGTGTAGGCCGGCAATCCGTAGCGCCCGTCGCCCTGCAGCACCCAGTGCGAGGGCACCGGCATCAGGTCCCAGCCGGAGTCGTCGAACGACTCGTCCCCGACGGCGTCCACGCCCTCGCCCTCCGGCAGCACGCTGGCGCCGCCCGGGGTCCCCGGAGCGGCGGGGAGCAGGCGGAAGCGCCACTCCCCGTCCAGCGGGAGCGCCGGGGCGTCGGTGTGCAGCCACGAGCGGGGGGCCCGGCGGCGGCCGGAGCCCGGTCCGGTGTCCGTCAGGTAGTGGGAGGTCGTCGGGGGAGTCGTCACTTCACGGAGCCTTCCGTCAGGCCGCCGCGCCAGAAGCGCTGCAGCACGATCATGGCGATGGCGAGCGGGATGATCGACAGCAGGACGCCGCCGGTCGTCAGCTCGTAGAACTCGGGCAGGCGGTCGACCTGTCCGAGCCAGTTGTTCAGTCCCAGTGTGATCGGGAACAGGTTCGTGTCCGAGAGCATCACCAGGGGCAGGAAGTAGTTGTTCCAGATCCCGACCAGCTGGAAGAGGAACACGGTGACCAGCGCGGGAGTCAGGATGCGCAGCCCGAGCGTGTGGAAGATCCGCAGCTCCCCGGCGCCGTCGATGCGCGCCGCCTCGATGATCGCGGTGTCCACGGTCGCCTGAGCGTAGATCCGGCAGAGGAACAGCCCGAACGGCGAGACGAGCGAGGGGATCAGCACGCTCCAGTAGGTGTTCGCGATGCCCATCTGGCTGAAGAGCAGGAACAGCGGCAGAGCGGTCGCGGTGCCCGGCACCAGAACGCCCGCGAGGATCGTCCCGAACACGAGCCTGCTGCCGCGGAACTCGTACTTGGCCAGCGCGTAGCCGCCCGCCGCGGCGAGGTAGGTCGCGAGCAGGGCGCCCACTCCGGCGTAGAGGACGGAGTTGAGGAACCAGCGGACGAAGATGCCGTCGCCGTATGTCAGCACCTGCGTCAGGTTGTCCCAGAGCGCGAACGTCGGGGCGAACCAGAAGCCGTAGGTGGCGAAGAGGTCCTCGGTCGTCTTGGTCGCCGCGACGACGACCCAGTAGACGGGGATGAGGAAGTAGACCGCCACGACGACGAGGATCGCGGTGACGATGATGGTCGAGGCGCGGTTGCGGCCGGCCGAGCGGTCGGGCCCGCGTCCGGCCTTCACGGGGCGGTCGGCGGTGACGACTCCGGTGGTCGTGGTCGGCGGGGTCTCGGTGCGGCTCATGACGACCTCCTGTTCGAGATCGAGAGGAACGTGAAGGAGAGCAGGAACGCGACCAGCGCGATCAGGACGGCCTGGGCGGCGGCGACGTTGTAGTCGTTGTAGGCGAAGGCCGTGGTGTACGCGCTGAGGTTCGGCGTGTACTGGCTGTCGATCGCCGGAGCGACCGTCTTCAGCACCTGCGCCTCGGCGAACAGCTGGAGCGTTCCGATGATCGAGAAGATCGTCGTCAGCACCAGCGCGGGGCGGATGAGCGGCAGCTGGATGCTGCGGGCGACGCGCCAGGTGGAGGCGCCGTCGACCTTCGCCGCCTCGTAGAGCTCGACCGGGATCGCCTTCAGCTGGGCGACGATGATCAGCATGTTGTAGCCGGTGTAGCTCCAGAGCGAGATGTTCGCGATCGACCAGAGCACCGTGTCCGCACCGAGGAAGTCGGGCTGGAGCCCGACCACGTTCGCCGCGTCGATGAGCGGGCTGAGGCCGGGCACGTAGAGGAAGGACCAGAGGATCGTCGCGATCACTCCGGGCACTCCGTAGGGGAGGAAGTAGGCCGCACGGAAGAAGCCGGGGAACTTCGCCGACGCCGACTCGAGCATCAGCGCGAGAACGGTGCAGAGGGCGATCATCACCGGCACCTGGACGATGCCGAAGAGGAACATCCGCCCGATGGAGGCGATGAAGTTGCCGTCGGCGAGGGCCTGCGCGTAGTTGTCGAAGCCCGCGAACCCGCTGGTGACCCCGGCCTCGCCGAAGAGGCCGGAGCGCGTCACCTTCGTGAAGCTGGAGCCGACGGCGACGACGATCGGGACGATGAACGTGAGGACGAACAGGGCCAGGAAGGGTCCGAGGAGGATCCACGGGGCGCGGGCGACCGCGCGGCTGCGCCGGGGCGCGCCCGGCGTCCGCGTGGTGGCCGCGACCGCGGCGGCGGCGGGGGAGGTCGTGGTGGTCATGCGGAGGCCCTCCTGATGCTCAGGCCCTTGTTCTCGAAGACCGTGATGATCTGCTGCTCCGCCTCGGCGACCGCGTCCACGAGCGAGAGCCCGGACGCCTTCTTCCGGAAGCCGTCGCTGAGGATGTTGAAGGACTGCTGCGTGACGGGCCACCAGGACCAGTCGGGGTTCTGCTCCTTCGATGCGGGCACGAGGACGTCCTCGTTGTAGTTCTGCCCGCTGAAGAAGTCGCTCGGACCCTTGCGGGCCGTGCCGATCTCGCCGACCGCGGGAGACCAGCCGATGCCGCTGTTGGCGATCATCGCGTCGATGCCCTCCTGCGTGGTGGTCATCCAGACGGCGAACTCGATCGCCTCCTCCGGGTGCTTGCTGCTCGAGAACACCGCCGCGGTCGATCCGCCGAGGAAGCTCGAGCCGAAGCCGGTGTCGCCCCAGAGGGGCATCGGAGCCGCGCGCCACTTGCCCGCGCCTCCGCTGACCCCCTCGATCAGGGCGTCGCCCCAGCTGCCGGTGGCGCAGGAGGCGATCCCGCCCTTCGCCGCGGCCGCGAACCACGCGGGGGAGTAGGCGCCGTAGCCGGTCTGCACCAGGTCCTGGTCGATGGCCGTGTCGAAGAAGGAGGCGACGCGCGTCGTGGCGTCGTCGGTCATGTCGATGACCCAGCCGTCCTCCTCCGGGCGCAGCCACTGCGCACCGGCCTGCGTCGCGAACGCGGCGAAGACCGAGGCGTCGGCGAGGGGGAAGCAGTCGATGTAGGAGCCGGCTCCGCGCAGCTCCGTCGCCACCGCGGCCCAGTCGTCCCAGGTCGTCGGCGGCTCCGCACCCACCTTCCCGAACACCTCGGGCTGATAGAAGAGCGCCATCGGGCCGCTGTCCTGCGGGATGCCGTAGACGCCGCCGGTGTAGCTGACCTGGCCCCAGAGCGTGGGGTCGTACAGGTCGCGATACTGCTCGACGCCGTACCGGGTGAGGTCGACGAGGCCGTTGACGAGCATGAACTCGGGGACGGAGCGGATCTCGACCTGGCCGAGGTCGGGCCCGCCGCCCGCGGCGAGGGCCGAGTAGAGCTTCTGGTACCCGCCCGCGTTGCCGCCGGGGATCCAGACGGCCTCGACCTGGATCTCGGGGTGCGAGGCGTTCCAGACGTCGCAGACCTTCTGCAGGTCCTTCAGCCAGCCCCAGTACTGCAGGCGGACCGGGCCGGTGGCCGGGGCGATCGTCGGCGCCGTGTTGACCGAGACGGTGCCCGGTGTCGCGCAGGCCGTCAGGCTCCCGAGTGCCGCGGTGCCGAGACCGGCGGCGATGAGCTGTCTCCGGGTGAACGGATGCATCTTCCCTCACTTCGTCGTGGTGGAGAGCCGGGGAGTCTCACCCGGCGATGATCGGGACGCTACCACGAATTCGAGTAGGTACTCGAAATTGGCGGCACTGCTCCTCCGCCGCCGCTACGCTGGCCGTTCGAGGGGCACGGCGAGGCGCCTCCAGTGCTGAGGAGGGGTCGATGGCGGAGGCGACGAGGCGACGCGGCCCGTACGCGAAGTCGGCCGAGCGCCGCCGCGCCATCATCGAGGCCGCCCACCAGGTCTTCGCCGCGCGGGGCTACGCCCGCGGCTCCCTCCAGGAGGTCGCCGACCGCGTCGGGCTCAGCCAGACGAGCCTCCTGCACTACTTCCCGTCGAAGACCGACCTGCTCTTCGCGGTCCTCGAGCACCGCGACCTGATCACGGGCGACGGTTCCTCGCCGCCGGACCCGGAGGAGGGGCTGGTCGCCGGCATCCTGCGGCAGACCCGCTACAACGAGACGGCGCCCGGAGTGATCGAGCTGTACGCCGTGCTCTGCGGCGAGTCGACGACGCAGGAGCACCCGGGGCGCGACTTCTTCGCCGCGCGGTTCCGCCGCCTCCGCAGCGAGTACACGGCCGAGCTGCGCGAGCTCCAGGCCGCCGGGCGCCTGCGCGAGGGGTCCGATCCGGAGCGGGTGGCGGCGTCGATCATCGCGCTCTGGGACGGCGTGCAGCTGCAGTGGCTGCTCGAGCGCGACGCGGTGGACATGGTGGCGTGCCTGGCCGACTACCTCGACCTCGTGGTGCTGCCGGCTCCCTAGCCGCCGGCGCGAGGGAACCCCGGCCCGTCGAGGGGACCCGCCGTCCGCGGCGGTCTCGATGGTCCGGGGTTCCCGCGACCGTGGTGCGCGCCTAGGGCAGCAGGCGGGTCGGGCCGCGGAACAGGTAGGTGACCTCGCGGAGGTTCGCCTGGTTCAGCATCAGCATGATCACGCGCGAGAGGCCCATGCCGAAGCCGCCGTGCGGCGGGACGCCGTAGCGGAAGAAGTCGAGGTAGAACTCGAGCTCCTCCGGGTCGAGGCCCTTCTCGCGGGCCTGCTCGACGAGGACGTCGACGCGGTGCTCGCGCTGCGCTCCGGTCGAGATCTCGACGCCGTTGTAGATGAGGTCGTAGCTGTTGGTGATCGTCCCGTCGCCCTCGCGGCGCATGTGGTAGAAGGGCCGGATGCTCGACGCGTAGTCGGTGAGGAACACGAAGTCGTGCCCGAACTCCTCCTGCACGTAGGCCGCGATGCGGCGCTCGCCCTCGGGGTCCATGTCGTCGTCGGCGCGGGGCACCTCGTAGCCGCGCTCGGCGACGATGCGCTTGGCCTCGGCGAGCGGGATGCGCGGGAACGGCGTGGTCGGGACGGTCAGGTCGATGTCGAAGAGCGCCTTGACCTCGGCGCCGTGCTTCTCGACGACGGCGGTGAGGCCGGCGACCATCAGCTGCTCGTGCAGCTCCATGACGTCCTCGTGCGAGTCGATCCAGGAGACCTCGGCGTCGACGCTCGTGAACTCGGTCGCGTGACGCGAGGTGAAGCTGGGGTCGGCGCGGAAGGCGGGGCCGACCTCGAAGACCTTGCCGAAGCCGGCGGGCTGCGCCATCTGCTTGAAGAACTGGGGGCTCTGCGCCAGGTAGGCCTTCGTCTCGAAGTACTCGACCTCGAAGAGCTCGGCCCGCGACTCCGAGGCGCTCGCCATGAGCTTCGGGGTGTGGATCTCGATGAAGTCGTGCTCGATCCAGTACGTGCGCAGCGCGTGCTCGAACGTGGTCTGCACGCGGGCGATGAGGTTCTGCTCGGGACGGCGCAGGTCGAGGAAGCGCCAGTCCATGCGCTTGTCGATGCCGGAGTCGGGCGCGATCGGCGCCTCCGGGATCGACGCGGCGACGACCTCGAGCGTCTCGAGCTTGACCTCGATGCCGCCGAGCTTCACGCGCTCGTCGTGCTTGAGCGCGCCGGTGACGGTGATGAAGGAGCCCTGGGCGAGGCCGGAGATCTCCTCGGTGATCGCGAGGCGCGCAGCCGACGCGTCGTCGCCCTCGACGGCCTCGCGCACGGCCGGGTTCACCAGCTGCACGGCACCGGACTCGTCGCGCAGGACGACGAACTGCACCTTCTTCTGGTCGCGCACGGTCTCGACCCAGCCGGACACGCGGACGGGTCCGTCCTCGAGCGCGGCGAGCTTCTTGACAGTGGTTCGGGGGAGGCGGGTCTCGTCGGTCACGGTAGGGGAGTCTACTCGGGGGCCGCCGGGCGGCGACGGGTAGCGTCGGAGCATGAGCACCGCACTGATCACCGGCGCGTCCTCCGGCATCGGCCTCGCCTTCGCCCGGGCGTTCGCGCGCCGCGGCTGGAGCCTCGTCCTCGTCGCCCGCAGCGAGCAGCGCCTCCAGGAGGCGGCGGCCGGACTGCGCGGCCTCGGCGCCGCGGCGGTCGAGGTCCTGCCCGCGGACCTCGGCGACCGCGAGCAGGTCGAGCGCGTGCGCGCGCGGCTCGTCGATCCGGCCCGACCGGTCCGCGTCCTCGTCAACAACGCCGGCTTCGGGATCGACGGGACCTTCGCCGAGCCGGACGTCGCCGCCCAGGACCACGCCTTCGAGGTGATGGTGCGCTCGGTCGCCGTGCTCTCGGGTGCGGCGGCGGAGGCGATGACCACCCGCGGCCGCGGCGCGATCCTCACGGTGTCGAGCGTCGCGGGCTTCGTGCACCTCGGCCCCTACTCCGCGGTGAAGGCGTGGGCGACCGCCTTCGCGCAGTCGCTGGCCGTCGAGCTGCGCGGCACCGGCGTCCGCTCGGCCGCGCTCTGCCCGGGCTGGGTGCGCACCGAGTTCCACGAGCGGGCGGCGATGGACACCTCCTCCATCCCCTCCTTCCTCTGGCTCGATGCGGACGCGGTGGTGGAGGAGTTCCTCCGCGACGTCGCGCGCGGCTCCGTCGTCTCGGTGCCGTCGGTGCGCTTCGGGGTCCCGATGGCCGTGGTACGGCACCTGCCCGGACCGCTCGTGCGGCGGCTGTCGGCGGCGGTCTCGGCGCGGCGCTGAGGCTCCGCTCAGGTCCGGCTCAGGCGACCCTTTTCCCGGCGTTCCCCCACGCCGCGTTCCGTACACTTGACGCTCGTGGTTGCCGATCAGATCCATCTCGTGCGGCACGGCGAGGTGTTCAACCCCGACCGGGTCCTCTACGGGCGACTCCCGAACTTCCGGCTCTCGGATCTGGGCCACCGCATGGCCCGCTCCGCCGCCGACGACCTGCTCGAGCGCCGTCGCCACGTCACGGCGCTGATCGCCTCGCCGCTCCAGCGCACGCAGGAGTCCGCGCAGCCGATCTCGCAGGCGTTCGAGCTCGAGATCCGCACCGATGAGCGGGTGATCGAGCCGAGCAACCGCTTCGAGGGGAAGTCCCTCGCCGCGCGCAGCTCCGCCTTGCGGAACCCCAAGCACTGGCCCTGGCTCCGCAACCCCTTCGAGCCCAGCTGGGGCGAGCCGTACCTCTCCATCTCGGCGCGGATGTACGCGGCGATCGAGTCGGCGTGGGAGAGCACGGAGGAGGGCGACGCCGCGATCGTCAGCCACCAGCTCCCCATCTGGACGGTCCACCGCGCCCTCGCCGGCGAGCGCCTCTTCCACGATCCGCGCAAGCGCCGCTGCGCGCTCTCGAGCATCACGACCCTCGAGCGGCGCGGGGACGGCTTCGTCGAGGTCGGCTACTCCGACCCGGCCGCCGGCCTGCAGGGCCTGGCCACCGACGTGGGAGCGGTCTGATGCGCCGGACGGGGCGGCTCCGCGGAGCGGGCGTCCTCGCGCTGGCCGCCGCGCTCGCGCTGACGGGCTGCTCCGAGGATCCGCTCGCCGACCAGTACCGGAACGGCAGCAACAAGGGCTACATCTCGGGGGACGGCACCGTCACCGAGATCGCCGCCGCCGACCGGGACGACCCCATCGTCTTCTCCGGCACCGACGAGACCGGCGCCACCATCGACTCCGCCGACCTCGCCGGGCAGGTCGTCGTCGTCAACTTCTGGTACGCCAGCTGCGCCCCGTGCCGCGCCGAGGCCGCGGACCTCGAGACGGTGAACACGGAGTTCGCCGACAAGGGCGTGTCGTTCGTCGGCGTCAACGTGCGCGATCAGGCCCCTACCGCGGCCGCCTTCGCCGAGACCTTCGGGCTCGGCTACCCCTCCATCGTCGACACCGACTCGTCGGTGCAGCTCGCTTTCACCGGCACCGTCCCGCCGAACGCCGTGCCCACGACGCTCGTCCTCGACAGGGAGGGGCGCGTCGCGTCGCGCATCCTCGGCCAGCTCCAGGAGGCGTCGATCCTCTCGACCCTCGTGGGCGACACGCTCGCCGAGGGGGAGTAGCGGCGTGGGCGACATCGTCGTCAGCGGTCAGCTCCTGCTGGCCGTGCCGATCGCGCTCCTGGCCGGGCTCGTGTCCTTCGCGTCGCCCTGCGTGCTCCCGCTGGTGCCCGGCTACCTCGCCTACGTCGGCGGATTCACCGACGCCGACGAGCGTGCGGCCCGCGGACGCCGCCGGGTCGTGCTGGGCGTCCTCCTCTTCGTGCTCGGATTCTCGCTGGTGTTCGTCCTCTACGGTGCGGCGGCGGGCACGGTCGGCTTCTGGCTGCGCCAGTACACCGACCTGATCACCCGCGTCCTCGGGCTCGTCGTGATCGCGATGGGGCTCGTCTTCATCGGCCAGTTCTCGTTCCTCCAGCGCACGCTCCGGCCCGGGATCCGTCCCGCCACCGGGCTGATCGGAGCGCCGCTGCTCGGCATCGTCTTCGGCGTCGGCTGGACGCCCTGCCTCGGCCCGACGCTGAGCTCGATCCTCGCCCTCAGCTACGGCGTGGGCTCGCCCTGGCGCGGCGCCCTCCTCGCCCTGGTCTACTGCCTCGGACTCGGCATCCCCTTCCTCCTCGTCGCCTTCGGCTTCAGCTGGGTGACCAGCACGCTCGCCTTCGTGAAGCGCCACATCCGCGTGGTCAACATCCTCGGCGGCGCCGCCCTCGTCCTGATCGGAGTCCTGATGGTCACGGGCATCTGGAACACCCTCGTCTACGGATCCCTCTCGGCGGTGATCGATGGCTTCCAGCCGGCGATTTGAGCCCGAGGAGAGCACGCGCCGCCCCGACGAGGCCGCGCAGCGGAGGACGGACGCCTCCTTCCGCCCCGCCGACCACTACGACTCCGACGGCACCGTCACGCAGCCGGCGCTCGGGTTCACCGGCTGGCTCCGCTGGATGTGGCGCCAGCTCACCAGCATGCGCACGGCGCTGTTCCTGCTGCTGCTGCTGGCGATCGCGGCGGTCCCCGGATCGCTCGTGCCGCAGCGCTCCTCCGACCCCAACGGCGTGACCCAGTACTTCGTCGACAACCCCGACCTCGCGCCCCTGCTCGACAAGGTGCAGGCGTTCGACACCTACACCTCCGCCTGGTTCTCGAGCATCTACCTGCTGCTGTTCATCTCCCTGATCGGCTGCATCGTCCCGCGCACGCGCCACCACTTCCAGGCGATGCGGTCGCGGCCGCCGCGCACCCCGGCACGCCTGCAGCGCCTCGCCGGCTACACCGTCCGCGAGGTCGAGGGCGCGACGGAGGAGGAGGCCGTCGCCTCCGCCCACTCCGTCCTGCGCCGGGCGGGCTACCGCGTCGAGCGCTACGACGACCCGCGCGGCCGCTGGTCGAGCGTCTCGGCCGAGCGCGGCTACCTCCGCGAGACCGGCAACCTGGTCTTCCACTCCGCCCTGGTCGGCATCCTCGTCGCCGTCGGAGTGGGCGGCGGGTTCGGCTACAGCGGGCAGCGCGTGCTGGTCGAGGGCTCCCAGGGGTTCGCGAACAACCTCGCGGCCTACGACTCCTTCAACCCCGGTCGCTTCTTCGACAGCAGCCAGCTCGACCCGTACCAGCTGACCCTCGACAGCCTCGACGTGAAGTACGAGGAGCAGAACCAGTCGGCGCTCGGCCAGCCCGTCGATTTCACCGCGAACGTCACGACCTCCGAGCGCGGCGGGGGCACCGAGGACCGCACGATCAAGGTCAACGACCCGCTGGCGATCGGCGGCACGAACGTCTACCTCCTCGGCAACGGCTACGCGCCGACGATCACGGTCCGGGATCCCTCCGGCCGGGCGATCTTCACCGACTCGGTGCCGTTCCTCCCGCAGGACGCGAACCTGACCTCCGTCGGCGTCGTCAAGGTGCCGGACGGGCTCTCCGAGCAGCTGGGCCTCACCGGATTCTTCTACCCGACGCAGGACACGCTGGCCTCCGGGGCGTCGACCTCGATCTTCCCCGACCTGCAGTACCCCGTGCTCTCGCTGAACGTCTTCGCGGGCGACCTCGGCCTCGACGGGGGAGTGCCCACATCCGTCTACGTGCTCAACACCGACTCGCTGACCCGGCTCACCGGCGGCACCACCGGCGTCGCGCCGATCACCCTCAAGCCCGGCGACACGGCCGAGCTCCCGAACGGGCTCGGCAGCGTGACCTTCGACAACACGGGCGCCGACCCGACGCGGATCGGCACCGACAGCGTCAAGCGCTTCGCCTCGTTCGACATCCACCACGACGCGACCCAGGGCTGGGTGCTGCTCTTCGCGATCCTCGTGCTCGCCGGACTCCTCACCTCGCTGTTCGTCCCGCGGCGCCGCGTGTGGGTGAAGGCGACCGCTCAGGACGACGGCGGCCTGCTCCTCGAGTACGCGGGACTCGCCCGCGGCGAGGACCCGCAGCTGGTGCGCGCCGTTCGGACGATCGCCGACCGGCACGCCCCGCTCGACTGACCCGCCTCCCGGACGCCCCGGAGGCCCCTCCACAGGCGTCGCCCGGCTGGGCAGGGGCCGAGTCTGTGCAAGCGCGAAGGGGCGGGCGGGGCGGCGAGCGATTACCCTGAGGAGGTGATCGCGACCCTCTCGCAGTACTCGGTGCTGTGCCTCTCCTCCGCCATGGGCATCTACGCCATGGCGTTCGTCTTCTTCGCGATCGACCTCGCCCGCCGCGCCTCCCTGGCCGACGGCGAGTCGATCGAGGTCGTGCAGGAGGCGGAGCGCGTCGCCTCCGCGGCCGCCGCCGACCGCGCGGCCAGCGGCAAGGCCACCGTCGCCGCCGCAGGCTCCGGACGCACCGCGACTCTCTCCCGCATCGGCAGCCGCGTCGAGGACGAGGTCTACCGCGCCCCCGCCCGCTCGAAGACCATGCGCATCGGGTTCTCGCTCACGCTCCTCGGCTTCGTGCTCCACCTCGGCGCGACCGTCCTCCGCGGCGTCGCCGCCGGCCGCGTCCCCTGGGCGAACATGTACGAGTTCTCGATGACCGGGACGCTCATCATCATCGGCGTCTTCCTCGCCGTCCAGCTGCGCTGGGACCTCCGCTTCCTCGGAGCGTTCATCACCGGCCTCGTCCTGGTGCTCCTCGGCATCGCGACCGTCAACTACTACGTCGCCGTCGTCCCGCTCCCGCCGGCACTCCAGTCCTACTGGCTGGTCATCCACGTGCTCGTCGCGATCCTCGGCACCGCGTTCTTCGCCCTCGGCTTCGCGCTCTCGGTCACCCAACTCCTCCAGGCCCGCCGCGAATCCTCCGGCGACAGCCCCCGCTCGGTCCTCCGCTTCCTGCGCACCCTGCCCAGCTCCCTCACCCTCGAGAACCTCGCCTACCGCGTCACGATCCTCGGCTTCATCCTCTGGACCTTCACGCTCATCGCCGGCGCCGTCTGGGCCGAGAAGGCCTGGGGCCGCTACTGGGGCTGGGACACCAAGGAGGTCTGGACCTTCATCATCTGGACCATCTACGCCGGCTACATCCACGCCCGCGCCACCCGCGGCTGGCGCGGCACCCCCTCCGCCTGGCTCGCCATCGTCGGCTTCGCCGCCGTCATGTTCAACTTCGGAGTCGTCAACGTGTTCTTCAAGGGACTCCACGCCTACTCCGGCCTCGACACCGGCATGTGATCGGCGGGGCCTGGCGGGGTCCCTCGCGGCGTTGTCGGCGACGAACGTAGCTCCGCTACGCCCGACGCCTCCGCCTTGCGATCGACCCCACCAGGCCCCGCCGATCACATGCCGGTGTCGAGGCCGGAGTAGGCGTGGAGTCCCTTGAAGAACACGTTG
>NZ_PSWD01000034.1:0-23638 GCF_002931705.1 Rathayibacter sp. AY1C5
CGACGCCGCCGATCCCCTCACCGGCGAGGACCCGGTCCGCGGGGGAGGAGCCGGTCGTCGGCTGCGCGGGGTCGACGGGGTCCGCGGAGGAGGGGCTCGAGGAGCGGCGGTCGGAGGCGCCGGATCCCGCACCGGGAGCGGAGGAGTCCGCAGTCGCCGCCGCATCCTCCGCGGGCGAGGCGGCGGTCGGCGTCGACACCGCTTCCGGGGCGGTCATCGCCTCGGGCGCGAGTGCGGCGGAGGCGAACACCACGGAGAGCACGAGGGTCGTCGTCGGGACGAACGCGGCGAGAGCGCGGGTGGTGCGGGTCACGGACGGTCCAGTTCTGCGGGCTCTGCGATGCGCCCGCCTGTGATTACTACCAGGAGCGTGAAGAGCTCTGCACCCCCGCTTCCGGGTGGAGTGCCGCGGAGCGCGCCAGCGGGCTCGGCCATGCTCGTGCGCCCACCTCCTCGACGAGGCGGCGCTGAGCCGGATCGATCAGGCGACCGATCTCCTTCTCGGGGAGCGCCTGCGGGGGAGCGGCCGTTCCTTCTCGCCCGCGGAGATCGACGTGACGGCGCTCCCGCCCAGGCCCGGCACGTCCTTCGGCATCTGGTGCCCTGAGCCGCGCACATCGAGCCCGCACTCGCCCTGCGCGTCGGATGATGCGCCGCACACGCAGAGGAGGGAGCGCCCGCGGGCACCCCCTCCTCCGTCACGGCCGGTCGACCGGCCGCCGTGCGCTCAGCAGACGCGGGCCGGGTAGGCCACCGTCTGCGCGAGGGTCTCGGAGCCCGCCGTGGCGGTCACCGTCACCTGGCTGCCCGGCATGCTCGCGAGGCGGGTGGTGAACGCGGCCGATCCGCTCGCGCCCGCGGCCACCGCGGTGACCGTCTTCGAGCCGTAGGCCGAGGCCATCGCGACGTCGATCGGAGCGGTGCCGCCGTTCTTGGCGAGGACCGTCAGCACCGCCTTCCCGGCGACGCAGCGCGACGTCACGGTCACCGGCACCGTCAGCGCCGGGGCGGCCGCCTCGGGGACGACGATCTCGCCGATCTTGAGGAACGAGCCCGGCGTGGAGAAGGTCAGCTTCAGGCCGGTGGCCGAGACCGCCGCGAACGGGATCGTGGTCAGCGTGCCGTTCGCCGCCGGAGCGACGTTCTGCGCGGTGGTCGGCTTCCAGGTGCCGTCCTCGGCGCGGTAGGCCACGCTCACCGACGCCAGGGTGCCCTCGGTGTTGGTGAAGGTGAGCCCGGCGACGCGGTGCGCCTCGGTGTTCGTCAGCGTGAACTCGGCGCTGCCGGCGAAGGTTCCGTCGGTCCAGGTCGACCAGGGGGTGCTCACGTTGCCGTCGCAGGCGTTCTTCGCGGGGAGGGTCGCGTACTTCGTCTGGCTGAACGACGCCGAGACCGCGGCTCCGGGGACGCGGCAGACGTTCGTCGGCGGCGCGGTGCCCCAGATCTGCACCTCCGAGACCGACTGCCACGTGTTCGCCGCGCTGGTGAGGTGCAGGCGGAGGCCCGTGGTGTCGGGCAGGGAGGACAGGTCGAGGATCGCCGTCGGGGCGGATCCGGTCGCGGCCTGGCTGAGGGTGGTGGCGACCGAGGAGGTCGTCCATGCGCCGTTCACCTGGTACTCGACCTCGATCCTCGAGGGCCAGGTGGCGGTCGCACCGTCCTTGTAGGTGCTGACCGTCACCGAGTCGAGGTTCTGCGCCGCGCCCCAGGAGAAGGAGAGGCGGCTGTCGCGCGGGTAGCCGGCCGAGGACCAGTCGTCCCAGCCCTTGCCCTTGACGTCGCCGTCGATGAGCTTGCCGGCGAGGTCCGTGCGGCTCGAGACCGCGACGGACGCTCCGGGAGCGAGGTTCGCGATGCCCGGCTCCGCCACCTCGATCGTGCGGGTGAAGCGGCGGCCGGAGGAGAATCCGGCGTCGGCGGCGAGCGTGCCCGTCACCTGCACCGTGCCGAGCTCGGCGGGGCCGGGGGCCGCCCAGGTCACGGCGACGTCGCGGGTCGAGCCGTTGCTCGCGACCGAGACCGTCGAGGGGAGCGCGGCGGCGATGTCGGCGCCGCGGCGGACCTGCTTCGGCAGACGGGCGTCCACGACCGACCAGACGCCCTCGCCGACCCCCTTGTCGTCCCAGTAGGAGAGGTTCCAGCCGGATCTCCAGCGCGCCGGGTCCTCCTGAGCCGGATTCCGCATCTCGAGGCGGCCGTTCTCACCGACCGTCATCGGGAGCCAGACGTAGGTCGAGTCCGACTTGCCCTCGTTCCAGCGGTCGCCCATGTAGACGTACTTCCCGGGAGCGAGGGTGAGGACGTTCGTCGACTGCGAGCCGAAGGTGGTCTTGCGGGAGTCGCCGATCGAGAGCAGGCCGTCGCCGCCCTCCGGGATCGCGTTGTAGGCGACGTTCTCGTCGGCGTCGCCCTTCTCGACTCCGCGGGTCCACGCGCCGAGGATCGAGTCGGCGGTGTAGTAGGTCTGCGGGTTCGGCGCCCAGCCGGTCGCCCCGGAGGCGATCGTGTAGTACTTGCCGCCGTTGGCGAAGATCGCGGGCGCCTCGAGGTGTCCGCATTCCTTGACGATCTGGAAGTCGGTGCCGCGCACCGGTGCTCCGGCCGCACCGTCGGCGAAGACGTAGGGGTACGTCCCGTCGGCCGAGTACTGGTTCGCGTCGAGGGTGTCGGTCGTGGTGGTCCGCTCGACGTTGGTGTAGTCGGCGTCCAGCTTCGCCACGTAGAGCGAGTAGTTCTCCTCGGAGGAGTAGGAGATGTACGCGGTGCCGTCCTCATCCTGGAAGACGGTCATGTCCCGTGCCTGCCCGGGCACGGCGGAGGTGGTGCAGGCCTTGTAGTCCGTGCGGTTGTAGAGGCGGTAGACGCCCTGGAGCGTGAAGGGCCCGGTCGGGCTGTCCGAGACGGCGACTCCCGCCATCGAGCGCGCGTAGGTGCTGCCGCCCGGCGTGGTCCGGCCGTCGGAGTGCCACCACATGACCCACTTGCCGGTCTTCTCGTTGAAGAGGACCTTGGGGCGCTCGAAGATGGCGGTGTTCGGCGAGGCCTGCGTCGTGTCGAGGTGGTAGTCGAGCTCCGCGATGCGGTCGGCGCGAGGGGCTCCGGAGTCGTCGACGGTGTCGTAGAGCGCGTCGAAGTAGGGGGCCTCGAGGTCGGCCGGAGCCGAGACGCTGCGCAGCGCGGTGCCCTTGTTCTCCCAGTTGTGGCCGTCGGTGGAGCGGTAGACCGCGACTCCGGGGCTGTTCCAGTAGCCCTTCGTGCGGTCCTCGCCGTACCAGTACTGGACCTGCTGACCGCCCTCCTCGACGGTGACGATCTGGCCGCCGTGCGCCTGGATGTGGCGGCCGTCGGTGTCGTACCAGTAGGGCTGGAAGTAGCCGGCCGCGGTGCTGCCCGGGTCCTGGACCGCCGGGTGGTCGGTGTAGGTCACGGGCGTCGAGGTGCGCGGCACTCCGTCGTCGGGATCCGTGGCCACGGCGGCCGAGGCCGACTGCGCTCCTGTTCCCAGGAGTGCTGCGACGAGCAGCGCGGCCACCGCCGCGGCGGCCGTTCGTGGTCGAGACGTCATGCTGTGCTCCTTTGCACCGGGGACTTCGCGCATGTTCACGCAAACATCACGCTTCCACGAGGGTCTGATGACGTCAACATCCTGATCGACCGACGGCCGGGCGTCGGACGGCCGCCCGGGCTCCGTCTTGGCCGCTCAGCGCTCCGGCGCGAACGCCCCGCCCGGGCCGAAGGCGAGCTCCGCGAACCGGCGGCCGATGAGCTCGTGCGCTTCCGGATCCGGGTGCAGGCCGTCCGGGAGCGGGAGCCGCTGGGCGTCGTCCGGCCCGTAGAGCGCGAGCCCGTCGAGCAGTCGCAGGTCCGGGTCGTCGGAGCGCGCGGCGACGACCTCGGCCAGCGCCTCGCGGACGATCCGCAGGGTCAGCCGTCCGTTCGCGGTGTCGCCCGGGTCGCCGGTCGCGACGAAGCGCGGCGCCCCGGTCGTGAAGGACGCGGGATCGACGTCGCCCGGCCCCGGCGTGTCCTCGTGGATCCCGCAGAAGAGCGGAGTGACGAGGAGCAGCGGCGTCGCGGGATGGCCCTCGCGGATCGTGTCGAGGAAGCCGTGCACCGCCGGCACGAAGGTGCGGCGGCGCATGCCGTCGAGGTTCACGAGGTTGATGCCGAGCGCGACACTGATCAGGTCGGCAGGAGTGTCCCGCATCACGCGAGCGGTGAAGGGGTCGACGAGTGCGCTCCCGCCGAAGCCGAGGTTCACCAGGCGGGCGCCGCTCGCCCGGGCGGCCACGGCCGGCCAGATGCCCGAGGGGCGCGCCGCGTTCGAGCCCTGGCTGATCGAACTGCCGTGGTGCAGCCAGACGGGGCCGGAGAGCGGCGCGGGTTCGAGCGGTGCGTCGGAGCGCAGGGCCACGAGGTCCACCGCCTCGTTGTGCGGGAGGAGCAGCTCCACGCGAGACGGCCCGGCCGGGAGGTCGAGCCCGACCGTGTCGAGAGGTCCGGGGAGGAGGGCCCGGTCACCGGTCGCGAGGTCGAATTCGATCGCGTCGCCTCCGGTGAGCGCGTGGGAGGCGGTCATCTCGCCGTCGACGACCGCGTCGACTGCGCCGCGCGGCCGGGGCAGCCCCCGATAGGCGACCCGTGTCGCGTGCACGTCGAGCTCGATCCGTCGCGCCTCGGTGACGAAGGAGATCCGGACACCCGAGGGCTGCGCCTCCATCAGCAGGAGCTGCGCATCCGCATCGCGCTCGCGGACCGCGCGGGGGAGGCGGTGCGGCCGGACTCCGCGGGGCACCTCCTCCAGCTCGATCGCGCCGTCGACGAGCCGTTCGGTGAGGGGTGTGCTGATCATGCGGGGATGTCCTTCCGGCGGGTCCAGTGGCTGAAAAGAAAGTGCAGGCAGGCGAGGAGCTCGCTCCACGACTGCGCGGGGGTCGGGCTGCTGTGCGCGAAGCTCCCGAGCCGTTCGAGGGTGAGGAAGCCGTTCAGAGCGGCGCCCGTCACTCGGACGGCGTGCACCCGGTCCTCGGCGGGGATCGCGTAGCCGAGGAGGACCGCATCTGTGAGCTGCACGACGCGGCGGGCGGCCGGGGCGGCGACCGCGTCCGGCCCCGCAGTGCGCTGCAGCGACTCCCACAGGCCCGGCCGCTCGCGCGCGAAGGAGCGGTGGGCGTCGGCGAAGCCGTCCAGCGCCTCCCGGGCGGAGCGTCCGGCGATCGCGACGGCGATGCGGTCGGACAGCTCGTCGAGGGCCAGGACCGTGACGCCGTCGCGGAGTGCGGCGAGATCGCGGACGTGCGTGTAGAGGCTCGGCGTCTGCACCTCGAGCGAGCGGGCGACGGCGGCCAGGGTCACGGCGGCGAGACCATCGGCGTCGGCGATCGCGGCGGCGCGATCGATGACGGCGGAGCGGGTGAGGGAGCGACGGGGCACGCGTTGATCCTAATACCCCTAGGTTTTCACATATGGACATTCGGAAGCTCCGACACCCGAACCGCGATCGCCCCCGAGCCGGAGGGCTCGAGGCGATCGAACGTGCGGTGCGGCCTAGCCGCCGACCGCGTGGCGAGCGCTGTCGAGCCCGGTCAGTTCTTCCGGATATCGATCTCAGGGCTGCGAGGATCTCGCGCGCTCGAGGATGGCCGCGATCACGGCGGACTTCGCCTCGGCGTAGTCGTTCCCGTCCTCCCAGCGCCGGAGGAGGAGAGACGCCTTCGTGCTGCGGTAGAGCTCGCGGTCGGACGGGTCGGTGCGCAGCCGGTCGCGCAGGAGGAGGTACGCGTCGATCGCGGGATGACCCTCCTCGTAGATGTGGACGTGGGCGTCCCGTCCGGGCGTGCGGACGAGCCGGTGCCCGGGCTCCCGGGTGCGCAGGACGTAGCCGGCCGCGAGCAGCGGCGCGACGTGGTCCTCCTCCGCCGTGACGTCGGGCACGACGACGAGCACGTCGACGATCGGCTTCGCGGGCAGGCCCGGGACGGAGGTCGAGCCGATGTGCTCGACACGCACGCCCGGGACGGCCCCGAGGATGCGCCGCCGGTGCTCCTCGAACAGGGCGGACCACTCGGGGTCGTGCTGGTGCAGGGCGAGCTCGAGCGGCTCCGGTCCGCCGACGAGCTCGACGGAGACGACGTCGGGGCGGCTGGGGGAGCGGTGCGGAGTCACCGGGTCATCCTGCCAGGGGTGCCGCAGGGCGGGTGCGGTTCACTGGAGCGGTGAGCACCCTCCTCGTCACCGCGCACCCCGACCGCGACTCCCTCACCGCCGCCCTCGCCCGGCGGCTGCGGGAGGAGCTCGGCCCCGACGGAGTGGAGACGGCCGACCTCGACGCCGAGGGCTTCGACCCGCGGTTCGGCGCGGCCGACCGGGACCGCTACCGCGGTGTCGGCCCGGTTCCCGACGACGTCCTCCGCGAGCAGCGCCGGCTCGACGGCGTGGACCACCTCGTGCTCGTCTTCCCCGTCTACTGGTGGTCGATGCCCGCGCTGCTGAAGGGCTGGATCGACCGCGTCTTCCTCGCCGGGTGGGCCTTCGACATCGACCCCGTCCACGGCACGCAGCGCAGGCTCGGCGCTCTGACCGTCCACCTCGTCCTCGTCGCGGGGGACTCCGCCGGGACCTACGAGCGGCACGGCTACAAGCAGGCGCTGCTGACGCAGATCCAGCACGGGATCATCGACTACTGCGGAGCCCGGCGCGGCGGGGCCGTCTTCGTCCACGAGTCCGAGCGCGAGGACGACGCGAGCCGCAGGGCGGCGGTCGAGGACGCGGTCGAGCGGACCGTGGAGGCGATCAGGGCTGATCCGCCTGCAGCGCTCCGGTGACGAGGGCCTGCACGAGGGTGTCGGCGTCGTAGTCCGGATCGTGGGCGGCGCCGATGCAGAGGTTGCCGATGCCCTTGAGGAGCATGTAGCCGCTGAGACTCGACGCCGGGATCCGGGCGGGTCGTGCCGCCTCGAGCAGGTCGCCGCAGACGGGGACGAGCCGCTCCACGAAGTAGGCGTGCAGGGCGTCGGATCCGGCGCTGTCGCCCTGGAGCGCACCGGCGAGGCCGTGCTTGGTCACCAGGAGGTCGACGAAGTGGGCGACCCAGGCCCTGAGGGCTGCCTCCGGGGTCGCGCTGTCGGCGAGCAGCCGTGGGCCCGCCTCCGCGCAGGCCTCGACCTGGTGGCGGTAGACGGCGACGACGAGCTCCGAGCGGGTCGGGAAGTGCCGGTAGATCGTCCCCATGCCGACGCCGGCCTCCGCCGCGATCTCGCGGACCGGCGCGTCCACGCCGGAGGCCACGAACACCGTCGCCGCGGCGGCGAGCAGTGCGTCGCGACTCGTCCGCGGTCGGCCGGGCGTGCGGGGCACACGGTCGCTCATCGGTCCTCCTTGCTTTTCGGAGCGGCGCTCCGTAATGTCTCCGAGCGCAGCTCCACCACGTTCCGGAGCAGTGCTCCGCAATGTTCCGGAGCAGCGCTCCGACGATTGTGCCAGAGCGCCGCCCCCCAGGAAGGACCCTCGTGCCCACTCCGCTCCTCGACTCGTCGACCCCCGGTGAGCACCGCCCGATGCGCGCGGTCCGCACGGCCGAGCGCGACCCCTCTCGATCCGTCGCGAACGGCCCGTCGCCGAGGGGCGGACGGGCGTCCGCGACGGAGGAGCGGAGCGGGCCCTGCCGTCAGCGCGGGGCGCGCAGCCTGGCCAGCGGGCCGCCGTGCAGCGGCTCCGTCTCCCAGCGGACGCGGGCGGTGCGGTCGGGAGCGAGCTCGACGTGCAGGCGGTGCGGGGTCTCGAGGAACACGACGTCGACCAGGACGCCGTCGCCCGAGGGTCCGGCGCTCGCCGCGAACGGCCCGTCGACGGTCCAGGCTCCCGCGCCGGGCGTCACCGTGAAGCGCTCGTCGCCCTCGGTCAGCGCGAGCGTCCAGCCGCCCTCGTCGGCCGTCACCTCGACGGCGTCGGGCCACGATCCGACCGGCGTGTAGCTCCCGGTCGCGGGGGAGGCGCCCTCGAGCGGGGGCAGGGCGAGCTCCGACAGCCGGTCGGCCAGTCGGGCGTCGGCCTCCGCCGTGGACCCTCGGCCGACGGCGGGGAGCAGGTGCTCCCAGGCGAGCGCGAGCAGCGTCTGCGTGTCCGAGGTCTGGCCGGTCAGCGCGATCACGAGCTCGTGCTCGGGCACGATCAGGCTGAACTGCCCGTACGCGCCGTCCGCGCGGTAGCCGTGCAGCGACCGCCAGAACTGGAAGCCGTAGCCCTGCTGCCAGTCCGGTCCGCCGTCCTCGTGGGTCGGGACGTGCGCGCGGGACGCCTCGGCGACCCATTCCGGCGAGTGGATCCGCCGGTCGCCCCAGCGCCCCTCCTGCAGGTACAGCAGTCCGAGCGCAGCTGCCGCCTCGGTGGTGGCGTGCAGCCCGCTGTAGCCGAGCTCGCGCCCCGAGTCGTCGCGATGCCAGGCGACCTCGCCGATGCCGAGCGGATCGAGCAGGCGCGGGCGCAGGTAGTCGGTCAGCGACTGCCCGCTCACGCGTTGAACGATCGCGGCGGCGGCGAAGGTGCAGGGCTGGTTGTAGGCGAAGACGCTGCCCGGCTCCTGCTCCGGCGGGAGGAGGAGGAAGCCGCGCACCAGGTCGGCCGGGTCCGTCTCCTCGGCGCGGTCGATCGTCTCGGCGGAGTGGCCGCTCGCCATCGCGAGGACGTGGCGGACGCGGATCGCACGCGAGCGCGGGTCGGTGATCTCGTCGTCGAGCTCGGGGAAGTACGAGAGGACGGTGGCGTCCAGGTCGACCAGGCCCTCGGCGACCGCGAGGCCGACGGCGGTCGCGGTGAAGCTCTTGCTCAGCGAGTAGAAGAGGTGCAGCCGCTCGGCCGAGTACGGCGCCCACCAGCCCTCGGCGACGACGTCGCCGCCCTGCACGACCATCAGGCCGTGCAGCTCGACGCCGGGAGCGGCCTCGACGCCTTCGACGAAGGCCAGCACTCCCTCGGCGTCGACGGAGCGGGCGGACGGGGTGCTTCTCGGCAGTGAGCGCGTCATCCTCCGATGCTACGACCGGCGCGGCGCCGCCTCCGCCCGGGGGCAGGAGGCGGCGCCGCCTAGGCGGTCGGCTCGGCGGGGAAGGGCCCGAGGCCGAGCAGGAAGCGGAGGATCGCGTCGGCCGGCACGCGCAGGGCGGGGCCGGAGCCGAGCTCCCACTCCGCGTCGGTCGGAGCGAGGGTGCGACCGCGGACGGCGGCGCGGATCGCGAGCGGCGCGCGCTGCAGGCGGTCCAGGGCCACCCCGCCGGTGATGCGGGAGGAGAGGGCGAGCGGCTCGGGGGAGAGCGCGAGCTCGACGCGGACGACCTCGACCAGCTCGGCGACCGAGCGGGGACCCGCGCCGGCGCGGCGAGCGGAGGCGAGAGCGGCCAGGGCCGGGGCGATCTCGGCGGCAGGGGGAGGGGAGGAGGCCTCGCGGGCGCCCATCCGCGTCGCGAGGCGCTGGCCGGTGCTGCTCGAGAGCCGCACGACGAGCTCTCCGAGCAGGGCGTCCCGGGAGACGGCACTGGCCGCCTCGCCTTCCGTGGTGGAGGGCGAGGCGGCCAGGACGGCGAGGCGGTCGAGCCTCTCGGCGACGAGGGGGCGCCAGTCGTTGCTGACGCCCGTCTCGTCGACCGAGGGCCCGGTGCTCAGCGGCAGGAACCGCGACCAGTCGGGCACGACCGCAGGGCCTAGCGTCCGCCCGAGCGGCGCTTGTTGTAGACGTCGAAGGCGACCGCGAGCAGGAGCACGAGGCCCTTGACCGCCTGCTGCCACTCGATGCCGATGCCCATGATCGACATGCCGTTGTTCAGGACGCCGATGATGAGGCCACCGATGATCGCGCCGCCGATGGTGCCGACGCCGCCCTGGACCGCCGCGCCGCCGATGAACGCGGCCGAGATGGCCTCGAGCTCGAAGCCGTCGCCCGCCTTCGGGCCGGCGAGGTTGAGTCGCGCGGTGAAGACGAGGCCGGCCAGCGCCGCGAGGACGCCCATGTTGACGAACAGCCAGAAGGTGACGTTGCGGGTCTTGATGCCGGACAGCTCCGCGGCGTGCAGGTTGCCGCCGATCGCGTAGACGTGGCGGCCGAAGACGGAGCGGTTCATGACCACGCCGTAGATCAGGACGAGCACGGCGAGCACGATCAGGGTGACCGGGATGCCCTTGAAGGTGGCCAGCGCGAAGGAGAAGGCCGCGATCACGACGGAGACGAGGACGAGCTTGGTGACGAACCAGGCGCCCGGCTCGACGCTCTGCGCGTACTTCTGGCGGCCGCGGCGGGTGCGCACGGACTGCACGGCGAAGGCGACGATCGCGAGCGCGCCGATGACGAGCGACAGCGGGTCGAGGTCGGTCTCGCCGAACAGGTCGGTGAGGAAGCCGTTGCCCAGCGCGCGGTACTCGGTCGGGAAGGAGCCGATGTTCGCGTTGCCGAGGACGACGAGCGCCAGGCCGCGGAAGATCAGCATGCCCGCCAGGGTCACGATGAACGCCGGGATTCCGACGTAGGCGATCCAGAAGCCCTGCCACGCTCCGACCAGGGCGCCGATGAGGAGGGAGAGGATGATCGACAGCCACCACGGGAGACCCATGTTGACCGCGAAGACGCCCGAGATCGCTCCGACGAACGCCGCGACCGAGCCGACCGAGAGGTCGATGTGCCCGGCCACGATGACCATCACCATGCCGATGGCGAGGATCAGGATGTAGCCGTTCTGGACGATCAGGTTCGAGATGTTCTGGGGGCGGAGGAGGATTCCGCCGGTCATCACCTCGAACAGCAGCACCACCACGATGAGGGCGATGAAGATGCCGTTCTTGCCGAGGTCGCCCAGCACGTGGCTGAGGCGCTTCGTGAAGGCGTTCTCGGTGGGCTTCACCTGCGCACCGGCCGCGGTGGACGGTTCGTTCTGCAGATCGGTCATCGTTGCTTCTCCTGGGTCATGAGGGTGAGGACCGCCTCGGGCGTCGCCTCGGCGATGGGCAGCTCGCCCGTGATCCGGCCCTCCGACAGCGCGTAGACGCGGTCGCAGATGCCGAGCAGCTCCGGCAGCTCGGAGGAGATGACGATGATCCCCTTACCCTGCGCCGCGAGCCGGTTGATGATGGTGTAGATCTCGTACTTCGCACCCACGTCGATGCCGCGGGTGGGCTCGTCGAGGATGAGGACGTCCGGGTCGGAGTAGATCCACTTCGACAGGACGACCTTCTGCTGGTTGCCGCCGGAGAGCTTCCCGGTCTTGGCGAGCACGGTCGGCGACTTGATGTTCATGCTGCCGCGGTACTCGTTGGCGACCTCGAACTCGCGGTTGTCGTCGACGAGTCCGCCGCGGGCGACCTTGTCGAGCGACGCGAGCGAGATGTTCCGCTTGATGTCGTCGATGAGGTTGAGGCCGTAGTGCTTGCGGTCCTCGGTCGCGTAGGCGAGCCCGTGGGCGATCGCCTCCGAGACGTTGCGGATCTTGATCTCCTTGCCGGCCTTGAAGACCTGGCCGGAGATGCGGCTGCCGTAGGAGCGGCCGAAGAGGCTCATCGCGAACTCGGTGCGCCCGGCGCCCATGAGCCCGGCGATGCCGACGATCTCGCCGCGGTGCACCGTCAGGTTGACCTTGTCCACCATGACGCGGGTCGGGTCCTGGGGGTGGTGGGCCGTCCAGTCGACCACGCGCAGGATCTCCTCGCCGATGTGCGGCGTGTGGTCCGGGTAGCGGTGGTCGAGGTCGCGGCCGACCATGTCCTTGATGATGCGGTCCTCGGTGACGTCGTCGTGAGCGATCGTCTCGATGGTCTTGCCGTCGCGGATGACCGTGACGGTGTCCGCGATCTTCTTGATCTCGTTCAGCTTGTGGCTGATGATGATCGACGTGATGCCCTGCTCCTTGAGGTGCAGGATCAGGTCGAGCAGGTGGTCCGAGTCCTCGTCGTTCAGGGCCGCGGTGGGCTCGTCGAGGATGAGCAGCTTGACCCGCTTCGAGAGCGCCTTCGCGATCTCGACGAGCTGCTGCTTGCCGACTCCGATCTCCATGATCTTGGTGGTCGGGTTCTCGCGCAGACCCACGCGGGCCAGCAGCGCCGCCGCCTCCTGGTTGGTCTTGTTCCAGTCGATCAGGCCGCCGAAGCCGCGCACCTCGTTGCCGAGGAAGATGTTCTCCGCGATGGAGAGGTAGGGGCTGAGGGCCAGCTCCTGGTGGATGATGACGATGCCCTTCGCCTCCGAGTCGCGGATGCTGGCGAACTGCATCACCTCGTCCTCGAAGACGATGTCGCCCTCGTAGGTCCCGTGCGGGTAGACGCCCGACAGTACCTTCATCAGCGTCGACTTGCCGGCGCCGTTCTCCCCGCAGATCGCGTGGACTTCGCCGCGCTGTGCGTTGAGCGTGACGTCCTGGAGCGCCTTCACGCCCGGGAACGTCTTGGTGATGCCGCGCATCTCGAGGATGTTCGAGGTCACGCCGCCTCCCTTCCTTCGTAGTGGGGGAGGGCGCCCGGTGGGCGCCCTCCCGGGGTGTTCCTTCTCGGGTGAGGAGAGAGGACTAGCCGTTCACTTCCGCGTCGGTGTAGTAGCCGCCGTCGACGAGGACGGACTGGATCTGGTCCTTGGTGACGATGACCGGCTCGAGCAGGAAGGACGGGACGACCTTCTTGCCGTTGTCGTAGGTGTCGGTGTCGTTGACCTCGGGCTCGGTGCCCTCGAGCACGGCCTGGGCCATCTTCACGGCCTCCTTGGCGAGCTCGCGGGTGTCCTTGTAGATGGTCGCGTACTGCTCGCCGGCGATGATCGCCTTGACGGAGTCGAGCTCGGCGTCCTGACCGGTGATGATGGGGAAGTCGGAGCCGACGGTGTAGCCGGCGTCGGTCAGAGCCGAGATGATGCCGCGGCTGAGGCCGTCGTAGGGCGAGAGGACGCCCTGGACCTTGGAGCCGTCGGAGTACGTCTTGGTGAGGATGTCCTCCATGCGGCTCTGGGCGACCTCGCCGTCCCAGCGCAGCGTGGCGACGGTGTTGAAGTCGGTCTCGCCGGACTTCACGACGAGCGTCTTGTCGTCGATGTACGGCTGGAGGGTGTCCATCGCGCCGTTGAAGAAGAACGTGGCGTTGTTGTCGTCGGGGCTGCCGGCGAACAGCTCGACGTTGAACGGGCCGGCGGGGGCGTCGGCGGCCTTCGCGCCGGTGAGGTCGGTGAGACCGAGGCCCGCGAGGAGCGAGGTGGCCTGCTGGACGCCCACCTTGTAGTTGTCGAACGTGGCGTAGTAGTCCACGTTCTCGGAGTCGCGGATGAGGCGGTCGTAGGCGATGACGGGGATGTCGTTGGCCTTGGCCTCCTCGAGCACGCTCGTGAGGGTGGTGCCGTCGATCGAGGCGACGATCAGGGCCTTGGCGCCCTTGGTGATCATGTTCTCGAGCTGCGAGACCTGGGTGGGGATGTCGTCCTCGGCGTACTGCAGGTCGACCTTGTAGCCGGCCTCCTCGAGCTGCGACTTGACGTTGTTGCCGTCAGCGATCCAGCGCTCGGACGACTTGGTCGGCATCGCGACGCCGACGAGGCCGCCGTCGCCGGATCCCGAGCCCGAGCCGCCACCGGTTCCGGAGGAGCAGGCGGCGAGGGAGAGGATCATCGCTCCGCCGGCGATGCCGGCGATGAGAGCGCGCTTCATTGTGGTCACTGTGATTCCTTCGTCATTGAATGCAGTGGATGCAGGGCCGCCCTCGGGATCGGGGCGGAGATGTGATGCCATGTGAGCGATCACATTGCGTCATGCTAGACCCGACGGCGCCGTTCGTGTCAACGCGCACGTCTCGACTCGGTAACGGGACACCCGCGGCGCGTCGTCCGCTCTCGGAGCGGTGCTGTCAAGGGTCCCCGGCCCCGGAAGGGAGCCGGAGCCGTCGGCGTTGCGTCCAGCACTGTCGAAAGGACGCACACCATGACGAAGACCTGGTTCATCACCGGCGCCTCGAAGGGCTTCGGCCGCGAGTGGGCCGAGGCGGCGCTCGAGCGCGGCGACTCGGTCGCCGGGACCGCCCGCCGGATCGAGACCCTCGACGCCCTCGTCGAGGAGTACCCGGACACGTTCCTCCCGCTGACCCTCGACGTGACCGACCGCGAGGCCGGCTTCGCCGCCGTGCAGGCCGCGGCCGACCGGTTCGGCCGACTGGACGTCGTGATCAACAACGCCGGCTACGGGCACTTCGGCATGATCGAGGAGCTCACCGAGGAGGAGTTCCGCGCGCAGCTCGAGACCAACGTCTTCGGCGCCCTCTGGGTCACCCAGGCCGCGCTGCCGATCCTCCGCGAGCAGGGCTCGGGCCACATCGTCCAGGTGTCGAGCATCGGCGGCATCAGCGCGTTCCCCTCGATCGGCGCGTACCACGCGTCGAAGTGGGCGCTCGAGGGCTTCACCCAGTCGCTGGCCGCCGAGGTCGCCGGCTTCGGGATCCACGTGACCCTCGTCGAGCCCGGCGGGTACTCGACCGACTGGTCCGGTCCCTCCGCGTCGCGCAGCGAGCCGATCGCCGCGTACGACGAGGTCCGGGAGGCAGCGAGCCGACGCCCCTCCGCCGCTCAGCAGGGCGACCCGCGGGCCTCGCGCCTCGGGATCCTCGCGGTCGTGGACGCGGACGAGCCGCCGCTGCGGATCTTCTTCGGGCGCGCGCCGCTGGGCATCGCGACGGCGGACTACGAGTCGCGCCTCGAGACCTGGAAGCGCTGGAACGACGTGTCGATCGCCGCTCACGGCGAGTGATCCCGGGCGGTCGCGGCGCGAGGGCGTCGCGGCCGCCGGTCAGCGCGAGGCGGTGACGCTCGCGCTCCGGGGGACGGCCGTGGATCCGCGGACGACCAGCTGCGGAGCGATCGGCGCCGCCTTCTCCGGCCGGTCGCCCTCGATCAGGCTGAGCAGTGCGGCCACGCACCGGCGTCCGAGCTCCACGAAGTCCTGGCGGACGCTGGTCAGCGGCGGCCAGTAGAACGCCGCCTCGGGGATGTCGTCGAAGCCGATGACGCTGACGTCCTCCGGCACGCGGACCCCGCGCTCGTGGAACGCGCTCATCAGTCCGAGCGCCATCTGGTCGTTCCCCGCGAACACCGCGGTGAAGTCGAGGAAGCGCGAGAGCTCGAGGCCCACGCGGTGGCCGCGCTCGGCGCTCCAGTCGCCGAGCAGCGGCGGGCGCAGCGGGATCGAGCGGTGGTCGAGCTCGGCGAGGTAGCCGCGCATCCGCGCCTCGGCCTCGATCCAGTCCTGCGGGCCGGCGAGGTGCACGATCTCGGTGTGCCCGAGGTCGATCAGGTGCCCGGTGGCGATGCGGGCGCCGGCCATCTGGTCGACGTAGAGCGCGTCGTCGCGGTCGTCCTCGCTCGTCTGCAGCGTCACGTGCGGGATGCGCAGCGCGACTCCGGACAGGATGTCGAAGACGCGGATCTGCGGGGCGACGACCACGAGGCCCTCGACCGCCTGGTTGAGCAGATGCCGGATCCCGGCCTGGATCGACGCGCCGTCGGTGCCGTCGACGTTGGCTGTGACGACGAGGTAGCCCGCGTCGCGCGCCGCCACCTCGATGGCCTGGATGCTGGAGGCCGGACCGTACTGCAGGCTCTGCGAGGACAGCACGCCGACGGTGCGGGTGCGGCTGGTGACCAGTGCCCGCGCGGCGAGGTTGGGGCGGTAGTCGAGCTCGGCCATGACCTCGAGCACGCGCTTCTTCGTCTCGGCGCGGAGGCTCGGGTGGTCGTTCAGGACCCGGGAGACGGTCTGGTGCGAGACGCCGGCCGCGCGGGCGACGTCGTAGATGCTCGGCGCCCGCGACGCGGGCTTGTCTTCCGGCATCGGGCACCGCGGCTCTCTGTGATCGGCGCCTCCGACGCAGGACCGGGGCGCCCTCACTGGCGGCTCGCCCGTCCGCGGGCGCGTGTGAGCACACTTTACGTCCCTCGGCGCGGGGGCCTGCACACCGACGGAACCTCGACGGCTCGGACGGGTGCCGCTCCCGGATCGGTCGGACGTTCCGGCACCGCTGGTGCGGGCGCGCCGGAACGACGCGATCCGCGCCTCCGCCCCGCGGTCGTCGCAGCGGGTGGTCGACGCGGTCGGGTCAGCCGTCGAAGACCTCGGCCGAGGCGAAGGCCGCATCGGAGCGGAGCACGGCGACGAGGTCCGCGGGACAGTCCTCGAAGGCCGTCCTCTCCGGACCGGGAGGCGTGTGTGCTCGGACGTCGACGACGGATCCCTGGGGCGCGACGGCGTCGGGCGATCACAGGCGCTGCCCTGCGGTCCGGGGTACTTTCCTGCGTGTGAACGACAGCGACGAGAAGTCCGGGAGAGGCTGGCGAATCGATCTCGGCGAGCCGCCGGAGAGCGTGTCCGGCGATGTCGTCGACGCTCTCGATCGGGTGTCCGCGGAATTCGCGGCATTCCGGAGCGGGACTTCCGGCGAGGGCGGAGAAAGGGCCGCGGCCCTCCGCGGAGCCGCCCGACTCGGGGCCGGAGAGCACCGGCTCGCCGTCGCCTCGGGGCTGACGCGGGAAGGCGTCCGCGCCTTTCTCGCGGGGGGATGACAAGCCGTCGGAGAGGCGGTTCCCCCGTGCCTCGACAAGCCGGCGCCGAAGGAAGAGAAAGGCCTCGAGAAGGCGCGGCATCCGGAGAGATCGGAGACGACGAATGGACGACGAGGAGTGGGCTCGGTACCTTCTCGCGATGGAGCGCCGAGCACCGACGGATCAGGACGGCGCGACCGCGGAACGGCGTGACGCGAGGGTGGCGGCCGTCCTGCGGGAGCTCGACGGGGTCGATCCGTACGGACTCGAGCCGGGTCGCGAGGACGGCGCTCCCCGCGACGAGTACGCGTCTGAGGCGGCCCCGATCGCGAGCATCCTCCTGCGCCGAGGACGGATCACCGGCGAGGAGCTCGACGCCGTCTGGCGGTTCTGGTTCGGCGAGCCGCTGAGCGCCCTGCTCGGCGACGGCTTCGCCCCGCTCCTGGCGCGGCTCGACCGGCTCGCTCCTCCCTCGGCGGAGGACTGACGGGCGTCGGGTTCCGGCGGCGGACCGGCCGCGATCCCGGCGTCCCGTATCGCTCCGCCCAGCTCCGCCCAGCTCCGCCCAGCTCCGCCTAGCTCCGCCTAGCTCCGCCTAGCTCCGCTCGCGGAAGAAGCGGATGAGCTCGCGCAGGGCCGGGAGCGTCGCGCTCTCGGCCTCGGCGTCGTCGAGGTCGTCGAAGGAGGTGCGGAGCCCGGCGGCGTCGGCGTCGGCGGCGGACTCGAACGCCATCGACCACTCCGGGAACAGCCGCTCCCGGATCGGCTCCTCGAGGAGGGTGCGCAGCTGCGCGTGGCGCTCGTCGGCGGCGATGACGGCCATCCGCTCGCGCAGGACCGCGTCCGGCCCCTCGAGCACCTGGAGGAATCGGCCGTCGCGGTGCAGGAGCATGCCGGTCAGGCCGAGGCGCTCGTTGTTCGCGCGGCATTGGGCGAGCAGCGCGGGGAGGTCGGCGTCCGTGAAGCCGGCGGAGGTGCGGCTGGAGTAGACGAGGGAGAGCATGGCGTCCGTTCCGGGTGGGGGAGGCGGGCGCCTCCGCTCCCAGTGGACCACCGACAGCGCCTCCCGCACGGCCACTTCCGCCGGCGGCGGCAGGCTGCTAGAGCTAGCCGACCGTGATCGGAGCGGCGGACGGACGGGTGCCCTGCCGCATCCAGACGAAGAAGCCGACCAGGGTGAACGCGCCGTAGAAGACGTACATCAGCCCCGACGCGTAGTAGCCGGCCGAGAACAGCAGCGGCACGCCGACCAGGTCGACGGCCACCCAGATGAGCCAGAACTCGGTCCAGCCCTTCGCCATGCCGTAGGTGGCGAGGACGGAGCCGACGAAGATCCACGCGTCGCTCCAGACCGGCTCGTAGGAGCCGAGCGCGCGGAACACCGGGGTCAGCACCGCGGTGCCGCCGACCATCCCGAGCACCAGCAGGCCGCGGGTGCGCCACGACGCCCAGCGCGGCTCGATCAAGGTGGTCGAGTCGTCGGGGCGGTGGGTCCACCGGTACCAGCCGTAGACGCTGACCAGGATGAACATCACCTGCCGCCCGGCCTGGCCGAGCAGGTTGACGGGGTTGGGAGTGCCGAACAGGGCGCCCATGAAGACCGTGAACAGCAGCACGTTGCCGATGAGGCCGACGGGCCAGGCCCAGACCTTCCGCCGCATCCCGCCGAGGGCGCTGAGGAGCCCGAAGACGTTGCCGATGACCTCCCGCCAGAGGACGGTCTGCTCGCCGATGACGATCTGCGCGTCGAACAGCCAGTGCACGAGGTCCACGAGGCCTTCTTCCTGAGTCGGGATGCCGGGTGGTGCAACCCTGCCCCATCCCGGGCCATTCCCGTCGCGGGCTGATGAGGGCGCCGCGCTCGAACCACGCTGGATCCCGCTCCGGGGCGGGGAGCGCGACCGGCGCCCCGCTGTGCCGCCGCGACCGTAGGCTGGCGGGATGACGTCCCGGGTGCGACTCCTGCTGGCCTCGTCGCACCCCGGGCCGACCGTGACGGTCACCGTGCTGGCGACCGTGATCGCGGCGGCGTCCGGGCATCCGCTCGGGCAGGTCGTGCTGGTGGCGCTCGCCGTGCTGCTCGGGCAGCTCTCGATCGGGCTCGCGAACGACTGGATCGACGCCGACCGCGACCGCGCGGTGGGGCGCACCGACAAGCCGGTCGCGCAGGGGCTGATCGGCGTGGGCGCCGTCCGCGCCGCCGCACTGGGGACGGCGGCGGCCGCCGTGGTGCTCTCGCTGCTGCTCGGACCGGTCGCCGCGGTCGCGCACCTGGTGCTGGTCGCCGCGGGCTGGGCCTACGACGCGGGGCTCAAGCGCACGGTCTGGTCGGTCGCTCCCTTCGTGGTCGCCTTCGGGCTGCTGCCGGTGGTGGCGGTCGCGGCGGGCGACGGCCGGCTCCCCGCCTGGTGGGCGATCGCGACCGGCGCCGTGTTCGGCATCGCGATCCACTGCACGAACGTGCTCCCCGACCTGGTCGACGACGAGGCCACCGGGGTCCGCGGCTTCCCGCACCGCCTCGGCCTGCGGCTCTCCGGAGTCGTCGCCTTCGGGTCGCTGGTGGTGGCCGCGCTGCTCGTGCTCGTCGGACAGCTCGTCGGCGACCAGCCGGTGCGCGGGACAGGCGTGGTGCTCGCGGTGATCGGGACCCTCGCGGTGGTCGTGCTCGCCGCGGCGGGCATCCGCCTGGTGCTGACCGGTCCGCCGACGCGCACCCTGTTCCGGCTGGTGATCGCGGCCTCGCTCGTGCTGGTGGTCGAGCTCGGGCTGGCGGGCGCGCGGCTGGTCGGCTGACCGGCCGCCCTCAGGACCAGCGCATCGCGTAGACGCGGGCGAGCAGGTCCGAGGTCGGCAGGGCGAGGGCGGTGCGGAGGAACGCCTCGCGGCCGCGGTGCGCGAGCGAGCCGAGCGGGCGTCCGAGGGCCATGTTCGCCTCCGCCTGCCGCGCCGCGCGCCGGGCCGCGGTGGTGCGCCGCCGGGCGAAGCCGGGCCAGGGGCCGGCCTCGCCGCGGCGCACGGCACCGGCCAGGAGCGGGGCGAGCTCGGCGGCGTCGAGCCAGCCGAGGTTCATGCCCTGCCCGCCGATCGGACTGATCTCGTGCGCGGCGTCGCCGATGAGCACGACGCGGCCGACG
The DNA here is from genome assembly GCF_002931705.1 of Rathayibacter sp. AY1C5. Classification (NCBI taxonomy): domain Bacteria; kingdom Bacillati; phylum Actinomycetota; class Actinomycetes; order Micrococcales; family Microbacteriaceae; genus Rathayibacter; species Rathayibacter sp. AY1C5. The sequence goes on from NZ_PSWD01000034.1 coordinate 19,672, forward strand.
CCCATCCGCTCGGCCTCGCGGCGCCGCACCTGGAAGCCGCTGAGCATCGTGCAGGTCTCCGGGTCGGCGTCGGCGCCCGTCCGGTCGCGGACAGCGGCGGCCAGGGCGCGCGCGGCCTCCTGGTCGGGGGCCTCCTCGGGCCGCCAGGCGGGGGCGCCGAGGGAGCGGTCCGGGCCGCTCAGGGCGACGTACCGGCGCCGACCGCCCGGGAGCGGGAAGGACTCCACCACTCCGGCCGGACCGACGTCGACCAGCGCGGTGCCGGTGAGACCGCCGGGCTCGGGGTCGGCGAAGTCGCCCATCACGTAGCGGTCCGGGTAGTCGCGGCCGGTGGTGCGGATCCCGAGCAGATCGCGGACGGTGCTGCGGGCGCCGTCGGCCCCCACGACGAAGGCGGCGCGGACGGAGACCGGCTCGCCGCCCGGTCCGGTGCCGGTCGCCTCGACGGTCGAGCCCCGACGGAGCAGGCCGGTCAGCGCGACCCCGGGGCGCAGCGCGTCCGGGGCCGCCGCCTCGAGGCTCTCGCGGAGGATCGCCTCGGTGCGGTGCTGGTCGAGGGTGACGACGTAGGGGTGCGTCGCGGAGGCGCGCGCGAACGAGAGCGTGCCGAGGGTGCGGCCCCGGCTGCGCGCGACGCCCTCGCGGACCCGGGTGGCCTCGGCCAGCACGGGAGCATCGGCGCCGATCGCGGCGAACGCGTCGAGCGACGGCGGATGGATGCCGATCGCCCGCGAGCCGCTCGGCACCGAGGAGCGCCGCTCCCACACCTGCACGTCCACTCCGGCCCGCGCCAGGAGCGCGCCGAGCAGCAGTCCGACCGGACCGCCGCCGACCACGAGCACGTCCGTCTCCGCTGTCACGGGTCGAGCCTAGGGAGCGGCGGCGCGGCGGGCGAGGGGGTGCGCTCGACCGCCGCGCGTGCTCAGGGTGCGAGCGGAGGCGTCAGAGCGCGTCGACAGCGGCGAGGATCTCCTCGGTCTCCGTGCGCGTCGTGTAGTCGACGTGCACGTCCGCCGTGCGGACGATCCGGTCGGCGTCGACGACCAGGACGGTCGGGTACGGGACGGCCGGGGTGTCGTCGGCGTTGCTGTCCTTCACGGCGAAGCCGAGCGCGGTGTGCGCCTCCTGCGCGTCGCCGCTGGGGGCGGTGACGATGCCGAGAGCGCTCGCGAGCGTGTTGCCGGGGTCGGAGACGACGGTGAAGCCCAGGTCGCCGTTCGCGACCGCCGCGCGCGACCCGTCGGGGGTCTGCGGGCTGATCGCGACGAGGGCGACTCCGCGCGAGGCGAGCTCGAGGGCGAGGGTCTCGTTGTAGTGCTTGAGCGTGATGTTGCAGTACGGGCACCAGGCTCCGCGGTAGAAGACGAGGACGGCCGGGCCCGCGCCGAGGACGTCCGCGAGGGCGACGGTGTCGCCGTCGACGGTCACGACGGAGGCGGCGGGGAGCGCGTCGCCGGCGGTGACGGCTCCGCTCGGGGCGCCGGCGGCGACGAGGTCGTCGCGCTCGCCGGAGAAGACGGCGGCGAGCTCGGGGCCGACCGTCTCGTCGAAGCCGACGGTGAACTCGTCGAGCTGGGTGCGGACGGAGGTGCTGGTCATCGGAAGTCCTTCGGTCGTGACGGTCGTGGTCCCCCGTCCGGGAGCCTAGGCATGCGGGGGACCGGGCGCCGGGCGCCCGTCACGCGGCGTCACACGACGGCCGACGCGTGTCGGCCGGCGTGCGTGGGGACGGGCCCCGTCGCTCCGTCACTCCGGGGCGACGACCAGCTCGCCGCCGGCGGAGCGCGAGACGCACGGCATGATCCAGCGGTCCTGCTCCTCGGGGGTCAGCACCAGGTCGCGGTGCTCCGCCCTCCCGCCGACGAGGCGCAGGCGGCAGGTGCCGCACGTGCCCGACTCGCAGGAGGAGTCGACGTCGATCCCGGAGGAGCGGAGCGCGGTGAGGAGCGAGCGGTCGGCCGGGACCTCCACGACGGCTCCGGTCGGCTCCCAGACGGCGGCGAAGGGGACGGCTCGGTCGCCGACGGCGTCGACGCCCGCGAAGTCCTCGACGTGGATCCGGCTCGGGCGCCAGTGCATCGTGAGGGCGAGGACCTCGTCGATCAGCGCGGACGGACCGCAGCAGTAGATCCGGGTGTCGTCGTCGGGCTCGGCGACGAGCGGCCAGAGGTCGAGCCGGCCGTGGATCGCACTGTGGTGCACGAGGGAGCCGTCGGCGGAGAACTCGTCGAGCCACGCGGTGTCCTCGGGGGTGCGGCTGAGGTAGACGACCTGCACGGCCGAGCCCTGCGCCCGGAGCTCGGCGGCCATGGCGCGGATCGGGGTGACGCCGATCCCGCCGGCGATCAGGAGGTAGCGGGCGGCGGGCCGGAGGACGAAGGTGTTCGCGGGCGGCGCGGAGGAGAGGACGTCGCCGACGCGGACGTCGTCGTGGAGGCTCCGCGATCCGCCCCGGCCCCCGGGCTCCCGGCGCACCGCGATCGCGTAGTGCGACGGCTCCGAGGATCCCGGCTCGACGAGGCTGTAGCTGCGGCGCTCGCCGGAGGGGGTCGTGAGCGTGAGGTGCGCGCCGGCCGAGTAGCCGGGCAGCGGGGCGCCGTCCTCGCTCCGCAGCACGAAGCGGGTGACGGCCGGGGTGAGCGCCTCGCGCTCGGCCACCACGAGCCGCAGCTCAGCCACGGAGCACCAGCTCGTCGCCCACGCCGAGCGTGCCGCCGTCGAGGACCTCCGCGTAGACGCCGAGGAGCTCGTGGCCGTAGGTCTCGTGCAGCAGCCGGGGGACCGGCAGGTCGCGCCGACCGGTGCCCAGCTCGACCTCGGTCGCGGCGCACCGCTCGGTGGCCTTCGTGATCCGCAGCCGCAGCCCGCCCGCGGTCAGCTCGCGCCCGAGCAGCTCGAGCTCGCTCCACGCCGGCAGCCCCTCGAGATGGATGTTCCCGCGGAACCGCAGCGGGTCGACGCTCCGGCCGGTGCGCTCGGCGAGGTCGCGGACGCTCGCCAGGTTGATCAGCGAGACGTACTCCATCTCGACATCGGAGTTGTGGGCCGTGTCGGTGTAGCGGCGCCCCGCGTCCTGGGCGATCACGGGCTCGACGCCGGGCGGCAGGTCGAGCACGCGGGCGGCGAAGGAGCGCAGTGCGGCCCGTCCGTCCTCCGCGCCCAGGTCGGCGGAGAGGACCCGGTGGCCGCGGACGTCGACGGTGAGCACTCCGCTGTCGGGGTCGAGGTGCGTGGTCAGGCCGGCGAGGCGGGCCTCGGCGACGAGGACGAAGAACTCGCGCTTGGATATGCCGTGCCGCATGCCGGGCCGGTAGGCGCCGCCGGGGCGGGCGAGGGCGATCGTGCGGTCGAAGGGGACGCCGCGGCCTGTGGTGAGCTCGACGCAGGGGAGCGGCTGCGGGGTCAAGCCCTTCACCGGGTAGACGAAGAGGCCGTCCACGCGTGTCGTCATGCCCCCCATCCTGGCGCATCGCCGGGGAGCCGGCAGGGCCGTCGCGGCGCAGCGGAGCGCGAGGAACGGACGCGGCGCCGTGCGGATCCTGCGAGGGCGGGCGGAGGGATCCCCTCCGGCGGGCCTCGTCAGTACTGGAGGGAGAGGCCGACCAGGGGCGGGACGACGAGCGCGCCCAGCTCGACGATCGCGACGCTCGCGCCGACGCCGAGCGTGACGGCCGAGAGCAGCCGGGCGCGGTCCTTCCGCGCGACGCCGATGACGCCGACGATCGCGGTCGCCGTCGCGAGCACGAGCATCGTGACCCCGAGGGCGGCGAAGAGCGCCCCGATCTGCGTGGTGTCGAAGCCGCCCTGGAACGCGAGGACCGGGATGGCCGTGGTGAGCGCGGTCCGCCCGATCTGCGCGAGGACGAGGACGATCGCGAGGACGAGGCCGACGATGCCGACGACGTCGCGAGTGTAGATCTGGGGGGCGGCGGCGGAAGCGGTAACGCCATCGAGCCTAGGGGCGGGC
>NZ_PSWD01000035.1:0-22067 GCF_002931705.1 Rathayibacter sp. AY1C5
GCGTCGGCCAGTGGGCGGGCCCCGACTCGCTCCCGCTCCTCCCCCAGCCCGGCTCCGCGTCCCGGCATGTGCGCGGCCGCCGCGTCCTGCAGCGTCTCGGCGAGCTCGCGGCGCTCGAAGCCCGCGGCCTCGGCCCGTGCCGTCGAGCGGGTGTTCATGCCGCGCCAGTCCGGGTCCGCGATCCACAGCGGGAGCGAGTCGGGGCCCGCCCACTGGCCGACGCCGCGCTCGAGCAGCCACTCCTCCGGCACGGCGACCGGCTCGGCGGACGACCCGCCGCGCGCCACGGCCAGGTGCTCGGCGAACGGCACGGGGGTCCCGCAGACGTTCATCACGCCCTCCACCCGCGCCTCGGCGGACGCCACCAGCCAGGCGGCGAGGTCCCGCACGTCGACCACGGACGTCGGCAGTCCGGGCGCATCCGGCACCAGCACGGGCCCGGACCGCGCGCTGAAGCGCCAGGGCCAGTAGGAGGAGCGGCTCGTGGGGTCGCCGGGGCCGCCGATCAGCCCGGCGCGCGCGATCAGGGACGGCGCGGATCCGGCAAGCACGGTCTGCTCGCAGGCGGCCTTCGCGGCGCCGTACGAGGCGGGGTCGTCGGAGGGAGGGAGCAGCTCGGCGTCCTCGTCCGCGCCGACGACCGCGTTCTCGGCGTAGACGCTCGTGGTCGAGACGAGGACGTAGGCGCTGCAGCGCAGGTCGCGGACGGATCGGCGGACGTGCCGCGGGGTCGAGGAGACGTCGATCACCGCGTCCCACGGTGCCGCAGCCACGGCGTCGAGAGCGTCCTCGCGGTCGCGGTCGGCCCGGACGAGAGACACCCCCGCGGGCACGGCCGTCCCCCGCGCGAGGCAGGTCACGTCGTGGCCGCGCCGCAGCGCCTCCGCCGCGAGGTGCCCGCCGAGCCAGCCCGTGCCTCCGAGGATCAGCGTTCTCATCCCCGCATGCTCGCACGGGCCGCCTCGCGCGAGGCCCGCTGAGGTGCCCGAGACGGTTCCGAGAACGCTAAGAGCTGCATCCCCGGGCGACTCGACGCAGTGGGCGCCGAGCGAGCGCCTCAGCGACAAGGGCCCCCTCCACGAGCCCCCGGACACCCGACCACCCGAGCCCGCCCGCGTCCTCTGTCCGGAATCACGCGGGCGGCTCGGGTGCCCGAGCGGCTCACACGACGACGAAGGCGTCCAGGATCAGCGAGTTGCCCGTGGAGGCGGCGTTGCGCTTGCTGCCGCGGCGGATGGTGATGGTGTGCTCGCCGGCACTGAGGGTGCTGCTGGTGAACACGGTGCGGGCCGAGCGGTTCGTGGCGCTGTAGCGGTCGACGGAGGCGACGAGCACGCCGTCGATCAGGACCTCGTTGATGCCCGAGGTCGGGGTGATCCGGCTCACCCAGCTGACCTTCGTGCCCCGGAAGCGGAGGGTCGCCGAGGCCGTGGAGGTGCTGGAGTACGAGATGCTGCCGCCGCTGTCGGCGGTGCTCGAGAGCGTCGCCCAGGTGCCGACCGTCGCGATGACGGCGGCTCCGTTCTGGTACGTCCCCGCCGCCGGCAGCGTCGAGGTCGGGGTGGGCGTGGACGTGGCCGTCGGGGTCTCGGTCGGAGTCGGCGTGTCGGTGGGCGTCGGCGTGCTGGTCGGAGACGCCGTCGCGGTGGGGGTGGGCGTCGACGTGGAGACGGTCCCCGCGGTCACGACGAAGGCGTCGAGGATCAGCGTGGATCCGGTGGACGCCGGGTTGCGCGTCGTCCCGCGGCGGATCGTGACCGTGTGGGTGCCGGCGGCGATCGGCCCGCTCGTCCAGACCGTCTGACCCGAGCGGGTCGTGGGGCTGTAGCGGTCGACGGTGGCGACAAGGACGCCGTCGAGCAGCACCTCGTTGATGCCGGAGGTCGCCGTCATCCGGCTCACCCAGCTGACGCCCGTGCCCGAGAAGCGGAAGCTCGCGGACGCTCCGGCCGAGCTGGAGTAGCTGATGCTCCCACCGCTGTCGGCGGAGGAGGAGATCGTGCTCCAGGTGCCCGCCGTCGTGATGAGCGGCGAGGAGTTCTGGTACGTGCCCTCGCCGGGGATCGACGAGGCGGGCTCGTCGGGCAGCGGAACGACCGGCTGCTCCGCGAGCCAGCGGTCGAACGTGTCGAGCATGTCCTTGTTCGTCAGGCTCGGCACGTTGTGGCCGTTCGGAGCGCCCTCGGTCGGCGTGTAGAGGACCACCGCCTCCTTCGCGACGGGCTTCGCGAGCGCGACCCACGCCCCTCCGTGCACGGCGATCGGGACGAGGACGTCCTCCGTCGAGCCGGTCGTGCGGATCCGCGCCCCCGCCCACGAGGCCTGCGGCAGCAGCGCGGGGTCGGTCGCCGGGATCGTCGAGGGGTCGTTGTCGTAGTCCGGCAGTACGCGCCCCGGATCGCGGCGGGCCATGTCGGCCATGTCGTAGACGCCGGCCGCGTGGTACGCGCCGCGGATCTCGGGGACCAGCTTGTTGCCGTACGCCCAGCAGAGCAGCGCTCCGCCGCCGGAGTTCGAGCGGAGGAAGCTCGCGCCGATTCGCCACGTCTTCTGGAACCAGGCGACCGCGTCCACCTGCATGGCGACGGCCCGCTTGTTCGTGTAGATGCTGCCGCCGTAGTTGGGGCAGATCGAGATGACGCCCTTGTCGACGGCCTGGTCGGCGCTGTACTGGTAGGCGCCGGACAGGGCCGCGTAGGTGCTCCCGTTGGCGTGGTAGTACCAGTAGACGACCCGGCCGATCCGCTGCGAGGGGACCGCGGTGTGCGGGACGAAGAGCCGCGCGCGGTCGGTGCCGATCATCACGTCGATGATCTGATACGGCTTCTTCCCCACGCGCGAGATCGCCGTGTCGCTGCGCCCGAGCTCGTTGGGCAGCGGCGGGATCACGCTGTAGTCGGGCGCCGCGGACGCGGTCATCGCGTAGGCGAAGGCGGATCCGACGCCGAGGGCGGCTCCGGTGAGGACGAGACGGCGGCTGTGGCGCGCAGGAGAGGACATGGGATCCCGACGTGGAGAGGGCTGCTCGGTCGGCGGAGCCTGACCGGAAGGTGTGAGGGGGGTGCTGCGGTCCGGATCGGACCACCGTGGAGGGGGCGCGGTGCGGTCCTTCGGGGGACCGTGCGGACGGGCAGGCGCGAGTGCATCCTCCCGCGTCCGCCGCGCGACCACCAGACCCGCTTCAGGGACACCCGCGGCGGCGCTCCCACCTGGCGTTCAGCGGCGGAGCGATCCGGAGAAGGTCCTGGTGAGAGCGCTATCTCGCGCCACTGCTCTGGAGATGCCCGCCACGGGAGCGGAACTGCATCGTGTCGGTGGCGGAACTCCGGGGCGGCACGGGGCCGGCACGGATCCAGGCCGCCGTGCGCCCGGCGCGAGGGCCATGCGCACGTCAACACTCTCGCGGGAGACCCCCGGATGAGTCTCGTTATCTGAGCACGACCTGATCGCTGGTTCAGCGCCTGCTCTCCCCCCTCTGAGTGCCGACCGGATCGAGGGCCCGTCGTCCGCCGCCCACGTCCCGTCTCAGGGGGACAGGGCGCCTCCGAGCCGCGACCTATCGTGATCCCGCTCCATCCGGAAGGCCCGGCGAGGCGCCCCGGGGGGAGGTCGATCCGTGTCGAACGCGCATGCCCGACCGAGCCACGACCGCTCGATCGCCCTCGGCCTGGTGCTGCTCCTGCTCGCCGCCGTCCTCGTGGTTCTGCCGGCGACGAGAGCTGCGGCGGCCACGGTCCTGCTCCAGGAGGGCTTCGGCGGCACCAGCGTCGCGGACTCGGCCTGGCAGGCGCTCGACGGGGGCTGCATCACCCGGGCGACGACCGCACCCCCGGCCGGGTCCTCGAACCTCGGCGTCTGCGCCAACCGGACTCAAGCCCCCGTCGCCGCGACGAGTCCAGGCTTCCTCCAGCTCACCGATGCCCGCAACGACGCCAAGGGCGGCGCGGTCTTCAACCGGCCCATTCCTGCCGCGGGCGGCATCGACGTCCAGTTCGACCAGTACCAGTACGGAAGCTCGCTGACCGGGGCCGACGGCATCGGCTTCTTCCTCACCGACGGCTCGAGGTCCCTCACCGCGGCGGGAGCTCCGGGCGGATCGCTCGGCTACGGCCAGTCGGCGACCGTCGACGGGGTGAACGGCGGCTACCTCGGGATCGGAATCGACGCCTTCGGGAACTTCTCGGCCAGGCCCCCCGCCGCGCCTACCCTCGGCCTCGGCTCCGACTGCCCCTCGAACTCCGGGTCGGCGCTCCTCACGGCGAACAAGATCGTGGCGCGCGGACCCGGGCAGGCCAAGAGCGGATACTGCTTCCTCCAGTCGGCCTCGCCTCCCCTGCTGACGTCGGTCCGCACGACGGCCACGACATCGACGGGCGCTCCGCCCGCGTCCTACGGGCGCACGATACGGATCATGGTCTCGGCTGCCGCCACTCCCGTCGTCACGGTCTACTGGGGAGGGACAGCGGGTCTGCCCGCCGGGCAGCTCGATCAGCTGATGCAGTTCACGATGCCGACCGCAGCGCCCTCGACCTACAAGCTCGGCTTCACGGCGTCCACCGGTGGATCGAACGACACCCACCTCGTCCGCAACGTCTCCGTCTCGTCCATCAACACTCTCGACGACATCACTCTGGTCAAGCAGATCGACCGCACCACCACGCAGCCCGTCGCCTACGCCGAGGGATCCGTCATCCCCTACCAGTTCGTCGTCACGAACGGGTCCATCCGGGGCACGCTCACCGGGATCGTCGTCACGGACCCGAAGGCCGCGAGCATCTCCTGTCCGACGACGACCCTGCTCCCGCTCGCCTCCACCATCTGCACGGGATCCCATACGGTCACGGCCGCCGAAGCGGTGGCCGGCTCGTTCGTCAACACAGCGACCGCTGCAGCGACGAAGACGGAGACGATCTCGAACGCCGTGACAACGACCCCCGTCACGAGCAGGACCGCCACCGTCACCGCCCCCATCGCCACCCCGGCTCCCGCTCTGACCCTCACCAAGACCGCCCTGCTCACCGACACGAACGGCAACGCCCAGGCCGACGCCGGAGAGCAGATCCGCTACTCCTTCCTCGCCCTCAACTCCGGCAACGTCACACTGCAGACGGTCGCCGTCGCCGACCCGAAGGTCACCGGCATCACGCCCGCCTCGACGCAGCTCGCCCCCGGAGCGAGCGCCACCTTCACGTCGGCGCCGTACACGGTGCTGCAGACCGACATCGACAAGAACACGTCGCTCGTCAACACGGCGACCGTCTCCGGCCGCACCCTGGCCGCCACGCCCGTGACGGTCACCGCGACCTCCACGGCCACCACGCCGATCCGCTACGCGCCCTCGATCTCGCTGACGAAGAACGGCACGATCCCGACCGGGGCCGCCGTGGGCTCGACCGTCTCCTACAGCTTCTCCGCCACCAACACCGGCAACACCGGGCTGAGCGCCGTCGCGGTCACCGACCCCAAGAGCGGGCTCTCCGCGCTCGCCTACTCCTGGCCGGGGACCGCCGGGCGCCTCGAGATCGGCCAGTCGGTCACCGCGACCGCGTCGTACACGCTCACGCAGGCCGACGTCGACGCGGGCCAGGTCCTCAACACCGCCACCGCGACCGGCACCCCTCCGACGGGCGCCGCCGTCACGGCCACCGCCTCGCGGACGGACACGATCACCCGCACGAACGACCTCGCGCTCACCAAGACCGCGAACCCCGCCTTCATCAGCGCCGCCGGCACCGTGGTGACCTACACCTTCCGCGCGACCAACACCGGCACCACCACCCTCACCGCGGTCGCGATCAGCGACCCCAAGAGCGGGCTCTCCGCTCTCACCTACTCCTGGCCGGGCACTTCCGGACGACTGCTGCCCGGCCAGGTCGTCACCGCGACCGCCGCCTACACGACCACCGCCGCCGACGTCACCGCCGGCACGATCGCCAACACCGCCACGGCGACGGCGACCGGCCCGACCGGCGTGGCGTTCACCCGCACGGCCTCGGTGAGCATCTCGGTGATCCCCGATCCGGCGGCCGACGCCGCGACGGTCGTGCAGGGCGGATCGGTCGTGATCGACGTGCTCGCGAACGACGGGCCCGCCGCGACCGGCGCGACCTTCTCGCGCGCGCAGCTCTCGGCGACCCCGAGGGCGATCGGAGGCGCGGCGACCCCCGCCCCCGCCACTCCCGTGCAGGGGTCCGTCTCCTGCGCCGCGAGCGGAGCGACCCGCGGCCAGTGCACCTACCGCCCGATCGCCGCCTACGTCGGCACCGACGTCTTCGACTACTCGCTCTCGGGCCAGTACGGCACCTGGAACGTGCGGGTCACGGTCACCGTCACCGCGCTGAACCGCGCGCCGGTCGCCCGGCCCGACCGCGTGGTCGCGACCACCGGCGGCCCCGCCGTCGCCGTCGCTCCGCTCGCGAACGACACCGACGAGGACGCGGGCGCGACCCTCGCCCTGGCCGGCACGAGCGTCCCGGCCGGGCTGCGCGGCACCTTCTCCTGCTCCGGATCCACGTGCACCTACACGCCCGCGGCCGACGGCTGGACCGGGAGCGCGACGATCGCGTACACGGTCACGGACGGCGCGCTCACGGCTGGTGGCACGATCACGGTGTGGGTCGATCCCGCTCCCCTCGTCCGGCGCGGCTTCTCCGGCACCGGCACGACGAGCGGAGCGGTCGGGCTCGGCGCCTGGACCAGGTCCTCCGTGGTCGCCACGCCTGTCGCGAGCTGCACGGCCGGTCGGCCGAGCACCCTCGTGAGCTGGTCGGCCGCCGCTGGAGCGACCGGCTGGACCCTCGAGCGCCGCCTCGCGGGGACGACGCCCGGCCCCTGGACCGTGATCGCGGCACCCGCCGCCTCCGCGACGAGCTTCACCGACGACCGGGTCGGTGAGGGCCGCAGCTACCAGTGGCGGGTCCGCCCGGACCTGCAGCGCTGGCTCGGAGTCGCGTCCGCCGCCTCGACCGCCGTCGCCCAGCCGGCCGTCACCACCGCCGGAGGCTGCTGATGCCTCCCCGCCGACACCCCTCTCGTCCTGCACGTGTCCTCGTGAGGGAGACCACGCCCGCACCGGGCACCACCCACCAGAAAGGAACGGTCGCCATGACCACCACAGCACCCACCCGTCGCAGCCCCTGGAAGAAGATCGCCCTCACCGGCGGCGTCCTCCTCGCCGCGGGAGCCCTCGCCGGCGCCGGCGCCTTCGCCGTGTTCACCGACTCCGGGACCGCCAGCGTCACCGCGGACGCCGGACAGCTCGACATCAACCTCGACGGCACCTTCATCGTGACGGACATCGCGCCCGGAGACACCATCCAGCGCCCGGTGACGATCGTCCTGCCGAACGCCACCAACGACGGCGACCTCGTCTCGTCGGTGCGCTTCTCGCAGGCCGTCACCAACGACGTCGTGGGATCCGACACCACCGACCAGAACCGTGTCGGCCAGTCTCTCGTCTCCGGCCCGAACGGCCTCGACTACCGCCTGCTGACCTGCTCCACCGCCTGGACGACCGCCCCCACCACGACTCCGGCGGGCCCGTACTCCTGCAGCGGGACCACCACGGTCACCGGATCCGGCAAGCTGTCGTCCATCGGCGGCCAGGCCGGCGCGGTCGACTTCACCCCGGCGAACTTCGGCATCACTCCCACCACGACCGGGACCTTCCCCTCGGACGCCGGTGATGTGACGCTGAACACGCTGATCGAGCTCGTCCTGCCGACGGCGGCCGACAACGCGTACGAGAACGCCTCCGCCACGGTCACCTTCACCGCCGCCGCGATCCAGCGCGCCGGCATCCAGAAGTAGACCGTCCGCCACCGCCTCCGCCCTGCCCGGCCGCCACCGGCGCGGGGCGGAGGCATCCCCCTTTCCCCGGAGTCGTCCCCATGCCCCACGCCCGTGCGCTCGTCGCCGTCCTCGCGGCGGCGCTCCTCGCGCCCGCGGCGAGCGCCGAGCCCGTCGGCGTGCTCGACGTGCGCGAGCTCTCGGCACCCGGATCCCTCACCGACCTCGCTCCGGGCGACCGCGCCGAGTGGGCGGTCGAGGTGACCAGCACCGGCCTGTCGCCGCAGGGGGTCTCCGTGGCCTTCGCGGTCGACGGAGGCACGCTGGCGCAGGACCCGCGCGACGGCCTCCAGCTGTCCGTCGAGCTCTGCGACGCGGCGTTCACCGTCGCCGAGGTCGTCGACGGGGAGCGCACGGTCGAGCGCTACCTCTGCCCGGAGGACGCGATGCCGCTCGGATCCGGGCCCGCGGCGATGCTCGGACGGCTCGTCGGTGTCCGTCCGCTCGAGCGCGGGGCCACCGTGGGGGTGCGCGTCCGCGTCCTGTTCCCGGAGTCGGCCGGCAACGGGACCGAGCTCGCGGCGGCGTCGCTGCGGGTGCTCGTGGGCACGACGGAGGAGGATCCCTCCGCGACGCCCGGCCCCGGCTCCTTCCCCGGAGCGGCGGGCGGCGGGCTGGCCGTCACCGGCCGCGACCTGGGCGCTGCGCTCCTGGGCGGGATGCTCGCCCTCGGCTCGGGCGCCCTGCTCGCCGCGGTTGCGCGCCGTCGTCACCGGAGGGAGCAGGCGTGAAGGCCCTCCGCGCTCTCCTCGGCGGACTGGTCACGATCGTGGCCGTCGCCGGCATCGCCGTCTTCGTCCTCTCCGCGCTCGGTCTCGTGCGGCTCGTGCCGGTGCTGTCGAACTCGATGGCGCCCGGGATGCCCGTCGGCTCCCTCGCCGTCACCCTGCCCGTCGACCAGGCCGCGATCCGCGCCGGCGACGTGATCGTCTTCACCGACCCGGACGATCCGGGCCGCCGCGTCATCCACCGCATCACCCTCGTCTACTCCGAGGAGGAGGCTGCGGCCCTCCGCGGCCGCGAGCCCGGCCAGCTGGCGCTCACCACCAAGGGCGACAACAACGAGTCGGCCGACCCGTGGATCGTGACGATCGCGGACGAGCGGATCTGGCGCGAGAGCTCGGTGGTGCCGCTGCTGGGCTGGCCGAGCATCGGCCTCGCCCACCCGGAGGCGCGGTTCGCGCTCTTCGCCGCGGGCGGCGCGGTCATCGTGGGCGCGCTCCTGATCGCCATCTGGCGCCGCCCCGCGGAGGTCGCCCCATGAGCGGCGCGCACCGCTCGTCGGACGGCACGCCGCCCCCGGAGCCCCTGCGTCCGCCCGCTGAGCACGGGCGGCACAGCGCCCGGCCGTCCTCCCGCGACCGTGGAGCCCCGCGCCACTCCCCCGAGGTCCGCCGCCGCGTGGTCTCCCGCGCCGGCCTGGCGGGACTCGTCGCCGGCGCGCTCGTCCTCGGCGCCGCCGCCACCGCCACCGCCGTGCTCCTGGACCGGGGCTCCGTGAGCGCGCGGGTCGCCTCCGGCACCGTCATCGCGACGTTCACCGGCACCGGAGCGACGACCGTGCCGGTCCCCGTCGCGGGACTCGTCCCCGGCGGCACGGCCCGGCGCCTCCTCGACCTGACGAACGCCGGGACCCTGCCGATGTCTGCCCTCCAGCTGCAGACGGCCACCGGCACCGACCTCTCGGACGGCCTGCAGCTCGCGATCGAGCGCTGCTCGCAGTCCTGGTCGGCCGACGCCGCCACCTGCCCCGGCACCGTCACCACCGTGTCGGCCGACCGCCCCGCCGCCTCCCGCCTCGACCTGCCCGGCTCCCCCGCCCTCTCCGTCGGAGCGACCGACCACCTCCGCCTGACCGTGCGCCTCTCGGAGTCCGCGCCGTCCGCCGCGCAGAGCACCTCCGCGACCCTCACCGTCACCGTCGTGGGCCTGCAGCGGCCGGGCCGCCAGCTGTAGGCGCGGCGGGCCCACGCCTCGGCAGCACCACCGCCGCGCCGTCCCCTTCCGCGCTGAGGTGCCCGGGACGGCCGTCGACACGCCGGAGAGGGCGACCGTCTCGGGCGACTCAGCGGGGCCGCGGGCACCTCGGTGATGCCTCGCTACTCGCGCAGGGCCGCCACGGCGTCGTGGAAGCTCGGCACGTCGGAGAGCACGCCCTCGGGGCCCAGCACCGTCCAGGTCGTGCCCGTGCGGATCAGGACGCCCAGCTCCTCGGCGGGCCAACGGCGGGTGCGGCGCAGCTCGAGCACGAAGACTCCGGGACGCGCCTCTCTGATCTCGGGAGTGCGCCGGTCGGGCAGCATCACGAGTCCTCCCCGAGGGTCAGCGGTAGACGCTCCACTCCTTCTTCACGATCCGGCGCTCCTCGCCGTCGACCGCGACGATCCACTCGCCGTCCTTCTTGGCCACGACCCGCCCGCGCAGGTACTGCGGCTCCCAGCCGTCGGCCTTGTTGACCCACTTCACGAACCGCGCGAACCGCCCCGGTGCCACGTCGTCTCTGGACATCTCTCGACTCCCCTCGTCGTCACCGGCACGTCCATCGCCCTCCGTCAGGAGAGCACCTCGCCCAGCGCGAGGGGGACCTCTCCTGTGAGGTCTCGAAGCCGGTTCACCGACGGTAGAACGCGCTGCTGGAAGTGGACGAGACCGTTGACTGATCGACGATCGTCTGGCAGTGGGGTCAGGATGCGGCAGCGGAATCAGGAGTCGAACAGCACGTGCGGCCGTCCGGCGTCGACGATCACGCGGGCGCGCACCCCGTAGACGTCCGCGATCAGCGCCGGAGTGAGCACCTCCTCCGGGGTGCCGCCCGCGACCACGCGCCCCTCGCGCAGCACCAGCAGCGCGTCGCAGAACAGGGCCGCGAGGTTGAGGTCGTGCAGCGCGACGACCGTGGTCACCGGCAGCGCCCGCACCAGGGCCAGCAGCTCCAGCTGATGGCGGATGTCGAGGTGGTTGGTCGGCTCGTCCAGCAGCAGCTCGCGCGGCTCCTGCGCCAGCGCCCGGGCGATGTGCGCGCGCTGCCGCTCGCCGCCCGAGAGGGTGTGCCAGAGGCGGTCGGCCTTCGCCTCGAGACCCACCTGCTCGAGGGCGCGCTCGATCGCGCGCAGGTCCTCGGCCGTGTCTCCGCCCAGAAGGGAGCGGTGCGGTGTCCGCCCCAGCCGGACGACGTCGCGGACAGGGAGGTCCGCCTCCGTCTCGGCCTGCTGCGTCACCGTGGCCACGGCCCGGGCGACCTCGCGGCGGCGGAGCGAGCGGAGCGGCGCGCCGTCGAGGGTGACGACGCCGGCGTCCGGAGCCGCGGTGCCCTGCAGCAGCCGCAGCAGCGACGACTTGCCCGAGCCGTTGGGCCCGAGCAGTCCCACTGTCGAGCCGGGAGCGGGGCGGAGCGAGACCCCGTCGACCACCAGACGGCCGCCCCGGCGCCACGAGACCCGGTCGGCCTCGAGCGTCACGAGCGGCCCCTCCGCCGCAGGAGCAGCAGCATGAACACCGGCACGCCGACGAGTGCCGTGCCGACCCCCACCGGCAGCGGAGTCGGCGCGAACGCCACCCGCGATCCGGCGTCGACCCACGCCAGGAACACCGCGCCGAGCAGGATCGTCGCGGGGATCACCCGCGAGTGCCGCTGGCCGAACACGAGTCGCGCGGCGTGCGGCAGCACCAGCCCCACGAAGCCGATCGCGCCGGCGATGCTCACCAGGGTCGCCGTCAGCAGGGCCGTCACCACCAGCAGGAGGAGGCGGGTGCGGCCCACGTGCACGCCGAGCGACGCGGCCACGTCCTCCCCGAAAGCGAACGCGTCGAGCGTGCGCGCCGCGGCGAGGCAGACCACGGAGCCGAGCAGCACGACTCCTCCGCTCAGCGCCACGTCGTCCCAGCGCATGCCCTCGAGGGAGCCGAGCAGCCAGAACATCACGCCGCGCGTCTCGTCCGAGTCGGCGAGCGCGAACACGATCAGCGAGGTCAGCGCCGAGAACAGCTGCGTGCTCGCCACCCCCGCCAGGATCACGCCCGAGGTGCCGCCCGCCGAGAACCGCGTGAGCAGCAGCACGAAGCCGAAGGCGACCAGCGCGCCGACGAAGGCGCCTCCGGAGAGCCCGACCACTCCTCCGCCGACCCCGAGCACGCCGACGAGCACCGCGCCCGTGGAGGCTCCGGAGGAGACGCCCAGCACGAACGGGTCGGCGAGCGGATTCCGCAGCAGCGACTGCAGGATCACTCCGCACACGCCGAGCCCCGCCCCGCAAGCCGCGGCCACGAGTGCGCGCGGGAGGCGCTCCTGCCAGACGATCGCGTCCTCGGCCGCACGCACCGGGACGGAGGCGAGCCCGAGGTGGTTGAGGAGGATGTCGCGGACGTTCACGAGCGAGACGTCGGCCGGGCCGAGCGTCACCGCGACGCCGACCGAGAGCGCCAGCGCTAGCAGCCCGCCGACGACCAGCGCGGCGGCGGCAAGGCCCCGCGGCACCCGGCGGACGAGGACCGCGCCCGTGCTCGTGTGCGTGCTCAGAGCGAGGCCCCGTTCTCGTCCCACCAGGCGCGGATCTTCTCGAGCCCGTCGACGAAGCGGATCGACGGGTTCATCTCGGCGCCGTGGAGCGCGATGAAGCGGCCGTCCTGCACCGCGGGCAGGCTGCTGGTCAGCGGGTCGGAGCGGAGGAACGCGGTCTTGTCGTCGAGGCGGTCGCCGGGGAAGCGGTCGCGCTGCAGGTCGCCGAGGACCAGGACGTCCGGGTCGGCCGCGACGACGCTCTCCCAGCCCACGGCGGGCCAGTCCTCCGTGCGGTCGGCGAAGACGTTGGTCATGCCGGTCGTGGTGCCGAGCATCGAGGCGAAGTTGTAGCCGCCGGCCATGTAGGGCGTCTTGGTGTCGGCGAACCAGAAGGCGACGCTCCGGCCGCCGAGGTCGACCCCCTCGGTGGCGGCGGCGGCGCGCTCCTGCAGTTGCGCGACCAGGGCGTCGCCGCGCTGCTGCACGTCGAAGACCTCGGCCAGCTCGTGGATCTCCTGGTAGAGGACGTCGACGGTCAGCGGGACGGTGCGCGTGCCGCTCCCGCCGTTGACGCTCGCCCCGTTGTCGCAGTCGGAGGGGGCGAGGTAGGAGCCGATCCCCGTCTCGGCGAGGCGGTCGCGCGAGGCGACGCCCTCGGGCGCGTAGTGGCGGCCGAAGGAGGCGGTGACGAAGTCGGGGTCGGCGCCGAGCAGCACCTCGTAGGTGGGCGCGTTGTCGGCCAGGCGCGGCACGCTCTCGTTCGCGGAGGCGAGGGTCTCGAGCACGGGGTCGGTCCAGGAGGCGGTGCCGACCATCCGGTCCTCGAGGCCGAGGGACAGCAGGATCTCGGTCGAGTTCTGGTCGAGGGAGACGACCCGCTGCGGAGGGGCGGTGACGGTGGTCGCGGTGCCGCAGTCGTCCAGCATGAGCGGGTACGAAGTCGTGCCCTCCCCCGCGGCGGCCGTGCTCTCGGGCTCGATCTGCTCGGAGGCGCCGCAGCCGGTGAGGGCGAGCAGGGTCAGGGCGGCGAGGGCGAGGGCGGCGGGGCGCCGTCGGTGCGTGGACATGGATCTCCCGTGGTTCGTGGGCGTCGGTCGTCCGCCCGGTTCATAGGCCCGGTTCATGGGCCCGGTTCGCCGGCAGGGCTCGTCGGCCCGGTCCGTCGGCGGGCGGCACCCGCGTCTCGGCGCGGAGCCCGGGTAAGCATAGCCTTACCTCACCTGCCCCATCCATTCGCGCCAGTCGATCCGCGCCACCGAGCCCTCGGCCGCCCTCGGCCCGGCCCGCCGGCGACTCCGCAGAAGTCGCCGTGGTCGCGCGCGCACGGACGGCGACCTCCGAGTTCTCATGTCACCCAGAAGGCCCGGAACAGCCGAGTAAGCGGACACCTGTCGCGCACCTCGCCTCCGCAGCCCCCAACCAGGTGGACAGCACCCCGGACACGGTTCCCCTGAGGGCGGGAGAGCGCGATCCTGAACACCGACGATCGACGGCTCCCGCCCCACCGCCCGCCGACCGTCACGGAAGGAACCCGTTGCCCCGCCACTCCGCCCGCACCGCCGCCTCCGGCCGGTCCGCGCTGGTGCGCAAGGCCGACGCGTCCGGCTACCGGCCCGAGATCGAGGGACTGCGCGCCGTCGCGTCCCTCCTGGTCGCTACTTTCCACATCTGGCTGGGCCGCGTCTCCGGAGGCGTCGACGTCTTCTTCGTGATCGCCGGGTTCCTCGCCACCCTCACCCTCCTCGGCCAGATCCGCCGGTTCGGGCGCGTGCGTCCGATCGCCTTCCTCCGGAGGCTCGCCTCGCGGCTCTTCCCGGCGGCCGCGGTGGTGCTGGTCGTCGTCGCGGCGCTCGCTCCGCTCCTCCTGCGCCCCTCGCAGCTGCTGCAGACCTTCACCGAGGTGCTCGCCTCGACCTTCTACGTCGAGAACGTCGCGCTCGCGCGGGCCGGAGTGGACTACCTCGCGCAGGACGACTTCCACTCGCCGGTGCAGAACTTCTGGGCGATGTCGGTGCAGGGGCAGTTCTACCTGATCTGGCTCGCCCTGGTGCTCGTCGCGACCCTCGCCGCCGTGCTGCTGCGGCGACGCGCGCAGCTGCCGCGGTTCCTGCTGGCGCTCGTCGCGGCGCTCACCGTCCTCTCGTTCGCGTTCTCCGTCGTGCTGGTCGGGATCGACCAGCCGACCGCGTACTACAGCACCCTCGCCCGCTCGTGGGAGTTCGGGCTCGGCTCGCTCGCGGCCCTCGTGCTCCCGGGACTGGCGATCCCGGCGGCCCTGCGGACGGTCGCCGGGTGGTTGGGGCTGATCGGAGTCGTCTCCTGCGGGTTCGTGCTCCAGGTCTCGAGCGCGTTCCCGGGCGCCGCCGCGCTCTGGCCGACCCTCTCGGCGGTGCTCGTGCTCGTCGCCGGGACCGGCCCCGCCCCGGAGCGCGGCGTCGGCCGGCTGCTGGCCCTGCGCCCGCTCGTGTGGCTGGGCGGCCTGAGCTACGGGATCTACCTCTGGCACTGGCCGCTCCTGGTCTTCTGGCGCGAGAGCAGCGGCGAGGACCCGACCGCTCCGGCGGGCGTGGGCGTCATCGCCGCCGCGATCCTCCTGGCCGCCGCCTCGAAGCGCTTCCTCGAGGACCCCCTCCACCGCCGCGCCCCCGCCGAGCGCCCGCACCGCCTCCGCGCGCTCGCCCCGGCGGCCCTGCTGGCCGTCGCCGCCCTGGTCGGAGCGACGGGCCTCACCGGAACGAACGCCGCGATCGCCGCCGACCTCACCCGCGCGCACGCCCTCCCCGTCTCGACCGAGGGCTGCGTCGGAGCCGCGGCGCTCGCGAACGCCTGCCCCGACTCCTGGACCACGAGCCTGCCCGCCGTCGACGCCTCGGAGGACGGCTCCGCACTGAACACCGACGAGTGCAGCACGGGCAACTCCGGCACCGCGCTCAAGGAGTGCCGCTTCGGCGATCCCGCCGGCCTCCGCGTGCTGCTCATCGGCAACTCGCACGCGGCGTCGTTCTTCCCGGCGCTGCGCGGCGTCGCGGAGGAGCGCGGCTGGGACCTGCACACCTACTACAAGACGGGCTGCGTCTTCTCGACCGCGGAGCGGCGCGACGACTCCGCCTCCTCCCGCCGCTCCTGCGACGTCTGGAACGGGAAGCTGCAGGAGGAGCTCGCGGGCCAGGAGCCGTACGCGCTCGTCGTCACCGCCTACTCCGCGAAGAAGTCCGTGTTCGTCGACGCGTCCGGCACCCCCGACGAGCAGGCCGGCATCGACGGGTTCCACGAGTCGTGGGCGCCGCTGATCGCCCGCGGATCCACGGTGGTCGCGATCCGCGACAATCCGGTGCTGCCCTCGCTCTCCCTGCTGGCCTGCGCCGAGGAGCCGGGCTCCGCGGCCGACTGCAGCGTGCCGCTCGACGAGGCCTTCGCCGACCGCGAGCTGATGGCCGCCGCCGCCGAGGACTGGCCGGGCGCCGCCGCCGTCGACCTCACCCGCTGGTTCTGCGACGACCGCGGCTGCCCCCTCGTGATCGGCGGAGTGAAGGTGTACCGCGACCTCGGGCACCTCACCGAGTCCTATGCCCGGACCCTGGCGCCCTACCTCGGCGAGGCGCTGGACGCGCTGGTCGGCTGAGGGCCCTCGCGCTCGCCTCCGGACGCATGCAAGACTGTTTATACGAACAGGGATCGGAGGAGCCGATGGGCCACTCTCACGGCGTTCCGGCCGGCTCCGCCGCCGCACGGCACCGGCGTCCGCTCGTGGCCGCCTTCGTGCTGACCGCGGCGTTCATGGTCGTCGAGTTCGCGGTCGGAGTCGCGACGGGCTCGCTCGCGCTGCTCTCGGACGCCGCGCACATGGGCACCGACGTGCTGGCCCTCGGAATGTCGATCGCCGCGATCTCGCTCGCCGCCCGCCCCGCCGCGAAGGGCCGCACCTACGGCTCCTACCGCCTCGAAGTGCTGGCCGCCCTCGCCAACGGCCTGCTGCTGTTCGCTGTCGCCGCGTTCGTGATCGTCGAGGCCGTCCGCCGCTTCGCCGAGCCGCCCGCGGTGCCCGGCGGCCCCCTCCTGATCACCTCCGTCGTGGGCCTGGCGGTCAACCTCGTGAGCCTGCGCCTGCTGTCCGCCGGGGCGAAGGAGAGCATCACCCTCCGCGGAGCCTCCCTCGAGGTGCTCGGCGACGCGCTCGGCTCGATCGGCGTGATCGTCGCGGCGATCGTGCTGCTCACCACCGGCTGGGCGTGGGCGGATCCGATCGTCGGCGTGCTGATCGGGCTGCTGATCCTTCCCCGCACCTGGTCGCTGACGCGGCAGGCGCTGGGGATCCTGATGGAGTCGGCGCCCGCGCACGTCGACCTCGCAGCGCTCGAGCGCGACGTCTGCGCCGTCCCCGGCGTGCTCGCGCTGCACGACCTGCACGTGTGGACGATCACCTCGGGCATGGAGAGCGCCACCGGCCACGTGGTCGTCGCCCCCGACGCCGACTACCGCACCGCGCTCTCGCGGGTGCTCGCCGTGCTCCGCGAGCGCCACGGCATCGACCACGCGACCATCCAGTGCGAGCCCGAGGCCTTCCCGGAGACGACGCATCGCGTCTGAGCGCGGGGGTGGCTTACACACCCGCACGCCTCCGCATGCCCACGACCCTCCAGGACTCGTCGCACTCGGCGCCGACTGCGACGACTCCTGGCTTCTCGCCGACGCGGGCCCCGCGCGCCCCTGAGCACCTTCCGATTGTTGACGTGAACATGTACAGTCGGCCGTCAGGGCGCGTTCACGTGAACATGCCCGCATTTCGATGGCGAAAGAGAGACCGCATCAATGTCGATGTCCTTCAGAAGGGTCGCCGCGCTCGCCACGAGCGCCGCCCTGGCCACAGGAGCACTGCTGGCGATCCCCGCCGCAGCGGCCCCCGCTCAGGCCGCGGACGCGTTCCGCATCACGCCGAACCCCGCCGCCGCCGGTGAGGCGTTCGAGGGCTGGGGCACCAGCCTCGTCTGGTTCGCGAACGCGACCGGCGATTATCCCGAGGCCCTCCGCGAGGACCTCTACCAGAAGGTCTTCGGCGACAGCGGCCTCGACCTCAACATCGCCCGCTACAACATCGGCGGCGGCAACGCCTCCGACGTGAAGGACTACCTCCGCCCGGGCGGCGCCGTCGAGGGCTGGTGGAAGCCGAACCCGGCCGGCGACGCGTCGACCTACGGCGGCACCTCCACGAAGCTCGCCGACCGCGACGCGCTCCTGGCCAAGTGGAACGCGGACGACCCCGCCTCCTACGACTGGACCGCCGACGAGACGCAGCGCTGGTGGGTCGAGAGGCTGGCCGAGGAGAAGCAGATCTCGCACTGGGAGGCGTTCTCCAACTCCGCCCCGTACTTCATGACCGAGAGCGGCTACGTCTCGGGCGGCTTCGACGCGAACAGCGAGCAGCTGAAGCCCGCCGCCGAGGAGCAGTTCGCGAAGTACCTCGTGAAGGTCACCGAGCACATGGAGGACGAGTACGGCATCGAGTTCGACACGCTCGACCCCTTCAACGAGCCGAACACGAACTACTGGGGCACGCAGCTCTCCAACGGCGTCCCGACCGGCGGACGCCAGGAGGGCATGCACGTCGGCCCGATGCGCCAGGCGGGTCTGATCCCCGACGTCACCGCCGCGCTGGACGCTTCGACCACCGACGCCGGCCTCGCCGCGATGGACGAGACCAACCCCGACATCTTCGCCACGAACTGGGCCGCCTACTCCGCCGCGATCCGCGCCGAGGTCGACCGGATGAACGTCCACACCTACGGCACCTCGGGCCGCCTCAAGGTCCGCGACCTCGCGAAGCAGGCCGACACCGACCTGTGGATGAGCGAGATCGAGGGCAACTGGGTCACCGGCTTCGACCCCACCAACATGGAGAACGGCCTCGGCATCGCCGGCCGCATCAACGACGACCTGCGCGAGCTCGAGCCGAAGGCGTGGGTGCTCTGGCAGCCCGTCGAGGACTACTACAACATGCAGCAGCCCAAGCCCAAGGGCGAGAACCTCAACTGGGGCTCCGTCTACATCGACCTGGACTGCAAGCCGTACCAGGAGAACGGAACCGAGGTCTGGAAGTCGGTCCGCCGCGTCGCCGACGCCGGTGGCGACTCCACCAAGGCTCCGGTCTGCGGCGTCGAGACGAACTCGAAGTTCAACACCATCCGGAACTTCACCAAGTTCATCCACGAGGGCGACCACCTGATGCCCTCCAACGACAGCTCCTCCACCGCCGCCGTCCGCGGCGACGGCTCGGGCGCGACCGTCGTGCACACCAACAGCACCGCGACCGAGAAGACCGTCGTGCTCGACCTCTCCCGCTTCGGCACCATCGCCGACACCGCGACGGTCACGCCGTACGTCACCACGAAGGCCTCCTCGGCCGCCGCTCCCACGAGCAACGCCCTGGTCGCCAAGACGCCGGTGAGCGTCGACCGCATCTCGCGCACCGCCACGATCACCGTGCCCGCCAAGTCGGTCACGAGCTTCTCGATCGACGGAGTCTCGGGAGTCGCCGACTCCGCCCCCGCCCTGCGCGACGGCCACCGCTACCAGCTGGTCGGCACCCAGAGCGGCAAGGCCCTGACCGGCAACCCCTCGGGCGCCGCGACCACGATCACCGGCCTCGCCACCGACTCCGCCACGGCCGCCAAGCAGACCTGGACGGTCCGCGAGGTCGCCGCCGGCGAGCGCGAGGCCACCCGCCGCGTCGTCCTCGTCAACGGCGACGGACGCGTGCTCGGAGCCACGACCGCCGGCACCGACCTGCGCTCGCTGTCCGTCGACGCGGCGAAGACGACCGCCGCGACCCGCTGGATCGTCAACACCACCGACGGCGTGAACTTCTCGCTCGTCAACGAGTCCATCGCCCAGTCGCTCGACGTGAACGGCGGCTCCAGCGCCGACAACGCGTCGGTCGGCGTCTACACCTCCAACGGCGGAGCGAACCAGTCGTGGTCCCTCCGCGACCTCGCCCCGACCGCCGGCCAGACGATCGCCGTCCGCACCACCGCGGGCGTCGCTCCGACCCTGCCCGCGAGCATCACCCCGCAGTACTCCTGGGGAGCCGGCGCACCGCTCGCCGTCACCTGGCAGCGCCCCGCCGACTCGGCGTACGGCGCGACCGGCCGCGTCGAGGTGCCCGGCACCGCGACCGACCTCTACGGCCAGACGATCACGGTCACCGCGCTCGTCGACGTCGGCGGACTGACCGCGACCGACCCCGTGTCGGTCACGGCCGCCGCGGGCGCCTCGGTCGCCGGAGTGAAGGCCTCGGCCCCGACGACGGTCCCCGCCCGCGTGGGCGCCTCGGCCAGCACCTTCCCGGTGCCGGTCGTCTGGGACTGGACGCCGCTCACCACCGCCTCCCTCGCCCGGGCCGGGCAGGTGACGGTCTCGGGAACGGCGACCGCCGACGGCGCGACGCTCCCCGCCACGCTCACGGTGCTCGTCACCACGGGCACGCTCCGCAACTTCAACCCGGACGCCGGCATCGTCGCGACCGCGTCGTCGTCGGAGTCGGGCTACGGACCGGAGCGCACCCGCAACGGCGTCGACGGCGACAAGGGCTGGTCGAACTGGACCAACGGCACCAAGGCCGCGCAGAGCTCGCTGACCTACACCTTCCCCTCGACGCACCAGGTCGAGAAGGTGTCGGTGCAGTTCCTCGCCGACGGCGGCACCAGCTGGGCGCAGACCTACCAGCTGCAGTACCAGGCCGCCGACAGCACGGCCTGGACCGCGGTCCCCGGCTACGAGTCGGCCGTGGCCCTCGCGTCGCCGGCCGGTGGAACGGCTCCGACCCTGGTCGCGTCGTTCGCGCCCGTCACGGCCAAGGCCTTCCGCGTCGTGATGAACGCCTACGACAACACCCACCTGATCGTGGCCGAGACCAAGCTCTACGAGTCGGTCGCCTCGCCCGCCGCGGTCGCCACCCTGGGCGCCCTGCGCGTCGGAGGAGCCGGCATCGCCGGGTTCGACCCGGCCCGCACCTCCTACGCGGTCACCGTCGAGGGCACGGCGATGCCGGTGATCGGAGCAGTGGCGACCGACTCGGCGGCCACCGTGCGCATCACCCAGCCGACGACGGCGAACGGCGGAGTCGCGACCATCGCGGTCCGCGCGGCCGACGGCTCCGTCACCTCGACCACGACGGTGACGGTGACCCTGAAGGCGCCCGTCGCCCTCGCGGTCGCGGTCACGGCGACCACCCGCTGCATCGCCGGCAAGGTGACGCTCACCGTCGCGGCGAAGAACCAGTCCGGCGTGCCGGTCTCGATGACCATCGCGACGCCCTCCGGGTCGAAGCAGGTCACCGGAGTCGCGCCCGGCGCGAGCGGCAGCGCCGCGTTCACCACGCGCGCGGCCTCGGTGCCGGCCGGCCAGGCGACCGTCACCGCGACGGGCACGGTCGATGGTGAGCAGGTCACCTCGGTGGCGACGGGAGCGTACGCGGCCCGCAGCTGCTGACGCCCCCTCCGACACGGACCGCCTCCGCCCCTCCGGGGACGGGGGCGGTCCGTCGTTCATCGAGAGCGGCGCTGCGGGGGCGGCGCGTCGCGGGATCCCGATACGACCGCGGCGCGGGCTACCCGATCGGCATGGATCCGTGCCGGTCGGGCGGCCGCACACCTCCGCGCCGGTGGAGCGACCGCGCACCCCCATGCCGGTCGACCGGCCGCGGCACGCGGAGTACCGAGACCCCGCTCAGTGCCCCGCGGCCGCCTCGTCGCGGGTGCGCAGGCGCGAGACGCCCATCACAACGGCCGCGATGACCAGACCCAGCACGAGGCCGAAGATCATCGAGACGAAGGTGTCGGCCAGCCACACGACGACCGGGCCCGCGCCCTCGACCGCGTGGGTGACGACGTGCACGAGGTCGTAGGGACCGTGCCACACCGTCTCGGCGAGGTTCGCGACGACGAGGTGCCCGCCGACCCAGAGCATGGCGAGCGTCCCGATGATGCTGATCGCGCGGAACACCACCGGCATCGACGCGACGATCCTCGCTCCGGTGCGCCGCACGCCGCGGGCCGCGTTCTTCATCAGGCGCAGGCCCACGTCGTCGATCTTCACGAGCAGCGCGACGGCGCCGTACACGAGCACGGTCATCCCGAGCCCGACCACCAGGAGCGCGCCGAGCGTGGGCCAGATCCCGAAGTCGGGGTCGAGGCCGTCGAGCGCGATCAGCATGATCTCGGTGCTCAGGATGAGGTCGGTGCGGATGGCGCCGAAGACGAGCTTCTTCTCGTCGCGCGCCTCCGTCTCGTGGCCGCCGTGCGAGACGCCGAACCACTCGAGCACCTTCTCCGCCCCCTCGAAGCAGAGGAACGCGCCGCCGAGGATCAGCAGGTACGGCAGCACCTGCGGCGCGAACGCCGAGAGCAGCAGCGCCAGCGGGATGATGATGACGAACTTGTTGAACAGGCTCCCCAGCGCGATCCGCCCGACCACCGGCAGCTCCCGCGCCGGCGTGAGGCCCTGCACGTACTGCGGGGTGACGGCCGCGTCGTCGATCACGACGCCCGCCGTCTTGGCGCTCGCCTTCAGGGCGGCGGTGAGGATGTCATCGACAACCGCGAGCAGGCCGACCGACATGTGCGTCTCCTTGGAGGTCCGGGGTGAGAGGGCTCACAGTATCGCGAGCTCCGCGGTCGAGCGGGCACGGGGAGGGGCGTGGGCCCGGCGGAGGGGGGTCCGGTGGAGA
>NZ_PSWD01000036.1:0-20592 GCF_002931705.1 Rathayibacter sp. AY1C5
CCCCTAGAAATCGGAGAACACACCACATGACAACGACGTCAGCGACGTCGACGCGCGGTGGAGCGCGCGTCCACGTCCAGCGCTTCGGCACCTTCCTCTCGGGAATGGTCATGCCGAACATCGCGGCCTTCATCGCCTGGGGCTTCATCACGGCCCTCTTCATCCAGACCGGATGGCTCCCGCTCCTCGGCATCGACGCCACCTGGGTCCAGCAGTTCGGCGGCTGGAGCACGGATCCCGACGTCGTCAATACCGGCCTCGTCGCCCCGATGATCACCTACCTCCTCCCGCTCCTCATCGCGAACACCGGCGGCCGCATGGTCTACGGCGCCCGCGGAGGCGTGGTCGGCACCATCGCGACCATGGGCGTCATCGTCGGCGCCGGCATCCCGATGTTCATCGGCGCCATGATCATGGGCCCGCTGTCGGCGTGGCTCATGAAGAAGGTCGACTCGATCTGGGACGGCAAGATCAAGCCCGGCTTCGAGATGCTGGTCAACAACTTCTCCGCCGGAATCCTCGGCCTCCTGCTCGCGCTCCTCGCCTTCGCGGGCGTCGCGCCGCTCGTGGTCGGCCTCTCGACCGCCCTCGGCGCGGGCGTGGAGTTCCTGGTCAACGCGGGTCTGCTCCCGCTGACCTCGCTCTTCATCGAGCCGGCGAAGATCCTCTTCCTGAACAACGCCATCAACCACGGCATCCTCACGCCGCTGGGCGTGCAGCAGGCGGAGGAGGCGGGCAAGTCCTACCTCTTCCTCCTCGAGGCCAACCCCGGCCCCGGCATGGGCGTGCTCCTGGCCTTCGCGTTCTTCGGCGTCGGCGCGGCCCGCGCCTCGGCTCCCGGCGCGGCGATCATCCACTTCATCGGCGGCATCCACGAGATCTACTTCCCGTACGTGCTGATGAAGCCGGCGCTGCTCGCGGCCGTCATCCTCGGCGGTGCGACCGGTGTCGCGACGAACGTCGCGTTCAACTCCGGCCTCCGCGCCCCCGCCTCGCCCGGCTCGATCATCGCGGTGCTCCTGCAGACCGCGAACGACAGCTTCCTCGGCGTCATCCTCTCGGTGATCCTCGCGACCGCCGTGTCGTTCCTGGTGGCCTCGGTCATCATCCGGTCCGGCCGCAAGCGCGACCTGGCCGCGGAGCAGGAGGGCGACGACAAGCTCGCCGCCGCCGTCGCCGCCAACGAGGCGAACAAGGGCAAGGAGAGCGCCGTCGGCTCGCTCATCAACGCCCGCGGCGCCAACGCTCCGCAGGACTCGGCGGGCGCCTCGACCGCGGGGGCCACGGCCACCGCGACCCAGGTCCGGAACATCGTCTTCGCCTGCGACGCCGGCATGGGCTCGTCCGCGATGGGCGCCTCGGTGCTGCGGAACAAGATGAAGAAGGCGGGCTTCGAGGACGTCACGGTCACCAACAAGGCGATCGCCGCTCTCGAGGACGACGTGGACCTGGTCATCACCCAGGCCGAGCTCACGGAGCGCGCCCGCCAGCGCACCCCGGGCGCCATCCACGTCTCCGTGGACAACTTCATGAACAGCCCGAAGTACGACGAGGTCGTCTCGCTGGTCGCGGAGCAGCACGGCAAGTAGTACGCCAACCATTCGGAGGGAACCCGTAGGGTGCGACAGAGCGGACACGCTCCGCTCGCCCCTGCGGGTTCCCTCGCTGTCAGCACCTCCACGGAAGGACGCACCCCATGAGCGACGTGCTCACCATCGGACAGATCGACGCCTCCGGCACCGCCACCACGAAGGAGGCCGCCATCAAGGAGGCCGCCGACATGCTGGTCGGCGTCGGCGCGGTCACCCCCGCCTACTACGAGGCCATGCTCGCCCGCGAGGCGACCGTCTCGACCTACATGGGCAACCTGCTCGCCATCCCGCACGGCACCAACGACGCGAAGGACGAGATCCGCTCCTCCGCCCTCTCGTTCGTGCGCTACGCGCAGCCGATCGACTGGGACGGCAACGAGGTGCGCTTCGTCGTCGGCATCGCCGGCGTCGACAACGAGCACCTCGAGATCCTCTCCAAGATCGCGATCATCTTCTCGGAGGAGGACGAGGTTCAGAAGCTCCTCGACGCCCCGGACGCGCAGTCGCTCTACAGCCTGCTGGGCGAGGTCAACTCCTGATGCCCACCGCCGTCCACTTCGGCGCCGGCAACATCGGCCGCGGCTTCGTCGGCCTGATCCTGCACGGCGCCGGCTACGAGCTCGTCTTCGCCGACGTCAACTCCGAGCTGATCGGCCGCCTCGCCGCCGCCGACAGCTACGAGGTGCACGAGGTGGGGGAGGAGGCGGCCACTCACGTCGTCGACCGCTTCCGCGCGATCGACTCGGCCGCCGACGAGGAAGCGCTCGTCCGCGAGATCGCCGCCGCCGACATCGTCACCACGGCCGTCGGCCCGAACATCCTGCGCTTCGTCGCCCCCGTGATCGCGAAGGGCCTCGCCGCCCGCGACGAGTCGGCGCCGCGGCTGGCGGTCATGGCCTGCGAGAACGCGATCAACGCCACGCGCCTCCTGCAGACCGAGGTCGCCGCGAACCTCGGCGCGGACGAGTGGGAGCGCCTGCGAACCCGCGCCGTCTTCGCCGACACCGCGGTGGACCGCATCGTCCCGAACCAGGACCCGGGCCAGGGCCTGGACGTGACGGTGGAGAGCTTCTTCGAGTGGGTCGTCGACCGCACTCCGTTCGAGGGCACCGAGCCGGAGATCCCGGGCGCGACCTGGGTCGACGACCTCGAGCCCTTCATCGAGCGGAAGCTCTTCACGGTGAACACCGGCCACGCGACGGCCGCCTACACCGGCTTCGCGGCCGGAGCGCACAAGCTCTCCGACGCGCTGGCGATGCCCGAGGTGCACGACGCGGTCAAGGCCGCGCTCGAGGACACCAAGGCGCTCATCGTGGCCAAGCACGGCTTCAGCGACGAGGAGCAGCAGGCCTACCTCGAGAAGACGCTGAAGCGCTTCGCCAACCCGTACCTGACCGACACGGTCGACCGGGTGGGACGCCAGCCGCTGCGGAAGCTGTCGCGGCACGAGCGCTTCATCGGACCGGCGGCCGAGCTCGCCGACCGCGGGCGCACGCCGGAGGGCCTGCTCGCCGCGATCGGCGCCGCGCTGCGCTTCGACGTGCCCGAGGACCCCCAGAGCGTGGAGCTCCACGAGAAGCTGGCCGCGCTCAGCCCGGAGGAGTTCGTGGCGGAGGTCACCGGCCTCACGGCCGAGCATCCGCTCTTCGACCGGGTCGTGGCGGTCGTGCGCGGGTAGTCCCGTGGCCGCACGGCGGCGAACGACGACGAGGTCCCCTGCTTCTCGCGGGGGACCTCGTCGTCGTCTGCGGCGGCTCGGGCGGAGCGCTAGAACAACCGCCAGCGGGTGAGCGGCCAGGCCACGGCGAAGACGCGTCCGGTGACCCTGTCGATCGGCACGGTCTTCACGCACGTGTCGATCGGCCCGCCGGCGCCGCGGCACTCGCCGAGCGAGTCGTTGGAGTTCGACCGGTGGTCGCCCAGGACGAAGAGGGATCCCTCGGGGACGGTGTACTCGTCGAAGCAGCGGAGGGACGCGGGGCTCGTCGTGCAGTCGAGGGTCCCGGGGGTGAAGGGGAAGTCCTCGAACACGTAGGACTCGTCCAGCGGCTTCCCGTCGACCAGCACGTGCCCGTCGGCGTCGCAGCAGGAGACGGTGTGGCCCCCCTCGGCGATCAGCCTCTTGACGAGGAACTCCTCGTGGGAGGGGCCGATGCTGGTGACGTCGCCGAAGGTCTTCACGATCTCGGAGAGGGGGCTGCCGGCCTCGTCGCTCGCGCCCCAGTCGGCGTCGCGCGAGAAGACGACGATCTGCCCCTCCTCCGGCCCGCCCTGGAGGGCGAGGGTGCGGTCGACCAGGATGCGGTCGCCGAAGAACCCGCCGCCCTGGAGGGTGTTCTCCATCGAGCCGGTCGGCACCGTGTACACCTTCACGAAGAAGGTCTGCACCAGGGCGATGACCGCGATCGCCGCCAGGATCGTCACCACCGGGTGCGAGTACCAGCTCCGCCTCGCGGTCGCTGACCTCGTCGTGCGCGCCATGTGCTCTCCCTCCGGCTCGACGGAGCCAGCCTAGGCGGCGGCGGACGCGGGGCCCGGCAGGGGGCGCGCGTCGGGCGCGGAGGCGGAGGAGGGGGCGACACGCCCGAGGTGGCGGAACGGCCGCGATTCGCGTAGCATCGACCCTTGGTGTTTTGCGCGTGCTCCGGCATGCCCGCGAACCCCGATCCGGGCTCTCGCCCGGTGGTGGCTCGTCGCGGAAACATTCGCACGACCAGTACACACACTACTTCCGAACGACAGTGAGGCTATGGCCAAAAAAGACGGTGTCATCGAAATCGAAGGTGCGGTTGTCGAGGCGCTCCCCAACGCGATGTTCCGCGTGGAGCTGACCAACGGACACAAAGTTCTCGCCCATATCTCGGGCAAGATGCGTCAGCACTACATCCGGATCCTCCCCGAGGACCGGGTGATCGTGGAGCTGAGCCCCTACGACCTGACCCGCGGCCGGATCGTCTACCGCTACAAGTAGGCGTTCGCTCCGCTGACGTTCGCGACGTGCGTGTCCTGTAAGGAACGGCCCCGGCATCCGCCGGGAGCACGACGCCAGCGAAAACAAGGACAAGAACAATGAAGGTCAACCCCAGCGTCAAGCGCATCTGCGACCACTGCAAGATCATCCGCCGCCACGGCAACGTGATGGTCATCTGCAGCAGCAACCCCCGCCACAAGCAGCGCCAGGGCTAGTCCCGCTGCTTCCGCGAGGGAGCGCAGGGGCGGCGTGCCGCCCCCACTGCACAACTGAACACACCCGCAGCACCAGAAATCGCGCAGCACCCCGGCGACCCCGGGGTGGACGGCGAGGACACCTTCGGTCGGAGGCCGAGGCACCGGTGCTGCTTCACACCTCCACTCACTCACAGGAGAAGCCACAATGGCACGTCTGGCAGGAGTAGACATCCCGCGCGAGAAGCGCGTGGAGGTCGCACTGACCTACATCTACGGTGTCGGCCGCACTCGCGCGCTCAAGACCCTGAGCGACACCGGGATCGACGGCAACATCCGCGTCAAGGACCTCAGCGACGACCAGCTCGTCTCGCTCCGCGACTACATCGAGGGCAACTACAAGGTGGAGGGCGACCTCCGCCGCGAGGTCGCCGCCGACATCCGCCGCAAGGTCGAGATCGGCTCGTACGAGGGCCTCCGCCACCGTCGCGGCCTCCCGGTCCGTGGACAGCGCACCAAGACGAACGCGCGCACCCGCAAGGGACCCAAGCGCACCGTCGCCGGCAAGAAGAAGGCCGGCCGCAAGTAACGCGGGCGACACGGACCTAGAGGAGATACAGAATTGGCTACCCCCAAGTCGGCCGCGCGCAAGCCGCGCCGCAAGGAGAAGAAGAACATCGCTGTGGGCCAGGCCCACATCAAGTCGACGTTCAACAACACCATCGTCTCGATCACCGACCCCTCCGGGGCCGTCATCAGCTGGGCCTCGTCCGGTGGAGTCGGCTTCAAGGGCTCGCGCAAGTCGACGCCGTTCGCCGCCCAGCTCGCCGCCGAGTCGGCCGCGCGCCAGGCTCAGGAGCACGGCATGAAGAAGGTGGACGTCTTCGTGAAGGGCCCCGGCTCGGGTCGTGAGACCGCGATCCGCTCGCTCCAGGCCGCAGGCCTCGAGGTCG
The DNA here is from genome assembly GCF_002931705.1 of Rathayibacter sp. AY1C5. NCBI lineage: Bacteria > Bacillati > Actinomycetota > Actinomycetes > Micrococcales > Microbacteriaceae > Rathayibacter > Rathayibacter sp. AY1C5. Next base: position 5,711 of record NZ_PSWD01000036.1, read on the forward strand.
GCTCGATCAACGACGTCACCCCGCAGGCGCACAACGGCTGCCGCCCGCCCAAGCGTCGTCGCGTCTAAGCAGCACTCGCAGCCGTCGGCCGGCCGCACGAACCGCCTCCGGGCGGGGAGTGCGGCCGGCCGACGGATCGCGCATTTCTTTCACAACTCCACACCTCGCAAACGCACGTGTCATATAGCGGACACGTGATCGAAAGGAATCATCAGTGCTTATCGCACAGCGTCCGACGCTCACCGAGGAGAACATCTCGGAGTTCCGTTCCCGCTTCGTCATCGAGCCCCTCGAGCCCGGCTTCGGCTACACGCTCGGCAACTCGCTGCGTCGCACCCTGCTGTCCTCCATCCCCGGCGCCGCTGTCACCAGCATCCGGATCGACGGAGTCCTGCACGAGTTCACGACCGTCCCGGGCGTCCGCGAGGACGTCACCGAGATCATCCTGAACATCAAGGGACTCGTCGTCTCCTCCGAGCACGACGAGCCGATCACCGCCTACCTGCGCAAGCAGGGAGCCGGCCAGGTCACCGCCGCGGACATCTCGGCTCCGGCCGGTGTCGAGATCCACAACCCGGAGCTCGTCATCGCCACGCTGAACGACAAGGCGAAGTTCGAGCTCGAGCTCACGATCGAGCGCGGCCGCGGCTACGTCTCGGCGACCCAGAACCGCAGCGAGTTCTCCGAGGCCGGCCAGATCCCGGTCGACTCGATCTACTCGCCCGTGCTGAAGGTCACCTACCGCGTCGAGGCCACCCGTGCCGGCGAGCGCACCGACTTCGACCGCCTGGTCGTGGACGTGGAGACGAAGGCCGCGATCTCGCCGCGCGACGCCATCGCCTCCGCCGGACGCACGCTGACCGAGCTGTTCGGTCTCGCCCGCGAGCTGAACAACGCGGCCGAGGGCATCGAGATCGGCCCCGCGCCGGTCGACGCGGTCCTCTCGACCGAGCTGTCCATGCCCATCGAGGACCTCGACCTCTCGGTGCGCAGCTACAACTGCCTCAAGCGCGAGGGCATCAACAACGTCAATGAGCTCGTCGCCCTCTCGGAGACGCAGCTCATGAACATCCGCAACTTCGGTCAGAAGTCGGTGGATGAGGTCAAGGAGAAGCTGACGGAGCTCGGCCTGTCGCTCAAGGACTCGGTCCCCGGGTTCGACGGCGCCCACTTCTACAGCTACGACGACGAGAGCATCTAGGTCCTCCGCTCCGGAGCCCCGGCTCCTCGCGTCCGACCTGCTGACACCCCTTTAGTACTGGAGTAAACCCATGCCCAAGCCCACCAAGGGCCCCCGCCTCGGAGGCGGACCCGCACACGAGCGCCTGCTGCTGGCGAACCTGGCCGCGGCCCTGTTCACGCACAAGAGCATCAAGACGACCGAGACCAAGGCCAAGCGCCTTCGTCCGCTCGCCGAGCGCCTGGTGACCTTCGCCAAGCGCGGCGACCTGCACGCCCGCCGTCGCGTCCTCGCGACGATCGGCGACAAGTCGGTCGTCCACGAGCTCTTCACCGAGATCGCTCCGCTCGTCGCCGAGCGCGAGGGCGGCTACACCCGCATCACCAAGATCGGCCCCCGCAAGGGAGACAACGCGCCCATGGCCGTGATCGAGCTCGTCCTCGAGCCCGTCACGCCCAAGGCGAAGAAGTCGCGCACCGCCACGGCGCCCGTGTCCGCTCCGGTGGACGAGGCCCCCGCCGAGGAGCCCACTGCCGAGGAGACCCCAGTCGAGGAGGCGCCCGTGCAGGACGCTCCCGTCGAGGACGCCGCGCAGGACGCTCCTGTCGAGGAGACCGGCGCGACCAAGTAGTCACGCCCCCTCTCCCGAGAGCCCTCCGTCCCCTCCGGGGCGGGGGGCTCTCGTCGTTCCACGGGGCCGAGTGGCGCGAATCGTCGCTTACGATGGCACGGCTGCGCTCGTCGGGTGCGGCCGCGTCACGACCGGCGCTCCCGGGGTCCGCCCCGACGATCCTCGGAGGACTCCTGTGCGACTGCGCTCCTCGGCCGCTGCGGCGCTCCTCGCCCTGGCACTCGCGGGCGGAGTGAGCGGCTGCGCCTCCGGCGAGGTGATCGACGTGCCGGAGTCGGCGGGTCTCGCGAGCACGACCCCCGTGCCGTCGGCCGCACCGACCGTGTCCTCCGTGCCCTCCGTGCCGTCGAGCGAGGGCGTGGACTGCGCGACCGCTCTCCCCGCCTCCCTGGTCGAGCAGGAGGCCGGCTCGACGGCGGGCACCGTGTCGATCACCGCCGCGGGAGACACGTGCTCCTACGCCGTCGACGGCGGCGACCCGGTCGTCGTGCTGACGCTGCACCGCGGGCCCCTCGTCGAGACCTTCACCGGTGCGGGCGAGGCGCTCGGCGCCGTGCCGGTCTCGCTGGGCATGCAGGGCATCGCCTCCGCTCCCTCCGAGCTGGCCGTGCTCGCAGGCGGCTGGGAGGCGCGGATCGTCTCCTCGGTCGGCGAGCAGTCGACGCTGGTCGGCTAGGCGGTCTCGGCCCTGGCGGCCGTCGACGTCCCGCTCGCGGTCGCCTGAGCCGCGACCACGGCGCGCTCTAGACTCGTCTGATGCTCCACCGCGTCCGCCTCGACCTGGCCTACGACGGCTCGCACTTCTCCGGGTGGGCCAAGCAGCCCGGCCTCCGCACCGTGCAGGGGGTGCTCGAGGAGTCGCTCGCCCTGGTGCTGCGCTCCGAGCAGCACCCGACCGTGACGGTCGCCGGGCGCACCGACGTCGGCGTGCACGCCAGCGCCCAGGTCGCCCACGTCGACCTCACCCCCGAGCAGTGGGGCCGCATCAGCACCGGCCGGCGCCGACCGGGGGAGGAGCCGTTCCCGCCCGCGTCGATCCTGGAGCGGCGGCTCCGCGGGATCCTCGGGCAGTACACCGACGTCTCGGTGCACCGGGTGACGGAGGCGCCGGAGGGGTTCGACGCGCGGTTCTCGGCGCGCTGGCGGCGGTACGAGTACCGGCTGGCCGACGCCTCCTCGATGCGCCACCCGCTCGACCGCACGTACACCACCTGGATCACCGACTCCCTCGACCTCGACGCGATGTCGGCCGCGGCCCGCTCGCTCCTGGGCCTGCACGACTACGCGTCGTTCTGCCGTGCCCGCGTAGGGGCCACCACCATCCGGAGCCTGCTCGACTTCACCTGGGAGCGAGACGCCGACGGAGTCCTGCACGCCCACCTGCGCGCGGACGCCTTCTGCCACAGCATGGTGCGGGCCCTCGTGGGGGCGTGCGTCGCGGTCGGCGCCGGGAAGCTCGAGGCGGGGGCGGTCCCGCTGCTCCGCGACGCCGCCAGACGGACCAACGCGTTCGCGGTGATGCCGGCCCGCGGCCTCATCCTCCGCGAGGTCGACTACCCCGAGGACGACGCGCTCGCCGAGCGGGCCCTGCTCACCCGCGCGAAGCGCACCGTCCGGACCGAGGGGCCGGACCCGGAGGACTCGGAGTGAGGCGAGGGCGCGCGCCCACGCCCCGCGACCCGTGGCGGCTCGGGTCGCACCTCCCGCTGCCGGAGCCCCTGCCGCCACGATCCGTGCTTGGCCGCACGAGGGCTTTGCTGTAATGTCGACCCTTGGTGTTTTCGGCCGTGTGCCGAGCGCCCGAAGTTGAGCCCTCCACCGGATCGGTTCGTCCCCCTCGAGGGTCGAACGGCCACGGAGCGGGATCCACGAACACCTCACTCCGACCAGAAAGCAGCACTCACGTGACTCGCACTTTTTCTCCGAAGCCGGCTGACGTCCAGCACGACTGGATCGTCATCGACGCGTCCGACGTCGTGCTCGGCCGTCTCGCCACCCACGCCGCGGCGCTCCTGCGCGGCAAGCACAAGGCCACCTTCGCGCCGCACATGGACATGGGCGACTTCGTCATCATCGTCAACGCGGAGAAGGTCGCCCTCACCGGCCAGAAGCTCCTCCAGAAGAAGGCCTACCGCCACTCCGGCTACCCGGGCGGCCTCTCGGCCACCACGTACGCCGAGCTCCTCGAGAAGAACCCGGTCCGCGCCGTCGAGAAGGCCATCCGCGGCATGCTCCCCAAGAACTCCCTCGGCCGCGCCCAGCTGCGCAAGCTGAAGGTCTACACGGGATCCGAGCACCCCCACGCGGCCCAGCAGCCGCAGGCGTACGCCTTCACCCAGGTCGCCCAGTAGGCTCCGGCCCTCCCCGACACCCCAGACTTCGAAGACAAAGGATCACCTACACCGTGGCGAAGATCGCAGACCAGATCGACGTGGCTCCCGAGAGCTACTCCACCGAAAGCCCGGCCACCGAGGCGTCCACGACGCCCCGCGCCGTCCTCAACGTCTCCGGCGCAGCCGTGGGCCGACGCAAGCAGGCCATCGCCCGCGTGCGCCTCGTCCCCGGCAACGGCGGCATGACCGTCAACGCCCGCGAGTTCGCGGAGTACTTCCCCAACAAGCTGCACCAGCAGCTGATCACCGACCCCTTCAAGGTGCTCGACCTGATCGGCTCCTACGACGTGGTCGCCAAGATCACCGGCGGCGGCCCCTCCGGCCAGGCCGGCGCGCTGCGCCTCGCCATCGCCCGTGCACTCAACGAGATCGACCGCGAGAACAACCGCGCGATCCTGAAGAAGGCGGGCTTCCTGACCCGCGACGCCCGCGTCATCGAGCGCAAGAAGGCCGGTCTCAAGAAGGCCCGCAAGGCGTCCCAGTTCTCGAAGCGCTAGTCGACGCGGCCTGACGGCCGCACGACCAGCAGCTCGAGAAGGGACTGCGCACCATGCCGCGCCTGTTCGGAACAGACGGCGTCCGTGGCCTCGCTAATCGCGAGGTCACGGCCGACCTGGCTCTCGGCCTCGCCCAGGCGGCCGCCCGTGTACTCGGAGCGGCCGCCCGGGCCGAGGGCCGTCGGCCCGTCGCCGTGCTCGCCCGCGACCCCCGCATCTCCGGTCAGTTCATCGGAGCCGCGGTCGCGGCGGGTCTCGCGAGCGCTGGAGTCGACGTGCTCGACGCCGGCGTCATCCCGACGCCCGCCACCGCCTACCTCATCGCCGACGAGAACGCCGACTTCGGCGTGATGATCTCGGCCTCGCACAACCCCGCCGCCGACAACGGCATCAAGTTCTTCGCCGCAGGCGGACGCAAACTCCCGGACGAGCTCGAGAACCGCATCGAAGCGGCCCTCGGAGTCCCCCCGCTCACGCCGACCGGAGCCGACGTCGGCCGCATCACCCGCTTCTCCGACGCGGAGGACCGTTACGTCCTCCACCTGCTCGGATCCCTCGAGGGCACCCGTCTCGACGGCCTGCACGTGGTCATCGACTGCGCGCACGGCGCCGCCGCCGGCATCTCGCCCCAAGTGTTCACCGACGCCGGAGCGACCGTCACCGTCATCGGCAACGACCCCGACGGCCTCAACATCAACGACGGAGTGGGCTCCACCCACCTCGACAACGTCGCCGACGCCGTCCGCGCGGCCGGCGCCGACATCGGCATCGCCCACGACGGCGACGCCGACCGCTGCCTCGCAGTGGACGCCGAGGGCCGCATCGTCGACGGCGACCAGATCATGGCGATCCTCGCGACAGCCATGGCCCGCCGCGGCGCCCTCCGCGACGACGTCCTCGTGGCCACCGTCATGAGCAACCTCGGCCTCAAGCTCGCCATGCGCGCCGCCGGCATCCGCGTCATCGAGACCGCGGTCGGCGACCGCTACGTCCTCGAGGCGATGAACGACGGCGGCTACTCGCTCGGCGGGGAGCAGTCCGGCCACGTCATCATGAGCCGCTACGCCACCACCGGCGACGGCGTGCTCACCGGCCTCCAGCTCGCGGCCGAGATGGCCCGGACCGGACGCACGATCGCCGACCTGGCCGCCGTCATGTCCGTCTTCCCGCAGACCCTCCTCAACGTGCGCGGCGTCGACCGCGAGGGCGTCCGCGACGACGAGGTCATCGCCTCCGCCGTCGCCGACGCCACCGCCGAGCTCGGCAGCGACGGCCGCGTGCTCCTGCGCCCCTCCGGCACGGAGCCGATGGTGCGCGTCATGGTCGAGGCGAAGACGCAGGAGACGGCCGACCGCCTCGCCGAATCGCTCGCCGCGGTCGTGCTCGAGCGGCTGCGTTCTTAAGGAGCCGCTCCCTGCGCGGCTCCTCGCGGTCGGCTTGGGGAGGTGGTCGCGATGGGTGGAGCGGGGTGCGTTCGCCGCGGGTGAATCGCTTGGCACGCGATTCCCACGACGGCTCGTGGGTTGGGCCGCTCCCTGCGCGGCTCCTCGCGGTCGGCTTCGCGAGGTGGTTGCGATGGGTGGAGCGGGGCGCGTTCGCCGCGGGTGAATCGCTTGGCACGCGGCTGTGTTCGTTGCGGGGCCGCTCCCTGCGCGGCCCCTCGCGGTCGGCTTCGCGAGGTGGTTGCGATGGGTGGAGCGGGGCGCGTTCGCCGCGGGTGAATCGCTTGGCACGCGATTCCCACGACGGCGGTGTTCGTTGCGGGGCCGCTCCCTGCGCGGCCCTTCGCGGTCGGCTTGTGGAGGTGGTCGCGCTGGGTTGAGCGGGTCGCGGTCGCCGCGCGTGAATCGCTTGGCACGCGATTCTCGCTGACGGCTGTGTTCGTTGGTGGGCTGCTACTTGCGCGGCCCCTCGCGGTCGGCTTCGCGAGGGGGTTGCGCGGGCGGAGCGTGTCGCGGTCGCCGCGCGGGAATCGCTTGGCACGCGATTCCCACGACGGCTGTGTTCGTTGAGGGGCCGCTCCCTGCGCGGCCCCTCGCGGTCGGCTTCGCGAGGTGGTTGCGATGGGTGGAGCGGGGCGCGTTCGCCGCGCGTGAATCGCTTGGCACGCGATTCCCGCCGACGGCTCGCGGGTGGTCCCGAGCCTGCACCGATCCTGCGGTGGAGGGGTTCGAGGAGGTCGGTGGCTGCGCGGTGCGCGCGGCGGCGAACAGCGACCGGGGGCGCGGTCAGATCTTGCGGAGGAGGACCGAGGAGACCGTGTGGTCGGCCTGCTTGCGGAGGACCAGGCTCGCGCGGGAGCGGGTGGGGCGCACGTTCTGCAGCAGGTTCGGCTCGTTGATCGCGGCCCAGATGCTCCGCGCGCGCTCACGGGCCTCGTCTGGACTGAGCGCCGCGTAGCGGTGGAAGTAGGAGTTCGGATTCGCGAACGCGCCCTGCTGCAGGGTGAGGAAGCGCTCCTCGTACCAGCGCGCGATGTCGCTGGTCCGGGCGTCGACGTAGACGGTGAAGTCGAACAGGTCGCTGACCGCCAGGCCGTGACCGGGCACCGGCGGCTGCAGCACGTTCAGGCCCTCGACGATCAGCACGTCCGGCCGCCGCACGACGATCTCGGCGTCGGGGACGATGTCGTAGGAGAGGTGCGAGTAGAACGGCGCGCGCACCTCCGCGGCCCCGCCCTTCACCTCCGAGACGAAGCGCAGCAGCGCCCGCCGGTCGTACGACTCGGGGAAGCCCTTGCGGCTCATCAGACCGCGGCGCTCCAGCTCGCGGTTGGGCAGCAGGAAGCCGTCGGTGGTCACCAGCTCGACGCGGGGCGTGTCCTCCCAGCGGGCGAGCAGCTCCCGCAGCAGGCGCGCGATCGTCGACTTGCCCACCGCGACCGACCCCGCGACGCCGATCACGAACGGAGTCGGCTGCGCGCGCTCCCCGAGGAACGTGCTCGTCGCGCGGTGCAGGTGCCGCGCGCCACCGGCGTACAGGCTCAGCAGGCGCGAGAGCGGCAGGTAGACCTCCGCGACCTCGGTGAGGCTCAGCCGGTCGCCCAGCCCCCGCAGCTGCACGACCTCGGTCTCCGACAGCGGCAGCTCCGTGGTGCGGGCGAGCTCGGCCCAGTCGGAGCGGACGATCTCGACGAAGGGGGAGGGGTGCGCGTCGCGTGCGGGATCGCGAGGAGACGACGGCATGGGGACCGATCCTAGCGTCCGCCCCGCCGGGTGCCCGACGCCGCGGGAGGCGCCTCCGCGCCGCTTAGAATCGAGCGCATGTGTGGAATCGTTGGATACGTCGGTGAGCGCGACAGCCTGGCCGTGCTGCTCGGGGGCCTGAAGCGTCTGGAGTACCGCGGCTACGACTCGGCCGGCGTGGCCGTGATCGACGCCGACGGGCAGCTCGACAGCCGCAAGCGCTCGGGCAAGCTCAGCGTCCTCGTCGACGACCTCGAAGCGCACCCGCTGGCCGAGGGCACCACGGGCATCGGCCACACCCGCTGGGCGACGCACGGCGGCCCGACCGACCGCAACGCCCACCCCCACCTCGCGGACGAGGGCAGGCTCGCCGTCATCCACAACGGCATCATCGAGAACTTCCAGCCGCTCAAGGAGCAGCTGCTCGCCGAGGGCGCCGTCTTCGAGAGCGAGACCGACACCGAGGTCGCCGCGCACCTGATCGCCCGCGAGTACCGCCGCACCGGCGACCTCGTGCTCGCCTTCCAGGCCGTCGTCGCGCACCTCGAGGGCGCGTTCACCCTGCTCGCCCTGCACCAGGACCAGCCCGGCGTGGTCGTCGGCGCGCGCCGCAACTCGCCGCTCGTGATCGGCCTGGGCGACGGGGAGAACTTCCTCGGCTCCGACGTCGCGGCGTTCGTCGAGTTCACCCGCCGCGCGGTCGCCATCGGCCAGGATCAGATCGTCACGATCACCCCGGAGCTCGTCACGGTGACCGACTTCTTCGGCAACCCCGTCGAGACCGAGCCGTTCGAGATCGCCTGGGACGCGTCGGCGTCCGAGAAGGGCGGCTGGTCGAGCTTCATGGCGAAGGAGATCACCGAGGGCCCCGAGGCCGTCGCGAACACGCTCCGCGGCCGCATCCACGAGGGCGCGATCACGCTGCCCGAGCTCGACGCGCTCGGTCCGGTGCTGACGGAGATCGACCGCATCACGATCATCGCCTGCGGCACGGCCGCCTACTCGGGCATGGTCGCCAAGTACGCGATCGAGAAATGGGCGCGCGTCCCCGTCGAGGTCGAGCTCAGCCACGAGTTCCGCTACCGCGACCCGGTGCTCACCCCGCGCACCCTCGTCGTCTCGATCAGCCAGTCCGGTGAGACGATGGACACGCTGATGGCGGTCAAGTACGCCCGCGAGCACGGCGCCAAGACGCTCTCGGTCTGCAACACCCAGGGCGCGACGATCCCACGCGAGTCGGACGCCGTGCTCTACACGCACGCGGGCCCGGAGGTGGCGGTCGCCTCGACCAAGGCCTTCGTCGCCCAGATCGCGGCGCTCTACCTCTTCGGGCTGCACCTGGCCGCGGTGCGCGGTGCCGCCTCCACCGAGCTCGTCGCCTCGCAGGCGGCCCAGCTCGCCGCGATCCCGGAGAAGCTCTCCCGCGTGCTCGACGCCTCCGACGACATCGCCCAGCTGGCCGGCTGGATGGCCGACACCCGGGCGGTGCTGTTCCTCGGCCGCCACGTCGGCTATCCGGTGGCGCTCGAGGGTGCGCTGAAGCTCAAGGAGCTCGCCTACATCCACGCCGAGGGCTTCGCGGCGGGCGAGCTCAAGCACGGCCCGATCGCACTGATCGAGCCGGGCCAGGTCGTCTTCGTGATCGTGCCGAGCCCGAGCGAGTCGTACGAGCTGCAGCGCAAGGTGATCTCGAACATCCAGGAGATCAAGGCCCGCGGCGCCCGCGTCATCGCGATCGCGGAGCAGGGCGACACGGCCGCGATCCAGATCGCCGACGAGGTCGTGCCGATCCCGCTCGCCGACCCGCTGTTCGAGCCGCTGCTCGCCGTCACCCCGTTGCAGATGTTCGCGATGGAGCTCGCCGCCGCCAAGGGCCTCGACGTCGACCAGCCGCGCAATCTCGCCAAGTCGGTCACGGTCGAGTGATCGAGCCGTGATCGTGGGGATCGGGGTGGACGTCGTGGACCTCGCGCGCTTCGAGCGCTCGCTGACGCGCACGCCCCGGCTCCGCGACCGGCTGTTCGCCGAGAGCGAACGCTCGCTCCCCGTCGCCTCGCTGGCGGGCCGCTTCGCCGCCAAGGAGGCGCTGATCAAGGCGCTCGGCGACTCCGTGGGCGCCCGCTGGCACGACATGGTCGTCGAGCGGGACGAGCACGGGAATCCGTCCTTCGCGCTGCACGGCCCGGCCCGGGCGGCCGCGGAGGCGCGCGGGATCACGCGCGTGCACCTCTCGATGACGCACGACGCGGGCGTGGCCTGCGCGTTCGTGGTGGCCGAGTCGTGAGCGTCCCCGCGTCGTACCGAGAGGCGGTGATCGACGTCGACGCGATGGCGGCGAACGCCGCGCGTCTGCGCGAGCTCACCGGCGCCCGCCGGCTGATGGCCGTCGTCAAGGCCAACGGCTACGGGCACGGCGCCCTGGCCGCGGCGCAGGCGGCGCTCGACGGCGGCGCGGACGCCCTCGGCACCGCGGAGCTGCGGGAGGCCGTGGCCCTGCGCGAGGCAGGCGTCGTCGCTCCGATCCTCTGCTGGCTGCACGACCCCGGCGAGGACTTCGACGCGGCGCTCGAGCACTCGATCGACGTCGCCGTCTCCTCGGTCGACCAGCTCGACACGCTCGCGCAGTCGGCGGAGGACCGCGGCGTGCGCGCGGCCGTGCAGCTCAAGGTCGACACGGGCCTCAGTCGCAACGGCGCCGCGGAGGAGGAGTGGCCGCACCTGGCGGAGGCGCTCGCCCGTCACAGCGCTCGCGGCACCGTCCACCTCACCGGGCTGTTCTCGCACCTGTCCAACACCTCGCGCGAGGACGACCTCGCCCAGCTCGCGCTCCTCCGCCGCGCCGAGGCCGTGCTGGCGGCGCACGGGGTGCAGGCGCCGGTCCTGCACCTCGCGGCGACGGCGGCGGCGCTGCGCCTCCCGGAGGCCCGTCTCGACATGGTGCGCAGCGGCATCGCCCTCTACGGACTCTCGCCGTTCGAGGACGAGACCTCGCTCCAGCTCGGGCTCGTCCCGGCGATGACGCTGCAGGGCCGCGTCGCCGGCGTCCGCCGGGTGCCCCACGGGACCGGCGTGAGCTACGACTACACCTGGCGGGCCGAGGGCGGGACGACCCTCGCGCTCGTGCCGTTCGGCTACGCGGACGGCATCCCGCGGAGCGCCTCCGGCGTCGCGGAGGTCTCGATCGGCGGCCGCCGCCACCGGATCGCCGGGCGGGTCGCGATGGACCAGTTCGTCGTCGACGTGGGGGATGCGAGCGTCGCGACGGGCGACCCGGTGACGCTCTGGGGCGACCCGACGACCGGCGTCCCCTCGGTAGACGAGTGGGCGCGGTGGTGCGGCACCATCAACTACGAGCTGGTCACCCGGCTCGGGCCGCGGGTCCAGCGGCGGCTGCTGAGCGTGGCGGACGGCCGTGCCTGAGCGCTCCTGGTTCGCGGACCGCGTCGTCGAGGTCGCCGATCCGGAGGCCATGGCGGAGCTCGGCCGCGAGCTCGGCCGAGTGCTGCGCGCCGGCGACCTGCTGGTGCTGACCGGGCCGCTCGGCGCGGGCAAGACGACCTTCACGCGCGGGCTCGGCGAGGGCCTCGACGTGCGGGGTCCCGTGACGAGCCCCACCTTCGTGATCGCGCGGACGCACCCGCCGCTGCACGACGGGCCGCCGCTCGTGCACGTCGACGCCTACCGCGTGGGCTCGCCGGTCGAGCTCGACGACCTCGACCTCGATCCGGCGCGCTCGGTGGTCGTCGTGGAGTGGGGCGCCGGGATGCTGGACGGCGTCGCGGAGTCCTGGCTCGACGTGGTCATCGAGCGGCCGACCGCCGGCTCCGACGCCGAGGAGGGCGAGGAGCCGATCGAGCCGCGGACCGTCCGCTTCCGCGGCACCGGCTGGAGCTGAGCCCGCGGGTACCCTGGACGCGTGCTCCTCGCGATCGACACCTCCTCCGGAACCTCCGTCGCCGTCGTCGACTCCGCGGGCGCCGTGCGCTCGGAGCGCACCGAGACCGACACCATGCGCCACGCGGAGGTGGTCGGCCGGCTGATCCAGGAGGCGCTCGAGGCGGCGGACGTGGCTCCCGGGGGCATCGAGGCGGTCGCCGTGGGCATGGGCCCCGGCCCCTTCACCGGCCTCCGGGTCGGGGTCGCCGCCGCCCGGGCTTTCGCGCTCGGCCGCGGCGTCCCCACCCTCCCCGTGGTCTCGCACGACGCGATCGCGCTCGCCGCGCTGCGGCACGGGCGCGCCGCCGGCTTCCTCGTCGTCACCGACGCCCGTCGTCGCGAGCTGTACTGGAGCGCCTACGACGGGCTCGACGATCAGGGACTCCCCGTCCGCCTCGCCGGCCCGGGCCTGGACAAGCCGCCGGCCCTCCCGCATCCGGAGCTCCCGCGCCTGGAGGCCGAGTCGGTCTCCGCCGGCGAGCTCGGAGTCGTGGCCGCCCGCCTGCGCGCGGCCGGTCGGCCCGGTGCCGCGGACGAGCCCCTCTACCTCCGCTCGCCCGACGTCACGCTGTCGGCCGGCCCCAAGCGGGTGACCGCATGAGCGAGGCCGTGCTCCGCGACGCGCAGGCGGACGACCTCGACGCCGTCATGGCGATCGAGGAGTCCGAGTTCGCCGGCGACGCCTGGTCGCGCGGGATGATGGCGGAGGAGATCCGGAGCCGTCACACCCGGTACCTGGTCGCCGAGCAGGACGGCAAGGTGGTCGGCTACGCCGGGCTCCTCTGCCCCGTCGGCGCTCACGAGGGCGACGTGCAGACGATCGCGGTCGTCGCCCGGGTCCGCCGCACCGGCCTCGGCCGTCGACTGCTGCGCGCGCTCCTCGAGGCGGCCGGCGAACGCGGCGCCCGCGAGGTCTTCCTCGAGGTCCGCGCCGACAACCCCGCCGCGCAGACCCTCTACCGCTCGGAGGGCTTCGAGGAGATCGGCGTCCGCCCCGCCTACTACCAGCCCGACGGAGTGGACGCGATCGTGATGCGCCGGCCGCCGACCCCGACCCAGGAGACCCCGTGAGCACCGGACCCCTCGTCCTCGGCATCGAGACCAGCTGCGACGAGACGGGGATCGGCATCGTCCGCGGCACGACGCTTCTCTCGAACACCATCGCCTCCTCGATGGAGGAGCACGCCCGCTACGGCGGCGTCGTGCCCGAGGTGGCCGCCCGGGCGCACCTGGAGGCGCTCGAGCCCGCCCTGCACGCGGCGCTCTCCGAGGCCGGTGTCGCGCTCGGCGACCTGGACGCGATCGCGGTCACCAGCGGACCGGGACTCTCGGGCGCCCTCATGGTCGGCGTCGGAGCGGCGAAGGCGCTCGCCGTCTCGCTCGGCCTGCCGCTCTACGCCGTGAACCACCTCGTCGGCCACGTGGGAGCCGATGTCCTCCGTGCAGACGGCAGCGAGGGCAGCCCCGTCGAGGTGCCGACGATCGCGCTGCTGGTCTCGGGCGGGCACACCTCGCTCCTGCACGTGCGCGATCTGGTGTCGGACGTCGAGCTGCTCGGCGAGACCATCGACGACGCCGCCGGCGAGGCCTTCGACAAGGTGGCGCGAGTCCTGGGCCTGCCCTATCCGGGCGGACCGCAGATCGACCGGGTGGCGGCGGACGGGGACCCGAAGGCGATCCGCTTCCCCCGCGGGCTCAGCCTGCCGAAGGACCTCGAGCGCCACCGCTACGACTTCTCGTTCTCAGGGCTGAAGACCGCGGTCGCCCGCTGGGTCGAGAAGCGCCAGGACGCGGGGGAGGAGGTGCCCGTGGCCGACGTCGCGGCGAGCTTCCGCGAGGCGGTCGCCGACGTCCTGCTCACGAAGGCGCTCGCCGCCTGCCGCGACCGGGGCGTGCCGCGCCTCCTGCTCGGCGGCGGCGTGGTCGCCAACGCCCGGGTGCGCGCGCTGGCGGAGGAGCAGTGCGCGGCCGCGGGAGTGACCCTGCGGATCCCGGCGCTCTCGCTCTGCACCGACAACGGCGCGATGATCGCCGCACTGGCGGCGCAGCTGATCGAGGCGGGGCATCCGCCGTCGGGGCTCGGCTTCGGGGCCGACTCGACCCTCCCGGTCACCGAGATCCAGGTCCGCTGAGGCCTCTACCGGGCGGCGGCCGGGCCGCGCAAGCGCCGTCCAGCTTTTTGACAGGCGGATCGTGCCACTGCCACTCTTGGCCGCATCCGCTCGTTCCTGACCCTGGGGGATTCCATGACCACTCCGTACACGCCCGCGTCCGACCGCTACAACATCCTGGCGATCATCGGCTTCATCGCCTCGTTCTTCGTCTCCATCGTGGGCATCGTGCTGGGCTTCATCGCCCTGTCGCAGATCAAGCGCACGGGGGAGAAGGGCCGCGGCCTCGCCCTCGCCGCCGTCATCATCGGCTTCGTCGCGATCATCATCACCATCATCTCGTTCGTCGCGCTCTTCTCGATCGCGGCGACCATGCCCTCGACCGGGTACTGATCGACACGCCTCCGAGGCTCGGGGGCGCCCGCACCACCAGGAGGACACCGTGACCGACGACACCGCGCCCGGACCGCAGACCGGACCGGCGCCCGCGCCGTTCGCCCCTCCGCTCGGCGAGCCGTCGGCGGCCTACCCGCCGCCGACGGCCGCCGCCGATCCCTACCCCGGTCTCCCGCCCCGCCGCCCGCCGATGAATCCGCTCGCGGTCGCGGCTCTGGTGTGCGGACTGCTGGGGCTGGCGCCCGCCGCCATCGTCCTCGGCCACATCGGCTTCGCCCAGGCCCGACGCTCCGGACAGCGCGGCCGCGGTCTCGCGGTCGTCGGCTTCGTGCTGGGCTACCTCGCGATCGTCCTCGCGGTGATCGCCTACCTCGCCTGGACGGCCTTCGTCGGCGACCTGCGCGACGGCGGCTACCTGCCCGCGTGAGCGGACGGAACCCCTCCGCCGCCGCCCGGGTGCTGGCTAGACTCGCGCCATGAGCGACGACAGCACCCGTCCCGGCCCCGGCTCCGACGAGCAGCACGGCTCCGTCCCGGTCCCGCCGGCCCCGCC
>NZ_PSWD01000037.1:0-20397 GCF_002931705.1 Rathayibacter sp. AY1C5
CCCCCGACCTCAGGACACCGTGAACCCTCAGGACACCGCGAAAGCCCCCGCCTTCCCCTGGATCGGCCTGCTCACGCTCGCCGGCGCCGTCTTCGTCTCCGTGACGAGCGAGTTCCTCCCGACCGGGCTCATCCCCGACATGTCGCGCGACCTCGGGGTGAGCATCTCGCTCACCGGCCAGCTCGTCACGATCTTCGCCGCGACCGTCGTCGTCGCGACGACTCCGCTGACCCTGGTGACCCAGCGCTTCTCGCGCAAGAGCCTCCTCCTCGTGGCGCTGTGCACCATCGCGGTCGCCAACGTCCTCGCCGCGCTCGCCCCCACCTTCGGGCTGCTCATCGGCGCGCGCATCCTCGGCGGGCTCGCCCACGGCCTCTTCTGGGCGATCGTCGCCGCCTACTCCGCGCACCTCGTCGCTCCGGAGCAGCTCGGCCGCGCGACCGCGATCACGGCGGGCGGCGGATCCGCGGCCTTCGTCCTCGGCGTCCCCCTGGGCACGGCGCTCGGGCACGCGTTCGGCTGGCGGCCCACCTTCGCGATCCTCGGCGGCGTCGTGCTCGTGCTCGCGCTGATCGTGGTGAAGTTCCTGCCTGCGGTCGACCACCACATCCCGCTGCGGACCGGCGAGATCCGCCTGCCGGCGCGGAAGGACCGGACGCTCCCCCGCATCATCGGCGTCTGCGTCGTCATCCTGCTGGTGCTGATCGGCCAGAACACCCTCTCGACCTACATCACGCCCTGGCTCGAGAACGCCTCCTTCGCCCCCGACACGGTGCCGCTCGTGCTCTTCGCGTTCGGCGGCGCAGGGGCGGTCGGACTCGTCCTGGCCGGCTTCGCGACCGACCGGTTCCCCCGCTCGGGCTTCGTGGTCGCCGCGATCGCGGTCGTGCTGGCGCTCGCGGGCCTGGCCGTCGCCGCGGGCACCGGCGCCGCCACGGCCGTGGTCGTCGCCGCGGTGATCTGGAACATCGCGTTCGGCGGCATCCCGGCGATGCTCCAGACCCGGATGCTGCGCACCTCCTCCTTCCAGCTGCGGAGCCTCGCCGCGGCGCTCCAGACGACGGCGTTCAACATCGGCATCGGCGGCGGCGCGGTCGTCGGCGGGCTGGCGATCGACGCGAGCGGGCTCGACGTGCTGCCGTGGGTCGCGATCGTCATCGTCGCGGTGGGGCTCGTCGTCAGCCTGATCGTCGACGCCCGGGCGACGGCGGCGGTGCGGGCGGAGGCGGTTCCTACCCGCTGATCCTGTTCATGACGGAGGTAGAACGTGCTCCGGCGCGCGCCGATCCGCGTGTTCACGCTCGAGCTGGAACGTTCTTCCTCCGTTGTGAAGACGGCGGCCTCCGGCTTCGTGGACACGGCGGCGTTCCTCCGGCGCGAACACCGGGATGTCGTCCGCACGGCCGACGCGGCGCCGCGGGGAGCAGGGGATACGGTCGAGGGATGAGAGACGGAACCCGATGAGCCCGAGCACCCTCGAGCCGCCGCTGGCCCTCCCCTACTACGGGGCTCCGCCGATGGCGGCGCTCCGCCGCTTCTTCGGCAACTACCTCCGCTTCCGCGGGAGGGCGAGCCGGGCCGAGTACTGGTGGATCATCCTCCTCGGCAGCGTCCTCACGGGGCTGCTGCAGCTCACCGACGGCGGTCCGTGGCGCCTCGACTTCACGCTGACCCCGTACCCGAGCGGCGCGCCGTTCCAGACCTTCTGGGTGTCGCTCGCCGCGAGCGCGATCGCCCTGGCGACGTTCCTCCCGTCGCTCTCGCTGATCTGGCGGCGACTGCACGACGTGAACCGCAGCGGGCTCTGGATCCTCGCGATCCTCGTGCCGATCGCCGGCTACGTGTTCCTGCTGATCCTGTTCGTGCTGCCGCCGCGGCCGGAGGGCGCGCGGTTCGACTGACCGGCGGACGCGTCGGCGGCGGAGTGCCGGACCCGGCCGACGAGTCGGCAGCCGGCAGACCGGCCGGCGCCTCGACGGGCGCACCAGGCCGCCACCTGTAAGCGCTGGCGCATCGGATGGAAACCTCCGCGGGTCGCCTGATACGGGCTGCGCAGGTCATGGTCTCCGCGCGCATGTCTGGGCGTGAGCGCTAGGAATCCGGCCGCACACCTCGGCCCATTCGACGAGAACTCGAGATCCTGCACAGCAGTCCTCTTCGCCGGAGACGGTGGAGGAAACCTCCGGACCTCACGAGTCGACGGACGGCCTGGACGCCCTTTGTAAAGGCGCAGCGGGGCCGTGGGAGCCCCCCGCCTCATCCGGGTCGGCTCGGGGCTCCAGGAGCCTCACCGCGAGCCGGTCGGTCGCAACGACCGCCCTCGAAGACGCGCCGAATCAAGTGACCGTTGGGCACTCGGCTTCACTGCTCTCCCTCAGGGAGCGGAAGGGTGACGTCGACGGCGCGCAACTCCGTCATGTTCGAGCGCTCGACCGCCCGGTAGACCGCCGAGCGCGTCGCCCCGAACTGCTCCGAGAGCTCGGCCACGATGTAGTTGCCCTAGCGGCACTCCGCCACCAGGTGCGCCTCGATCTTCGGGGAGCGCTTCGGCTGGCGGCCGCGCAGGCGCCCCTTCGCCTTCGCGATCCGCATCCCCTCGCGCGTGCGCGACCGGATCAGGTCGCCCTCGAACTCCTCGATCATCGCCGGCACGTTGAACAGCAGCCGGCCCATCGGGTCGTTCGGGTCGTGCAGCGACCCGCCGATATTCAGTCGTACTCCCCTGCGCTCGAGCTCGTCCACGACGTCGCGTGCGTCGGTGATCGAGCGGGTGAGCCGGTCGAGCTTCGTCACGAACAGAGTCGAGCCGGCAGGGCCTCGCGCAGCGCGGGCCGCTCGCGGTTGCTGCCGGTGAGGCCGACGTCGACGTAGATCCGCTCCGCCGGCACACCGGCCGCGAGCAGCGCGTCGCGCTGCGCCTGCGCGTCCTGCTTATCCGTCGAGACGCGGGCGCCTCCGACAAGCTCATGACGTCCGCCTACGACCACCAACCGGGCCTCACGCCGACCGCCCCTCGATGGACCTCGAGCTGATCGCGGTCAAGATCGCACTGAATCTCGCGTCATCGGCGGCCTTCATGCCGTAGAACGAAGGGTCACCGTAGGGGGCGAGCACGACCGATCCGCCCTCCTCGAGGACGACCTCGATCGCCCGCCGGATGAAGAACCGGTCGAGCAGCGGCGTCGGCCGGACGGACGCGACCCGCGACCACGGGAAGGTGACCCGCCGCGCATTCGCCTGCGACAGGATGCTCAGCCCGGTCTCGTCCAGATGAACGACCGGGTAGGACCCCATGCTGACGTCCGGGTCCAAGCCCCTCACCAGCAACCGCAGGTGCTGATGGTAGACGCACGCGAAACCCTCCCTCGAGGTCCCGGGATCAAGTTCCGCCACCCTCCGCGCGGATCGCCCGGCTGACGCCCTCGCCCAGAGGAAGAGCCCCACCGCCAAAACCACTAGAGCCCCATCGATGACAGCGACCACCGAATATGACCCGCTCCGGCTCAGAACGAAGAAGTGCTGCGCGACGACGGCACCGACCGCGAGCACGAGCGGAAACCAACGAACCCGGAGAGCAGGAATCGCAGAAACGGTCACGGCATTGGTCATTTGTTCCTCGCTTGTCGCCGAAGTAGCGCCGCAGTCTTCCAGTCCAGATGCGGCTCGCCTGCCTCCCGCAGGATGACACCGGTTCTCGAATCCACCGTAGGAACCGTGATGCGCCCGAACCCCAGGGTCGTGTAACCGGCTTCCTTCTCAGCGGTGACCCTGGACGTGCCGATCGCAAGACAGATCATTGACCAAGCGAGAGCGGCGAAGAACAGCACCAGCGGCACGAAAAGGGGCAGACGCGATCCCGGAGGAAGGACCGCGAACCCGACGAAGAGCCAGATAGAGGCGATCGCCTGGGCGAGAGTTCCCCACCCGGTGCTGAGAACACGTGTAAGCGCAGACCGCCCGGGCAGCACTTCCACCCTCTCCGGCACCAGCGCAGGTACCCTCTCCGCCCCCGACATCATGCGCCCTCCGTCGGCGGCGCCAGGGCGACAGCGCCAGCGGCGCGCGCATCAGCCCGCTGCACCGCCCGATAGACCGTCGACCGCGCGACCTCGAACTCCGCCGCGAACTCGGCAACAGTGCAGTTCCCGGCACGATGCTCTGCGACCAGATGCGCCTCGATCTTCGGCGACAGCTTCGGCTGACGGCCAGGCAGACGCCCCTTGGCCTTCGCGACCTTCATCCCCTCACGAGTGCGGGCACGAATCAGATCCCCCTCGAACTCCGCGACCATCGCGAGCACGTTGAACAGCAGCCGGCCGATCGGATCCTCCGGATCGTGGACCAATCCCCCGATGCTGAGCTTCACCCCGCGGCGGGTCAGCTCATCAACGATGTCGCGAGGGTCTGTGATGGACCGCGCGAGCCGGTCGAGCTTCGTCACGAGCAGAGTCGATCCGGCGTCGCACGCAGCCAGCGCCTCTCGTAGCGCGGGACGCTCGCGGTTCCGGCCGGTTGGACCCAAGTCGACGTAGATCCGATCGGATGGGACGCCGGCCGCCCGGAGCGCGTCGCGCTAAGCGGTCGCATCCTGCTTGTCGGTTGAGACGCGGGCGTATCCCACGAGCGACCGTGCGCTCAGTGTGTCAGTTGACGCCCCATCATCGGGCATCTCATCGGGCGGGTCTATTGCGACAAACAGCGCCGCGAGATTCCGGTCTCATGCGCGGCCATCCTGGGCGGCCGGATGACGACCCCTCATCGGACGCCGGACGCATCGACGCACTAGCCCTCCGAGGCTCACGCCGCACTACCGTCGAATGCGCCCGCCCAAGGCTCCCCTAATCCAGTAAGGGGGTGTCCTGCCCGCAGCACGGTGAGGGTGGCAGCCCGTCCGAGCCGGGCCGGGTCAGAGGAGCCTCGCGCTGCGGGCGCGAGGCTCCCGCTCGACGCGGAGAGCGATTCCCTATCGGTACGCATGTCCAAATCCTCGCGCATCGAACAGGGGCCGGAGAGGCTCCTCGACGCCGGAGCGGCTGTCCTCATCTACTCCGGAGGTGTCCGTTAGGGGGACTTGGGTTCAGCCGGTCGTTGCAATACCACCGTGAGTCGGAGTGTTGGCGATGGGATCGAAGTTGAAGCAGCGTGCCCGGGGTGGCGCGGTTCTGGGAGCTGCCGAGGGAAGGGTCGAGTCGGTCGGCGGCCCGTGATGCTGTCGGCGTGCCGGTGAAGAGCCGCTCAACGGAGCAATCAGCTGCTTTCCGTCCGTCGCCTCGCAGGGGGTGTCTGCTCGGATCTTATGCTTGATTCGTCACATTGTTTAGTGGTTCAGTATCGCGTCGACGTTTTCGGTCGTTCCGTATCCCACCATTCGATGAGGTTGGCGTGCAAGATTAGCGCGAAGGCTTCGACTGCAAGGTCGCCTCCGGTGGTCAGGGAATCGATTGCGGCAGGGTCCCACTGGTCGAGATTCACTACCTCGTCAGTGGAGGTGGGTGTAGCTCGAATGGTTGTGTCAACGCTCCATCCGTTTGAGCTGTGGGTTGCGGTAGCCGCGATGACGTCGTACGGGGTGGAGTAGTGGCGGCGCATCCACCCCACGACGTCGGCGAGGTCGCGGGTGTCGGTCAATCGTTCTCGATCGGGGTGTAGACGGGGCATCCGGTCCCGTAGGGCGGTTGGATGATGGGTGCGGCGGTGGTGCTGGTGGTAGATCGGGTGTTTATGGTGCTGTCGATTTTGTAGGCGTTGACGATGCCGATGGGGTTAGCGAGGGGATCGGAGCCGTTGTAGGCGTTATATCCGAAGAGAACGAAGTAGACGGGTGTGCAGTTCGCGTCGAAGAGCGTCTTAGAGCCTGAGCTCCCGGGTGCGTAGAGGCCGTAGCTGAGTGTCTGCTAAATATCGAAGTTGGTGTCCGCGTCAAAGTGGCCGCGAGCGATGATGTGATTCAGTCCGAACCGGGAATTTCCGCAACGCAGCGGCAAGTCCCCCTGGTCGTTGCTGTAGCTGCCGAGCGAGTGGTCGTACGTCTGTCCGTCGCAGGAATGAGTGTTCAGTCCTGGTACGTCAGCCTGAGCGGCAGGTGCGACAACCGTACCCAGGACGAGCGCAACGAACACCGTGGCGATTTTGCCAGCGGACCGATTTCGTGAGGTGTGCATGACTATTACGACCTTCATCCAAGTCCCCGCGCTCACCCCTTGTGAGCGGTCGTCGTGCACGTCTAGGTCTACTCCGCATAGCTCGGCAATACAACCCTGGGTGTTGCCGACACCCGGGCTTGGCAGCGGGACACGCATGCCCTTCGAAGATCATCAGTGGGACAGTGTTCGTGGCAGCGAGCTGCAAGTTGGCGTCTGCGGGAGGGCCGTTCCCCGCACCAGCCCGGCGCGCGGGATGCGCCGCGCGCGGGCGCGGGCGGCAGCGTTCCGCAGGACAGCCGCTCGCGGCCATCACTGCTACTGCAGCGACCAGCGCCAGTTCCGAGCGCAGTAGGAACATCCCGCGCTGATGTCCTCCGGCCCGAACGTCGGAGTAATGATCGACGGTGCGAGCTTCACCGCCACAGGCTTCGCGGGACGATACCGCTGCCCGCAGACGTCTAGGCGCCCGGCCAACCATCCCCTAACGGACACCACCCGGAGCAAGGCAGCGTGAATGAGCGACGACTCCTTGGCACGACCACGGACACAGGCTTGGATGAGCACATGCAGACGCTCATCCCTCTGTCAGGCCGCGAGCTGTGGACCACGACTCATGGCGCCGGCACCGATGAAGACACGACGATCGCGATCGATCGCGGACTGCACGTCGCGCGTTGCTCGGTCCGCACTATGGTGCGACCCGGGACTCGCGTCGGACCCCGCGGTCACGTACACGGGATGGTGACCGACCCTGTGACGATCGCCTCCCTCGCCGCCGGCTGTCTCCTCCTCGGCACGCTCCCCACAGACTCCCGAAAGCGCGATGGGGTCGCCGTGATCGAGGAAGTCGAAGCTCGTTCGCTCGCTCTCGCCCAAGACCGAGACGGATGGACCGTCTCGATACTCTCTGTCGACGGGATCGACTACGCCCTCTTCTCGCGCACCATCCCGGAGGGCACGATCGCACACGCCGACCTCGGGTGGGCCGTCATCGCCATGTGGAGCACCGGCAGCGTCTACGACGGACCTCTACAGCGAGCGGACATCAATCCGGATGATCACCTGCCCGACCGGTAACCCATCGTTCAGCGGGACGGTCGGCGGACTAGCATTTCGAGCATGGGGCGACGTCAGCACACCAAGGCTCTGGTCCGGTTGGCGTGCGCAGCTACGCTCATGGGCGTCGCGCTGTGGGTGACCTGGGCAACGTCGTCCTACTGGCAGGCATGCACAGGCGCTAGATGGAATAAAATGAACCCGTCCTGCGCTGACGCCATGTCGTCCTACGACCTCATGCCCCTTCTGTACCTCTGGGGCGCCCTCGCTCTCGTCGTTGTAGCCCTGGTGGTCGCACGCCTCGTTCCCTGGGTTCCCGCAGGGGTAGCGACGGTTGCAGCAGTTGTTCTCGCCTGCCCTGTGGCAGACCCCGGGTTCTTCTGGGTCGAATGGGGCAGCGCCGACGGCACTCCCGGACACGGCCTCTGGACGGCGTGCTGGATTGCAGCTGCCGGTCTCGCCCTCGTCTACCCATCACGCACCTGGAACCCTGGGGCTCGCCCAAACACACCGGTTGAAGCAGCTGCTACACGGTCCTTCGCTAGCTAATTGTTCGGCCCGGCCCGCTGCGCACTCCGGGCTGAACACTGCGGCTGGACCCAGCTCGGCAAGAACCTGTAGGTCTGCGCGAGCTGACAGCAAGGGCACTCTCTCACTGAACCGCCGAACCCGGCGGAGAGACGACCCACTGAACGATCCCCATACGGTATGCGCGCGGAACGGCCTAAGCCGCTCACCTCGTGCCATAACCTCGTGCCATGCGCACCCTTGAGCGGCTACTGCTCGCGGCGCTCATCACTGCTGCCTGCGCTCTTGTGGCGACGATCACCCTCCTGGGGTTGGCGTCCCTCGACTCCCCTCGGGACACGACTCCGCCATACGACCCCACCCCCTCGGTCCATCCGACCGCTCGTCCGATACCTCAGAAGATCGATGGCTGACCGGTCAATGATCTCTATACGGAACGTGCCGTGGTCTGCTCAACCGACGATCACGGCGGTACGCAGAGCCAGAACCCAGCTGGTGACGGCGCCGACGACCCCCAAGGCGAGCAGCAGCGACCTCCATCGAGCGTGGGAGCGCGTGCTGACGCGCATCGCTACGACCAGGAGAACGAGGGTCGCGAGGGCGACAGAGCACAGAGCCGGCCACGCGACGTGGAACCCCGTGCACTGAGGAGGAAGGGACTCGTTGCACGCAAACGTGAATCCGTCGAGGAAGACGCCCGCGACGAGGGCGAGGAGAGTGATTACGCCCGCGATCACGGCGGAAGCATTGAGCGACAGTGTCTGCACACCATCACTCTCGGACCAGCGAGTGAACGGCAGGAGCGCACTGGTCCATCCGGGTCGGATCTGTCCCGGAGACCGATCCCCATACGGAACGGATGCAGCGCCCGTTCCTTGGTCCGTGTCACGCCGGCGGTGCACCGCGCTTCGCGCGCGTGGTTACGGGATGAACTCTTGGGACCAGTAATCGGCCCGCACCTTCAGGAGAGGTCCCTCGATGGCGGAACTGACCGTGATGGTGCGCGGGTCCCAGAGCGTTCCTGCGATGCGCGCTTGCGGCGTCGTTCCGAGCTCGCTCGACAGCTGCTCGGGAGTCATCGCGTCGGGCGGGCGCACCGAGAACAGCCGCCAGCATCCACCGGAGGCGCACTCGACGGTCTCGCTGACGAGCTCGCTTCCGGCCGGAAAGTCGATGGCCGAGGCCGCCGGCACGTCCCCCTCGGTCCGGAAGACGGCCAGACCGGCGTAGTACACGAAAGCGCAGAGGACGGCTGCAGCCGCGATCGTCGCTCCCGCGACGACGAGCGGGTGTCCGCGCTTTCGGGGCTCATCCATAAGTCCGGACCCTAGCAAGGCGCTGTAGCCCCTAGCTGGCCTCAGCGGAGGGAACCGCGACCACTCCATCCAGTCGCCCCAACCGCACGACCAAGGGAAGAGCGAGGACGTCGCTTACCCTGAGCCAGTGGGACATTCTCGAAGGCGCGAAAAACGGTCGCGATCGCAGCATGCCTGATCGTCGTCACGGGATGCACGCCACAGCCTGAACCGCCGGCTCCGCCTCCGGTGTCCACAGACAGCAGCTCCGACGCCGCACTGACCGGTGACCTTGGCGTGGCAACGTTCACGGGGAGCGATGGGACGGCCGGCAGCATCCGTTTGAGTGCGGCTGATGGCCGGCTGGCTCTGGCATCAGACGAGCTCGACATTCCCGCCGCGACCGCATCTTCCTCAGGTTCCGTTGCGGTCATGGCAGCGCTGGACCCGATCGATGAGGGCGCCACCTGTTTCGACATTGCTTTCCCAATGGGTCTCGCGGATGCGGAGCCAGGGAAGCCCTACAAGGCCTGGCGGAACCTCGCAGAGTTCCACGGCGACCCGACAGCGATCGATCAGCTCGTCATCACCACCAAGCCCCAGAACGACCCCGACTGCTCGATGAGGATCATTGCTGTCGCTGACGTCCAATGGAGCGTGAAGCCTCAACGCAGTGATCTCGTCGCCCAGGACGCCGGGCCGCGTGCAGCAGCGCGTGGCGAAACGACATCGACGGACGGAATGCCGACGTCGTACACGGTCGCTCGCAACGACCTCGCAGAGGACGTCGCGGCACGATTCGACATGACGGCCGATGACCTGTTCTACCTCAACCCGTTCCGCTTCCCTTCGGACGAGATTCTGCGCGTCGGTGAAGAGCTGAACCTCACTGTCGCGGCGCGATGACCTCCCCCCGCGGGTACTCGATACCGGGCCTGGCGTTCCGGCTCTTGATCAATCCTTCGGAGTGCAGTGCATGATGTCCCGATGAACGTTGGAGAGCCCCCGCAACCGAGTGCAGCGACGCCCATCGTTCTCGCCTTGGTCTTCGGCGGTCTTGCAGCCGCCCTGGGAGCCGTAGCCTCCATTTACATGTGGGACCCGAGCGAGACGTGCAGGACCCGCGGCGGAGGCAGCCTGACGGGAGAGGGGTTCCTCTGGAACCCGCTGTGCTCAGATGGTTCAACCGTTCAGCCGATATGGATGACGTTGTCGACTGCTGCGGCGTTGATCGTGGCCGTGACATGCGTCGTCATCGCGGCCATCCGCCAAGCTGAACGTGACGGACGCGAAACTGCGTCGCCCGACGTTCTGCACGACTACTCGCGCCAAACCCTGCCGGAGGACAACGGGCTCCGCAAGCTGGGCGATGAATGGTGACAGACGGTGACTCTCAGGGGTTCTATCGTCTCGCCGTAGCAATGCGGCGTGCATCGGTCTACTGATCGGCGTTCGGGTGACCGCTCAACGATCCCTGTACGGGACGACGAACGGGCGTGCGCCCCTTAAAATCAGCGCTCGTGCGGTTTCGCCCGAATATCCAGCTCCGTTTCGGCATACTCCTGCCCGCAGCTCTGATCTGCGTGCCGGCAGCGACAGTATGGAAGCCCGGCCTCGCGCTGGACGAGTAGCTGGTCTTCATCGTCATCTTCGCGGTCGTCATATCGCTCGCTGCGCGGTGGGTTGTTTTCAGCGGCGTCAGCCTGCGAGAGAACGACCTCACCGTCCACGGGGTCTGGTGGTCCCGACGCGTCCCTCGCGACCAGACCATCCAAGTGCGCCAAAAAGCCGGCTTGATGGTCCTGCACTGGCGCGACCGTCACGGCCGCATCCGGCACACACCGATGATCGCCTTCACATCCGCATCCAACGATCCCTCATGGGCCGCAAGTCACAACACTCACGTAGCTCGAGCGGTCAACGACTGGATTGCCGGCGGAGACGGGCGCGGCGCGGGTCGCAGAGTCAAGGACAACTAGAACCCTGCGTGCCGGTGAACCATCCTCTAACGGGACAGCGCAGTGCGGTTGTGCAACCGAAAAGCCTCCATTCATGAAGCCCCGACCCTCGAGCGGGTGCGGCCACTTATGCGCACCACCATCCGCGCATCGTCCATCGTGAGCACCGTTGTGTCAGGATCACGAAATGAGGTTAAGCAGGTTTCCCAGCAAGCGTCTCGGAGTGGTGCTGACAGGCGTGCTTCTTCTGACTGGCTGCACGGGTCTCGGACCGGGAGCAGACCGCACACCAGCGAGCGAGGTCGTCCCCTCCAGTTCTCGCTCGACCGAAGCTGCCGCATCCACAGCAGAGCAGCTGAGCGATTTTGAGCAGCAACTCCCGATGCAGGGCGCCTTCGTCAGCCAGCAGGCCGAGACGACCGGCACCGCGCTGATCGAACGACGCTCGGACGGGAGCACATGGGTGACCCTCAAGGATTTCGAGACCAGCGGCGCGTCCGATGTGAGGCTCTCTCTCAAAGAGGGTGCTCTGGAGCAGGACAGCTCAGGAGCTTGGGTGGACACCGCCGGTTACAGCTACGAGATCGGCCAGCTCGACCCGGCGGACCCGGAACAGGAAATCGAGATACCAGGCGCCGATCTCATGCCGACGATCCGGACCCTCACCGTGATGAGTTATTCAGCTCCGGACTACCCGTCCCTCGGGTCCGTCGCGCTCGCCCAGTAATCCCGCACGGAGCGGGATGAGTGGTGGCGTCGAGCCTGCGGCTCCTGTCTCCATCTGAGACTGGAACTGTTGAATGAGCATCAACGATGGGGGCCTCCCGATGGTCGACGTGATTGCCGAACCGTCGCAGCGTGATTTCGTGCGTGCACGATGGCGGCGACGACTGCGAGGAGTGGCGCCCGCTTCCTTCGTCCTGGTGACACTGCTCGGCCTGTTCGGACCCTTCGCCGGCGCCTTCGGGCTCGGCATGAAGTGGGGCGAAGCGCTCGGCTGGGGAACGATTGTGCTGGGCAGCTGGATCCCGACACTGTTCGAGCTCGAGTGGATCCTTCTCATCGTCGGCGCCAGCGCCGCAATCACGCGATTAGCCCTCGCTCCCGAGCCACCGCCGACGACACGACCACGGCGACTCGTCACCACCGTCGCGCTCGTGACCGGCGGCGCGATCCTCACACTCGCCGTCCCTCTCGCCCTCTTCAGCTCACTGATCTTCAACAGCTCCGTCTACAAGGTGCTACCGACCGCGAGCGAGAACGGATGCCGAGTCGCCGTGCACCAGCACTCGTTCCTCACCTCCGCCGGCGGGGTTATCGGGGTCGTGCAACCGGGCGAAATGTCGGTCGAATGGATGTCCACCTACTACAGCGACGACGGCTACCTCCCCTTCAGCGCCAACGGGTACACACTCCAGTGGCGAGGAACCACGGCAATCATCACTCTCGGCGACGGCCCTGTTCAATCCACTGAACTCGCCTCACACGCAGACCTAGCATCGAAAGACCCCGTCACCTGCGACTGACGGCGAGCCATGCATAGAGCAGATGCCGGGAGCCTTCGGCGTCGGCTTTACCCTCCGCGAGCGGATCCGACATTGAGACAGCGATCGCGGGACGGGAGCGGAACTCGTGACGTTTCGCCGTTCGCTCGACTGTCCACCGGCAGAAGTAGAAGAGGGACCGCGAAATGACAGCGACGGGGCAGGCGCGGGAGCTACCGACCGCCACGAGTACTGGTCTTAGGGTGGCGATCACGCTCGTCGCGCTGTTCGGGATGATCGTGGCACCGATGGTGCTCGTGGTCCTCTCGATCCAGGCGACGGGCTTCACGTTCATGGGCTCTGAACCTGACCCTGAGCGGATCGCGGCGGGCAAGAATCTACGTGTAGCAGCAGGCACCTCCGCCTTCTTCTGCGCCATCGCCGTCTGGATCCTCACGGGGATCCGCGCTCTTCACTCCTCGCGGAACTACTGGGAGATTTTCCTCTCCGGACTTGCAGTACCCGCGCTACTGATCGCGGTAGGCCTCCTGGCATTCACCGCATGAGCATGCCGAGAACGTCTCGGTGAGCGATCCCCATACGGAACGGGCGGCCTCGCGCTCTTCGCTCCGTTGATGAGAGCCGGTGCTCTGGAGTTCAGGCGAAGTAGGGTGAGCGAAACGCGACGGGGGACGCCATGGGCCACAAACGATCGACCTACGGATTCAAGATCGGTGCGGCCTCGGTCGCGCTCATGGCCCTTCCTCTTCTCGGCGGGTGCGCGCAGGACACCACCGTCTACGACGACCCGACCGTGTACTCGGACTACGACAGGGCGCAGCAGGAGCAGGACGCACTCCCCTCGCTCGGCAGCGTCGGAGACAAGCTCGATCCCGACTCGATCCGGTTCGCCGGGTCCGTCGAGGGCCTCGACTTCTACTTGGCCCTACCTCGCGAGGGAGCCGGACACTGCGTCATCGTCAACGAGGGCGACGAACCGGTCAGCGGCTGCGGCGAGAAGCTGTCAAAGCAGAACGACTGGACGGTACAGATCCACCCCGACGACGCCGTACCGGACGACGCCACCGGCGACGGCTGGACTCAGCTCGGCAAGAACCTGTCGGTCCGCGCGAGCTGACAGCGGGAGCATTCTCGCTGAACCACGGCACCCGGCGGAGGGCGGCCCGGCGACTTGGTGATCCGCAGAACGATTCCCAAGCGGGACGGCTCTGGGCCTGCTGGGGAGGATGCACTGCAAAATAGTCCCGTGCTTGGAGTATCGTGCGGACCATGACCGGTGAGATGCGAGAGACGACCTTCTGGATCTTGACCGCGCTGGCTCTCGGTCGACGTCACGGGTACGCACTGCTGCAAGAGATCGAAGAGCAATCGGAGGAGCGGGTCCGCCTTCGAGTGACGACGCTCTACGCAGCGCTCGAACGACTCGAGTCGGAGGGGCTGATCTCTCCTGCCGGTGACGAGCGGATCAATGGCCGCGTTCGTCGCTACTTCCGCCTCACGGAGGCCGGCCGCGCCGCGCTCGGCGCCGAGGTCACCCGCATGGAGGCCAGCGCACGCAGAGCACGGACGAACCTCGGGCTCCGGCCCGCCACAGCGATCTGATCTGATCACGCCTCGACTGGAGAACGGCATGACGACGAAAGATGACACCGGACGAGCCGACAGCTTCCGACGTGCGCTGCGCTGGTACCCACCGACCTGGAGGGCACGGCACGGCGAGGTACTGCTGAGCATCCTCCTGGACGAAGCCGACGATGCGGGCCGTTCTCGCCCCACCCGGGGACAGCGGATCACTCTCGCAATCGGTGGGATGCGTCACCGCTTCCGCTCGGACGCCGGCCGGTCACCTGCAGCAATCATCCCGCTGGCTCTCGTCACAGCGTTCTTCCTCTTCTACCTCACCGTGAACTGGTCCCCAGGCATCAGCTATCCGGGCGCGATCGGCTCGTTCACCAACCCCTCCGTCTTCGCCGGCGCCGCATTCGGCGTCGCGCTCGCACTTGCGGTGGCCGGACGGACCGGCGCCGCCCGCGTCACCGCCCTGCTCGCGTCGACGGCGGAACTGGTCATCGCCCTCGTCTCGGCATCGGAGGGATGGCTCGGGCCCGGCCTGTCGACAGCAGCACCCATCGCGGCCCTCGGCCTGCTCACAGCGCTCCCCTGGCGAGGGCGCACCACCACTGCAATCTCGGTGCTCGTGCTGATCGGGTTGCCTTTGCTGCTGATCGGAGTTGAGGTGCTCGGAGCGACCGTCTTCTCGGCGTACCCGACGCTCAGGATCGGACTGCAGCTCCCCATCGTGGGCGGCGCGCTGCTCGCGATCGGGCTCGCCGCTGGTCGGGCAGCGCGACTCGAACAAAAACTGCCGAGCACCATCAACTGATGACTGCTTCACTGCGCACCTAGGGAGTTCCGGAAGGGCATCCCCATACGAGACGGCGGGCTCGGGAGCTCGTCGTCTAATTGAGAGCGAGGTGCAACGATGAGCGCATGGATGAAGCGGCGACAGTACGGCGCGCTGACCTGCTGTGGCAGGAAGGTCGCCGAGCGGTCGCTCTTGAGCTCTTGCGCATGCAGGTTCGCCGCTTCCCCTCGGACACGATGGCCAGGCTCGCGCTGATCGCGAAGTACCGTGAGCTCGGCGCCCCCGACCAAGCAGGTCGCTGGGGGCTCGCTCTGGATGGCGAGACTTCGGACTTTGAACGAGACAGGGCTGCGCGCCTACTGGCTGGGGCAGGCGTCCGCGACCGGGATCTGCCCGACTTCCTCGCTCTGCCCTCTCGCGATCTTCCTCAAGAAGCTCTCGAGTTGCTCCCTCTGGTCGAGCGCTATCGCGCACGGTTCGATGAAGAGCACCCCTACGGGGAACCACCGCCGGGAGACCGGCTCGATTTCTCTGCCATCGTCCTCTTGTTCTCTTCAGCCGGGCTGACCATCGTTGCAATGGCGATTGTCTGGGGTGGCGTAGCCCTCGGCCTGCAAATGACCGCCTTCGCTCGATGGTCAGGTCTCGCCTGCGTCGGCATAGCCGCTCTCGGTTGCGTGACACGGGGCTGGTGGTGGTTGCGCTCAGGATCTCGAGTGCTCGGCTGGGCCTGGCTAGCGCCGGCCGCGATCGTCATGGCCGGAGTCATCCTCCTCATCACGGCCGCAGCTCACAACGGCGGAGAGCTTCATTTCACTGGGAAAGAGTGAATCGACGCGCCACCCGACGAGCGCGTCGCATGACGTCCCACGCGACCGGTCAGCGATTCCCTTTCGGGACGCGTGTGGTGGGTAGCGTCCGCCCTACTCTGACGGGATGGAACTCCGGACCGCGAAGACCCTCGGCATCCTCGCGATGGTGATCGGAACCCCAGTCGCCCTCCTCACCCACACGATCGGCTGGGTTCAGACCGGCTGGGAACCCGCCGCCGTGCAGTGCCAGCACAGCGAGTACCCCGACGGGATCGACCTCTACTCCAGCCGCGTATCGGGCGAGAAGATCCTCTACCCGCTCGGACTGTCCTGCACCTACGCAGCCAGCGAGACCTCACCAGGCATCACCATCCGTCACTACAGGTGGGACGCCACCGCCCTCTTCACCGCAGCCGCCGCACTCGCTCTCGCGGGAACCGTCGTCGCGCTCAGAGCCGAACGCAAGCAGGAGCTCATCACCGAGTCGCCGGAAGACCGAGCGACGACATAGCGCAGCGCCCCCCCTGCCGCTCAACGATCCCCTTACGGAACACATGATCGTGGAGTGCTGAACGTTCTGATTCATGGCGTGTTCACCGACGTGCCGGACCATGATGCCCATGGAAACACGAGAACTGGCATGGGGCATTCTGGCGTGGCCGACCGTTGCGGTCCTCGCGCTGCTGCGAACTGCGGGCAGCTGGGATGTATCGGGCGGGTCCGCAGCAGGGATCCTCGCGGGCACAGCAGCTGCGTTCACTGTCGCGGGCGCACTCCTGTGGCTTCCCTCGAGTCTCTGGCTCGACCGGCGGACACGCCGCACCCCGCGCGTCGGGCGGGCGGCCGCGTTCCTGGGTCTGGGACTCGTGATCGGCGCCGCCGCCTCCACCGCGCTGGTACTCGCGTCGGGAAACGCGACCTGGCCCTCCTCCGCGGGCCTCATCACGGAATATGCAGTCACGGCAGGAATCGCTTCCCTCCTCGGCTGGCTCCTCGCCGCCACCCTTCGTGCGAAGAAGCTGCCGATCGTTCAGACGGCCGCGAATCGCGTGAACCGCTGAATGATCCGGGTCGTCGATCGATCAGCGTGCCAGCAGCAGTCCGGCCAAGCCGATGACGACCGGCACCACGGCAAAGGCCAGGAAGAGGTAGGAGAGCACGAGTCCCACCGTCGACTCCCAGCGAGGACCGACGTGTCGTCGCGCCTGATGACCGACGAGGACGCCGGCCAGCGGGAGAAGGTACTGCAGCGTGGTCGCGACTCCGATGACCAGGGGATCGCCCACCCACAGGTGGGCCACCGCCAGGTATCCGACGGCGTAGGACACGACGGCGAGAACGCCCAGCACGAACGCAGCCCGCGTCCACCCTCGTCCGCTCCGCCGCGCGGTACCCGTCTCCTTCATCACACTCATACCTCCACTGTACGAATCGCTCCTCGCGCACGCCCGCCCCTCGGAGCATGTGCCGGTCCTTCGCCCGACGTCTCGTTCGGTGACACGACCACGCCTCGGCGAGCTGCTGTCCAGCGTCAGCCGGCGAGCCGGCGCCCACAACGAGGACGCGACTCGGATTCGGAACATGTCCGATGGCTGCCTCGATAGCCTCAGCGCATGAAGATCCGAGCCGGTTCGCCTGACGATCGCGGGCCCTGCATCGACCTCTGGCTGGAGGCACTCAGAGCACGAGACGGATGCAGTCAGGACGACGCGGTCGCCGAGAGGGCTCGAGCGAAGTTCCACCGGCCTCTCGTTCGGTTCGCCGTCATCGGCTCGGATCCCCTCGGGTTCGCTCTCACCGTCGACACGGGCGATGGTCCGGGCCGACACAGTGCGCTGCTCGAACTGCTCGCCGTCGCACCGAGCGAGACAGGGCGCGGGCTAGGCCGGACACTGCTCGACGACGCGGTCCAGTCCGCCTCTCAGCTCGGCTACCTCGTCCTGAAGCTGCACGTCCGCGCCGGAAACGATCGGGCGGAAGGGCTTTACAAGGCGTCCGGCTTCGAGCCTCACGGGGATCCCGCGCCGCATCCGCTCGGTGGTCATCCGATGATCGAGTACGCGCGGACTCTGACTCACGTCAGCAACTGAGGACCTCCGGCCACCGATCCCCGTACGGGCCACCTCGCGCGACCGGATCACATGCGCACTCAACGCTGGTCGAGCGGTCGGGTCATGGCAACCTCATCCCATGAGCGTGAGCGACGGACAGGCCTGTGCCCCACGGGACCTCGACGTGCTCACCGACCGGCTCCGACTGTGCCGGCCCGCCGAGACCGACCTGGACGAGCTGTTCCGCCTCTACACCGATCCGCGGATCGCGGAAGAGGATCCGCTCCTCCTCCATCTCTCCGCCGATCAGACCCGGGCCGTGATCGCGTATCGAAGGACCCAGTGGACACGGGACGGACTCAGCAGCTGGGTGATCCGCCGGCGCGACTCCCCCATCGACAGCCGTGATCTGATCGGAATGGGTGGATGCACTCTGCTCTCCGATGCAGCCTGGAATGTGGCGTTCACCCTCCACCCCGACCACTGGAGCAAGGGCTACGCGCAGGAGGTCGCCCTCGCCGGCATCGAACTCGCCCACCGCCTCCGACCGGAGCTGCCCATCACCGCGGTCGTCGCAGAACGCAACGCACGCTCCCGCCGCACCATCGAGCGACTCGGCCTCGCGCTCAGATGGGAGGGTCCGGACGCGCACAGCCCAGACCCGACCGCACGAGTCGTGCTCTTCGCCGACCGCCAGCTCTCCGCTGAACAGGTCCGCCGGCTCACCGGCTGAACCCGATCGCCGATCGGCTCATCCGCCAGCTCAGCGAGAGCTCCCCTCACGGGCAGCGAGTCGGCACCGCCGGTGAGCATGGCGATCCTCCGCTGCGGGAACTGCAAGCGAAGCCGACCTGTCGGTCCACCAGCCGGCGCCTCCCCCTCCCCGCTCCTCGATCCCCGACCGCAGGGCAACGAGACACGACGACGCTGCGCTCGGGAGTCCACCGGCAATTCCTTGAGGGGGCACGGCCGTCCGTCGCCGGACGGATTCACGTCCACCTCTTGTTCATTCCGGCTTCGTTGTCCAGCGCCGTCGGCTGCCCGAGCGTTCGGCAGGTGGACACCAGGAGATCGACCTCGACCGGCTCTAGCTCCGTTGTGTCCTGGGTCGCTCTCGCGTCAACCGGCGTCGCCGCCGCGACACTCTGGATCGCGGACGCCGTCTGGTACGGGATCCCCGAGTCGGGTGGCCCGGGAGTCAGTCTGCTCTTCATCGGCGGATGGGGTCTTCTCACGTGCGCCGCCCTGCTCACGGTCGGCGTGCTCATCCATCTGGCGCCCTCCGCGCTGAGCCGCCACGGAAAACGCCCCGTCGAGTTCGTGCTGCCGAGCGCCGCACTCGTCCTCATCGCGGGGATCCTGCTCGCGCATCCGCTGGCGGGCAGCGCTTTCGCCTGACCCTCACCGGCATCGACCCTCGAGAATGTCTCGGCGCCTCCGGGCCCTCTCGTCAACGGGCTCTGGTGGCTTCACAATTACAGCGAGGGGTGCAACCGCTCGGGTCGGTGCACCCCTCGCTGCCGGTTGGCCGAACGCGCGCCAACCTCGAACGACCAGCAGCCAGGGATCGCCGATCGAGCGGTCACAGCCTAGATTTTCTAGACGGTCTAACTAAGTCCCCTTTCCGGGTGAGGTGGATCGTGCAGGCGATGCTGGTGCTTCGGCTGACCGTGGGCGCCGAGTTGGGAGCGGCCGGCGTGTTCGAAGTACTCGCCGGCGACCGCTACACCGCCACCACCGCCGGGCTGTCCCCCGCAGACACAGTGAACCCCGCGATTGCCGCGACCGTCGCGGAGCTCGGTCTCGACATCAGCGACCGCACCCCCCGCGCCGTCACAGTGGAGGACCTCGAGAACGCGGACATCGTCGTCGCCATGAAGCCCGGCCTCGCGATCCCCGCGACGACCCGACCGACTGGAGCGCCGAGAACGTCCGCCCCGCCGCGAGGCCGTCGCCGCCCGGAGGCAGGTCGCTTCGGCCGGTACGGTGACCGCATGGACGACGACAGCGAACGTCAGAATCTGGTGATGAGTACCGAGATCATCAACGCCTGCATCAGAGCCATCGAGAACCCCGAGAAGCTGTTCCGGGTGTGCGCGAGCGTCTCGGGAGGTCGCGACGACGAGAGGGCGGCCGTTGCCGCAGCATTCGGGACCAGCGACGTCGTGGCCGATGCGATCCTCGACATGCAGGTGAGGCGTTTCACGCCGAGGTCGATCGAGCAGATGCGTGCCGAACTAGCCCGCTATGACCGTCGACTAGCTGAACTCGGCCGGCCGTAGGACGATTTCCGTACTGGACAGCAGAGCCGAGACGCGCTTGAGGACGACACCGGCCGAGCGCGTCGAGAAGTCCCGCCGATGTCAGGAGGGATCCCGGTCTCCGCGCACTGTGAGGACCCAGACGGTGTCGTTGTCCGCGTCCGATGGGGTGGCGTCGACACTCGAAATCGGCTTCTCACCGAGCGACGCGGGATCGATCTCGTGTGGGCCGTCGGCGCAGTCGATAGCGTCGAGGGTGGTCGTCGTTCTCGTCGTCGGTCCCCCAGCCGTGGAAAGCGATCCGATTTCGAGGTCGATCACTCCTGGTACGGGTCGAAGCGGTGGGCGGGGCGGGGTGCGGTGGTCGTGGTGGTCATGGTCGGGCCTTCCTGTGCAGCAGTGGGAGAAGAGGAGGGGCGGGGA
>NZ_PSWD01000038.1:0-19943 GCF_002931705.1 Rathayibacter sp. AY1C5
GATCCGGCGGGGGCCGGGAGGTCGGGCCTACTCCTCGCCGAGGAGGCGGGAGAGGTAGCGGGCGACGGCGCGCACCGCGGTGATGTTGCCGGAGTAGTCCATCCGGATCGGGCCGAGCACGCCCAGGCGCGAGACCTGGCCGCCCGCGGTGTTGTACCCGCTCGTGAGCACCGAGGTCTCCTGCAGCCCGAACGGCGCGTTCTCGCGGCCGATGCGCACCGAGATGCCCCGGGGGTCCGGGGTCATCTCGGCGAAGAGGCGCAGCAGCTCCACCTGCTCCTCGATCGCCTCGAGCACGGGGTAGATGCTGCCCGAGAAGTCCTCCTCGGTGCGGACGAGGTTGGCGGCGCCGGCCATGACCAGGCGGTCCTGCCGGTTGGCGCCGACCTGCTCGAGCAGGGTCTGCACGATCGGCGTCAGCACGTGGCGCCGCTCGGGGCTGAAGCGCTCCGCGACGGAGCCGAGCGTCTCGGCCGCCTGCTGGAGCCCGAGGCCCAGCACGGCCGTGTTGAGCTTCGCGCGGATCTCGCCCAGGAGAGCGTCGTCCACGTCCTCCGGGGTCTCGAGCACGCGCTGGTCGACCCGGCCGGTGTCGGTGATCAGCACCGACAGGAGGCGGCGGGGAGCGAGGGCGACGAGCTCCACGTGGCGCAGCCGCGCGGCCCCGAACGACGGGTACTGCACGAGCGCGACGCTGTTGGTGAGCTGCGAGAGCAGGCGGACGGTCTTGACCAGCACCTCGTCGAGGTCCGGGCTCTGCCCGAGGAACGTCTCGATCGCCTGGCGCTGCGCGGAGGTCAGCGGGCGCAGGTCGGCGAGCTGGTCGACGAAGAGGCGGTAGCCCTTGTCGGTCGGCACGCGGCCGGACGAGGTGTGCGGAGCCGCGATCAGCTCCTCCTCCTCCAGCTGGGCCATCTCGTTGCGGATGGTGGCGGCCGAGACGCCGAACGCGTGGCGCTCGACGATCGACTTGGAGCCCACCGGCTCCCGGTTCGCCACGTAGTCCTGCACGATCACGCGCAGGACCTGGAGACCGCGCTCCGTGACCATACGACCGACCTCCCGCCGGACTCCGAGTGCCCGCGGGCACGACCGTCTGCGGCGCTGACGCCGCGCGGAGCCTGGCACTCCGCAACTCTGAGTGCCAATCATAACCGGGAGGCGGACCGCCCGGCGGGGTTGCGCGGGGATCGGCCGGGGTGCACTCCTGCAGGGCCGCGGGGAGGAGCCCCGTCATCCCCGAGGAGGAGGTCCCGCGCGGCCCGGTGCGGAGGGAGTCGCCGCATGCCACGATGGACGCCGAGCGCACGGGGGACGCCCGTCGCCGCCGCCGGAACGGAGACCATCATGTCGGCCACCCCTCCCCCGCCCCCCGTCTACGGAACCCCGGCTCCGCCGCTGAACCCGGCGGACGAGAAGACCTGGGCGATCGTCACGCACGTGACCGGCATCTTCTTCAGCTTCCTGCCCTCGCTGATCGTCTTCCTGGTCTTCAAGGGGCGCGGACCGTTCCTCGAGGCGCACGCCAAGACGGCCCTCAACTTCCACCTGACGACGCTGATCGCCTACGTCGCCGGGACGATCCTGTCCTTCGTCCTCGTCGGCTTCATCGTGTTCCTGGTCGTGCCGATCCTGGTGATCGTCTTCGCGATCATCGCCTCGGTGCGCGCCAGCGCGGGCGAGTACTACACGTACCCGCTCAGCATCCCGTTCTTCAAGTAGCCGCGGCACCGGGGCGGCGGTGCGCCGGCCGCCCCGGGATCCGGCCTCAGCCGTCGGTGAGGCGGCGCACGACCGCGTCGGCCAGCAGACGGCCGCGCAGGGTCAGCACGATCCGGCCGCCGAGCGCCGCCCGGCCGTCGACGAGGCCGTCGGCGATGAGCCCCGCCACCTCGCTGCGCCGATCGGCGTCGATCGCGTCGATGGGCAGCCCGTCCGCCAGGCGCGAGCGCAGCAGCACGTCCTCCACCCGCCGCGTCCCCGCGTCGAGCGTCTCCCGCCCGGCAGCGGGCGAGACCCCGGTGCTCAGCCGGTCGGCGTAGGCCGCCGGGTGCTTCACGTTCCACCAGCGCACGCCTCCGACGTGGCTGTGCGCGCCGGGACCGACGCCCCACCAGTCGTGGCCGAGCCAGTACGAGAGGTTGTGCCGGGAGCGGTGGGCGTCGTCGCGCGCCCAGTTGCTGACCTCGTACCAGGAGTACCCGGCAGCGGTCAGGCGCGCGTCGGCGAGCTCGTACATGTCGGCGGTGAGGTCGTCGTCCGGGGTCGCGACCTCGCCGCGGCGGATCTGCCGGGCGAGCTTCGTGCCGTCCTCCACGATCAGGGCGTAGGCCGAGAGGTGGTCCGGCCGGTTGGCGAGCGCGGAGTCGAGCGACCGCTCCCAGTCCGCGAGGGACTCCCCCGGCGTGCCGTAGATGAGGTCGAGGCTGACCTGCAGGCCGGCCTCCCGCGCCCACTCGACCACGAGCGGGACCCGCTCCGGGTCGTGGGTGCGCTCGAGCGTGGCGAGGACGTGCGGCACGGCCGACTGCATCCCGAAGCTGACGCGGGTGAAGCCCGCCTCGGCCAGCGCGCGGAGGTAGGCGGCGTCGACGGAGTCCGGGTTCGCCTCGGTGGTGATCTCGGCGTCGGGCGCGACCCCGAAGTGGGTGCGGAGACCGTCCAGCATCCGCACCAGGTCGCCGGCGGGCAGGAGGGTGGGCGTCCCGCCGCCGAAGAAGACCGTGCGGGCGGGGCGCCGGGGCAGGCCCGCGCGCTCGAGCACCTCGGCACCGAGAGCCATCTCGGTGATCGCCTCGTCGGCGTAGTCCTGCTGCTTCGCCCCGCGGAGCTCGGTCGCCGTGTAGGTGTTGAAGTCGCAGTACCCGCAGCGGACCCGGCAGAACGGCACGTGCACGTAGAGGCCGAGGTCGCGCTGCTCCACGCCGTCGACGACGGACGCGGGCAGTCCGCCGTCGAGCGGAGCAGGATCGGCGATCGGGAGGGCGCTCCCCACGTCAGCTGACGCGCGCCGGCAGCAGCGCGCGGAGGTACTTGGCGACCTGGCGCTTCTGCACGGCGCGCAGCACCGGCGCGCCCAGGCGGTAGAGACGGGTCGAGGGTCGCGAGAAGACCCGGATGACGAGCCAGACCGAGTCGTCCGCGCGCTTCTCGACGACGAAGGACTCCTCGCCGCTCTCGGGGTGGCCCTCGAGGGTGCCGTAGGCGAAGCCGACCTGGTCGGGCTCGTCGACGACGTAGACCACGCGGACCGGGGCGTCGAAGACGCGGCCGAGCAGGGTCACGCGGAGCACGGCGGTCACGCCGGCGGTGATGTAGGGGGTGCCGTCGGGAGCGAAGTGCTCCTCCGTCGGCCGGCTGACGAGGTCGATCGGGGTGCCCGCCGCGTCGAAGTTGACGCCGGTGTACTGCACGCCGCTCCCGCTGGTGATGTCGGTCACCTCGATGCCGCTGCCGCGCTGCACGCCCCAGGTCATCAGGGAGGCGGTGGTGATGGCGAAGCGCTCGTCGCCCGAGCCGAGACGGGCCTCGAAGCGCTCGGCCGTGAAGCCGTCCGGCGGATACTCGAGCAGGTCGGGTGCCAGAGTGCCGCCGACGGCCGCGTAGGTGACCTGCGGCTGGCCCTCGAAGTTGGAGCGGCGGATGCTCACGTCCCGACCTTCTTCCCGGACTCCTCGAGCGCGGCGCGCGTCGAGTCCGCGCGCCGGGTGGTGCTGTCCATCCGACCCAGCGTATCCGACCGTCGGCGCCCCGAGCCGGGAACGACCGAGGGCCCTCCCTCGCCGGAGCGGGAGGAGGGCCCTCGTCGTGGTGCGGGTCAGGTCAGCTGCAGGGAGTCAGCTTCGCGACGGCGTCCGACAGGGTGCCGGTGCCGCCGAGGAGGACGACGCTCGTCGCTCCGCCGGCCTTGATGTCCTGCAGCACCTTGACCGGCACGCAGGTCGGGGGCACGGCGAAGAGGGGGCTCCCCGTGCGCCCGGCGGCCGCGGCTCCGGCCAGGGCGTCGGGGAAGTTCTCTCCGGTGGCCAGGAACACGGTCTTCGACCCGCGGGGGAAGGCCGCCCGGTTGAGCTGCTCCGAGGTGTCGTAGCGGTCGACCCCGCCGAAGCGGGTGACGAGCGGTCCGGCCGGCACCGTGAGGGAGTTCTGGATGCCGGCGCTGACCGACAGCTCGGATCCCGCGATGGTGAGCACCGGAGGCCGGAGCCGCGTCAGGATCCCGACAGTGGTCGGGTCGGCCGCCGGGAGGCCGCCGTTCACGAGGACGACGGGGGCGGAGTTCTTGCCCGCGGCGGCGGTGGCGCTGAGCGCGTCGGGGAACTTCTCGCCGGTCGCGAGCCAGGCCCCCTTCGGCGAGGTGCCGAAGGCGCTCTCGATGATCTTCCGCGACGTGTCGTAGCGGTCGGTGCCTCCGAGGCGGAAGACCCTCCCGTTCGCGTACTGGCCGAGGTCGGTCGCGAGGGCGTCGCTGACGCTGAGGTCGGAGCCGACGACGACGATCCGCTGGGGCTTGAGACGGGTGAGCTCGTCGCGCACGACCTGGCTCACCGAGTCGCGGTCGACCAGGAGGAGCGGGCCGCCCTGCTTCGCGGCGGCGGGACCGGCGCTGAGCGCGTCGGGGAAGTTCGCGCCGGTGGCGATGTAGACGACGGGGACGCCGGGGGTGTCGAAGGTCGCCTTCGAGATCTCGACCGCGGTGCCCTGGCGGTCGGTGCCCGCGAGGCGGACGACCTCCAGGCCGGTGCCCGGCGTCGGGGTGGTGGTCGACGGGACGACGCGCAGCGGCGCGCGCACGATGACGCCGGTGCCGGAAGGCTGCTCCCCGCCGCGGCTGAGTCCCTTCACCTCGACCGACGGGGCGCCGAGCGGCGTCGTGTCGCTGAAGGTGAGGTAGCGGTCGAAGAACTCCTGGGTCGGGGTGATCGCGATGCCCCGGCCGTCCTGCACGACCTTGGGGACGGCCTTCAGGCGGCCACCGTCCTCCGTTCCGACCGTGGCGCTGAGGCCCGCGAGGTCGAAGAAGCCGGGGACACCGGAGTCGAGGACGATGACGTCGCCCGCGCCGGCCTCGGTGACAGTGCCGCCGCCGGCCCAGAATTCGCCGCCGGCGCGCTCGGAGGAGGTGGACGTCGACAGGTCGAGGTCGGCCTCCGCGGACCCGCTCGCAGCAGTCACCTGGAGGTCGGCGGAGAGGGCGAGGACGAAGCCGGTCCGGTCGACGCCGGCCGGAGCGTACGCGTCGTCCGCCTCGTCCTCGGCGCCGTTCAGGAGGAGCGAGAGCGAGGTGCCGCCGAAGGAGCCGGCGGCGCGTCCGATCGGGATCTGGATCGAGTTGGTGGCGGTGTCGACGACGGATTCGCCGCTCGCGAGGTCCGTCGCGGTGCTCCTCAGCTGCCACGTCACGACCCGGTAGCCGGGGTGCGACCACTCGGTGAAGGTGTCGGGAGCGGTGGAGTCGGGCAGCTCGACGGTCAGCGTGGTCGCGTCTCCGGGCACCGGAAGCGGCACGTCGGTGCCGAACCGGGCGCTGTCCGACCAGGAGTAGGGCGCGGGCGCGACCGGGATCACCTTGTTCGCTGCCGAGGCCGGTCCCGCCGCCACCAGCGATCCCGCTGCGACGGCCGCGATGCTCGCGAGCGCCGCCCCAGTCCTGATCCAGCGCTTCCTCGTGCTCGTAGGCACCACGGACTACCACCCTTCGTCATGGTGGAGGACCGGTCGTCGACGCTGCAGCCCCCCGTGCGGATCGATCTCGATCCACGGCCGCGTCCTGGCGTCCGAAAGCTATCGGTCCGCTGTGAGGCGCCGCAATCCCCGAGGACACGATGTCCCGGACGGGGGGTGCGTCACCCGTCCGGGAGGGGGGACGGGCGCCGGCGACGGGGCTCGCGCTACTTCTTGTCCTTGGTCTCGACGTCGCCCGAGAGCGCGGCGATGAACGCCTCCTGGGGGACCTCGACGCGGCCGACCATCTTCATCCGCTTCTTGCCCTCCTTCTGCTTCTCGAGGAGCTTGCGCTTGCGGGTGATGTCGCCGCCGTAGCACTTGGCCAGGACGTCCTTGCGCATCGCGCTGATCGACTCGCGGGCGATGATCCGGGCGCCGATGGCGGCCTGGATCGGCACCTCGAACTGCTGACGCGGGATCAGCTTGCGCAGGCGCCCCGTCATCAGCACGCCGTAGGCGTAGGCCTTCTCCCGGTGCACGATCGCGCTGAACGCGTCGACCTGCTCGCCCTGCAGCAGGATGTCGACCTTCACGAGGTCGGCCTCCTGCGAGCCGGCGGGCTCGTAGTCGAGCGAGGCGTAGCCGGCGGTCTTGGACTTGAGGTTGTCGAAGAAGTCGAAGACGATCTCGCCGAGGGGCATGTGGTAGCGGATCTCGACCCGGTCCTCGCCCAGGTACTCCATGCCGATCAGGGTCCCGCGGCGGCTCTGGCAGAGCTCCATGATCGTGCCGACGTAGTCCTTCGGCGCGAGGATCGCGGCCTTGACGATCGGCTCCGTGACGGCGGCGATCTTGCCGACGGGGAACTCGCTCGGGTTCGTGACGGTGACGGTCTTCTTGTCCTCCGTCGAGACCTCGTAGATGACCGAGGGCGCCGTGGTGATGAGGTCGAGACCGAACTCGCGCTGCAGGCGCTCGGTGATGATCTCGAGGTGCAGGAGGCCGAGGAACCCGCAGCGGAAGCCGAAGCCGAGCGCCACCGACGTCTCGGGCTCGTAGACGAGCGCCGCGTCCGAGAGCTTGAGCTTGTCGA
Organism: Rathayibacter sp. AY1C5; assembly: GCF_002931705.1. Lineage (NCBI taxonomy): Bacteria > Bacillati > Actinomycetota > Actinomycetes > Micrococcales > Microbacteriaceae > Rathayibacter > Rathayibacter sp. AY1C5. The sequence continues at coordinate 6,761 of NZ_PSWD01000038.1, forward strand.
GGGCCTCGCGCAGGTCCGGGTAGTCGCTGCCGTCGATCGGGTACAGGCCCGAGAAGACCATCGGGAGCGGCTCGGTGTAGCCGGGCAGCGCCTGCGTCGCGGGCTTCGACGCCGTGGTGACGGTGTCGCCGACCTTCGACTGGCGCACGTCCTTCACACCGGTGATCAGGTAGCCCACCTCGCCGACCGCGAGACCCTGCGTCGCGACGGGCTCGGGGCTCGACACGCCGATCTCGAGGATCTCGTGCGTGGCGCGGGTCGACATCATCTGGATCTTCTCGCGCGGCGAGAGCTTGCCGTCGATCATCCGGACGTAGGTGACGACCCCGCGGTAGGCGTCGTACACGGAGTCGAAGATCATGGCGCGCGCAGGGGCGGAGGGGTCGCCGACGGGCGGCGGGATGAGCTCGGTGACGCGGTCGAGCAGTGCCTCGACGCCCATGCCGGTCTTGCCGGAGACGCGGAGGACGTCGTCCGGGTCGCCGCCGATGAGGCTCGCGAGCTCCTTCGCGTACTTCTCGGGGTCCGCGGCCGGCAGGTCGATCTTGTTCAGGACAGGGATGATCGTGAGGTCGTTCTCGAGCGCGAGGTAGAGGTTCGCGAGCGTCTGGGCCTCGATGCCCTGCGCCGCGTCGACCAGGAGGATCGCGCCCTCGCAGGCCGCCAGCGAGCGGCTGACCTCGTAGGAGAAGTCGACGTGCCCCGGAGTGTCGATCATGTTCAGGGCGAACGTGCGCCCGTCGCGCTCCCACGGCATCCGCACGGCCTGCGACTTGATCGTGATGCCGCGCTCGCGCTCGATGTCCATGCGGTCGAGGTACTGCGCGCGCATCGCCCGGTCCTCGACGACACCCGTGATGCCGAGCATCCGGTCGGCGAGGGTGGACTTGCCGTGGTCGATGTGGGCGATGATGCAGAAGTTGCGGATGGACGCCGGATCGGTCGCGGCGGGCTCGAGCCCGGAGTGTGCACGTGGAGACATCGTGGGACCAGTGTCCCATGCCCGGCGGCGGAGGCCGGGACCGGCGGCTACAGATCGAGTCCGTAGGTGCGGGTGGGCTCGACGCCGGGCGGGTTCTCCCGCTCGCCGAGGCGGACGAAGCCCATGCTCTCGTAGAGGGCGTGCGCGGTGGTCATCAGCGTGCCGCTGTTCATCACGACCCGCTGGAGGCCCCGCTCGGCGGCGAGCATCACGACGAACTCGGTGAGCAGCCGCCCGAGACCCCGCCCGCGTGCCTCCGGGGCGACGGCGAGCAGCCGCCAGTCCAGCTCGCCGGGGCGGCCGAGCTCGTACAGGTTCGCGCCCGGGCGCGCAGTGGTGACCGTCGCGAGGATCCGCCCGTCGCCCTCGACGGCGACCCAGACCTCGCCCTCGACGTCGTGCCGGGCGACCGCGGCGACGTCGGCGGCGTACTCCTCCCCCAGCTCGTAGTCGTGGGCGTAGGCGGCGAGCCGCAGGCGCGAGACTTCGTCGTACTCCTCCGCCCGGACGCGCCGGACCAGCACCTCGGCGGCGCTCATCCGCGCACCGGGGCCGGGAGGGCGCGCAGCCCGTGCTCGAGCGCGGCGGGATCCGCGGCGAGGCAGACGCGGATCCAGCCCTCGCCGGTGCGGCCGAAGGCGCTGCCGGGCGCGACGGCGACGAGGGTCTCGAGGAGGAAGGACTCGACCCACGAGGCGACGTCCCCTCCGGTCGCGTGCGCCATGTCGATCCACAGGTAGAACGCGCCCTCGGGCTCGCGGTAGGCGATCCCCCGCTCGTCGAGCACGCCCGTCGCGAGCCGCAGGTTGGCGAGGTAGTGGTCGGAGGCGGCGGCCACCGCGTCCTGCGGCCCGGTCAGAGCGGCGAGGGCGGCGCGCTGGTCCGGAGTGGCGACGCAGCTGATCGCCGCCTCCTGCACCGTGACCATGATCGACGTGAAGCCGGGAGGCGTCACGAGGTAGCCGACGCGGACGCCGGTCATCGCGTAGGTCTTCGAGAAGGAGAAGACGCTGAGGACGCGGTCGGCGTCGTCCCCGCGCTCCTGCGCGATCGCCGCGAGGCTCACGTGCGGGCGCCCGTAGGTGAAGTACTCGTAGACCTCGTCGCTGAGCACCCACAGGTCGTGGCGCCGGGCGATGTCGAGCAGGCGCTCGAGGACCTCTCTCGGGAACACCACGCCGAGCGGGTTGGACGGGCTGTTGACGATCAGGACGCGGGTCCGGTCCGTGATCAGGCGCTCGACCTCCTCGGGATCGGGGAGGAAGGCGTTCTCGGCGCGCAGCGTGTACGGCACGGGCACGGCGCCGATGGTCCGCGCGTTGGTCGTGAAGACGGTGTAGCCCGGGTCGGGGATGAGCACCTCGTCGCCGGGCCCGAGCAGGAGCGTCATCGCCTGGTGCAGCGCCTGCGTGGCGCCGACGGTCACCCAGACCTGCTCGACGTCCGCCTCGATGCCATTGTCCCTCGCCAGCTTCTCCACGATGGCCCGCCGGAGCTCGGGGACGCCGCCGTTGGGCCCGTAGCGGGTGTCGTCGGCCGCCCACGCCGCTCGGGCCGCCTCGATGATGTGCGGCGCGGTCGGCACGTCGGGCTCGCCCACCGCGAGGAGGGTGACTCCGTCGAGCCGCAGCGCGATCTCGAACAGGTGGCGGATGCCCGAGGGCGGCACCGCGGAGAGGTGATCGGCGAGACGGGGCACCGGCGTCACGTTACCGGCGGGCCCGGACCGCGAGACGCCACGGCGGTCCGCCTCCCCCGGCGTGTCGCCCCGGCGGCCCCGACCCGGACGGCGCCGCCTCCGCGGGCGCGGCGCGGTTGAAGGGTGACGACGGGTGCGCTAAAGTTCCTTGTTGGCTTGCGCTCCCCCTCCGGACACCCGGCAGGCGTGGAGTGATCAGAAGCCGGCGACCTCCAGTCGCACCGCAGGGCGTTCAGACGCCCGCGGAAGGGGCACTCCGTCGAGTAGCCGGCTGCACACACGCACATCCGAGAAGAAGGTAATCCACGTGGCAAACATCAAGTCGCAGATCAAGCGCAACCTCACCAACAAGAAGGCGAACGAGCGCAACAAGGCCGTCAAGAGCGAGCTGAAGACCGCCATCCGCTCGGTCCACACCGCCATCGCCGCCGGCGACACCGAGAAGGCCGGCACCGCCCTCGCCTTCGCCGCCAAGAAGCTCGACAAGGCCGCCAGCAAGGGCGTCATCCACAAGAACCAGGCCGCGAACCGCAAGTCGGCCATCGCGAAGCAGGTCGCCGCGCTGTAATACTGCGCGAAGCGGAAACGACGAAGGGTCCGGCCATTGGCCGGGCCCTTCGTCGTTTCCGCTTCGCGGTCGACGGGCTCCTCGTGCCTCGTCGCCCGTCGCGCAGTCGGCTTCCGCGCTTGGTTGCGGTGGGAGGAGCGGGTTTCGTTCCGGGTACGACGATCCGCTCGCACGCGGATCGCCGGTGACCCTGCGAGGGCATCGTCCGGCTCGCGATCGGCTGCGGCCCGGTCGGCTACCGCGGAGGGTCGCGGGGGGAGGAGCGGAGAGCGTTTCGGGGTACGACGATCCGCTGACACGCGGATCGCCGGTGAGCTGTGCCGTCTTCGACGGGCTCCTCGTTCCTCGTCGGCCGTCGCGCGGTCGGCTCACAGGGGTGGTCGCTGTGGGAGGAGCGTCCTGCGTTCCGGGTACGACGATCCGCTGACACGCGGATCGCCGGTGACCCGCACCGATCTCGACGGGCTCCTCGTTCCTCGTCGCCCGTCGCGCGGTCGGCTTCCAGGGGTGGTCCCGGTGGGAGGAGCGGGGAGCGTTCCGGGTACGACGATCCACTGACACGCGGATCGCCGGTGACCCTGCGAGGTCGTCGTCCGACTCTTCGTCGGCCGCGGTGCGACCCTGCGAGGGGAGGTGATCCCCTCACTGCTGGTCGAGTGGCCGCGGAGCGGCGTATCGAGACCCGCCGGGGACGAGGTCGGTGCGGATCGCGGGAGCAGGGCCTTTCGGGCGGGTCAGAGGCCCCGGGCGGAGACGACGGAGACCATGCGCTCGAGGGCGTAGACGGGGTCGCGGGTGGCGCCCTTCACGTTCGCGTCGGCGTCGGCGACCGTCAGGATCGCGGTGCCGAGGCCCTCGCCGGTCCAGCCCTGCAGGTCGCGCCGGGCCCGGTCCACCTGCCACGGAGCGAGGCCCAGACGCGAGGCGACCTGGCCCGAGCCCTCGCGCGAGCCGGCGACCTTCGCCATGGTCCGCAGCTTGCTCGCGAACGCGGCGACGATCGGTACCGGGTCGGCACCGGAGGCGAGGGCGTGGCGGAGCCCGAGCAGCGCCTCGCCGTGACGGCCCGCGATCGCGGAGTCGGCGACGGTGAAGGCCGTGGTCTCGACGCGGCCGCCGTAGTACTTCGCGACGGTCGCCTCGGTGATCTCGCCGGTGACGTCGGACAGCAGCTGCTGGCACGCCGACGCGAGCTCGTCGAGGTCGTCGGAGAAGGCAGACACCAGGGCTCGGACGGCACCGGTGGTCGCCGTGCGGCCGGCGGTGCGGAACTCGGCGATCGCGAAGTCGACCTTGTCGCTCTCGCGCTTGAGCTCGGCGCAGACGATCTCGATGCCGCCGCCCGTGCCCGAGCGGATGGCGTCGAGGAGCTTCTTGCCCCGGTTGCCGCCGCCGTGGCGGAGCACCAGGGTCGCCCCGTCCGCGGGCGCCGAGAGGTAGTCGAGGGTCTCGAGGAGGAACGCGTCCGTGCACTTCTCGACGTTCGAGACGCGGATGAGGCGGGGCTCGTCGAAGAGGGACGGGCTCGCGAGCGTCAGCAGCTCCCCCGGCGCGTAGCCGCCGGCGTCGATGTCGCTGACCTCGAGGCTCGGATCCTCGGCCCGGAGGAACTCGCGGAGGAAGCGCAGCGCGCGGTCGGCGAGGAACTGCTCCGGGCCGGTGATCAGCACGATCGGCGCCGGCCGGGTCTGGTTCCAGGCGAGCTGCGGGATCGCCGCCTTCGAGGGCGCTGCCTTCGCGCGCGCCGGGGCCCTGCCTGCCATGCCGTGTCCTTCCGTGCCGCGCCCGTCCGAGCGCCCTCCACCCTACGGCCCGCTCACGGCGCCCCGAGGCCGCCGCGGGAGCCGTCGCGCCGCTCACCCAGACCGCGATCCCGTCGCTGCGGGACGCGAGCACGACCGTACCCTCGACATCCGACCTCAGCGCCTCGACCCCGCGCTCGGCCAGCAGAGCGAGGAGCGACGGATTCGGATGTCCGTAGTCGTTCTCCGCCCCGACGGAGATCAGCCCGACGCTCGCGCCGAGCGCGTCGTAGAGGGCGGGCGACTGGTCGGCGGAGCCGTGATGCGCGACCTTGACGACGTCGACCCGGCCGACCGGCAGCCGGGAGACGCGTCCCTGCTCCTGCTCGCCGAGGTCGCCCAGGAGCGCGACGGAGAGCGGGCCGCCGCGGGCGTCCGGGCCGATGTCGACCCGGAGGGTCACGCTCGCCTCGTTCCCCCGCAGCGCGCTCCGCCGCTCCGGCCACTCGACCCGCCAGCGCAGCGAGCCGAGCGCGCCGCTGTCGCCGCGGACCGCCTCCTGCACGGCGACCCCCGCGCCGGTGAGCGCCGCCCGGTCGCGCTCGTCGTCGCGGCCCGCGGCGGGCCCGACGAGCGCGGCGTCGGTCCGTCCGAGGACGGCCTGGAGCCCGCCGACGTGGTCGAGGTCGTAGTGAGTGAGCACCAGCAGCGGGATCCGGTCCACTCCCATCAGGCGGAGGCAGGCCTCGAGCGGTGCGGGCTCGGGCCCCGTGTCGACGAGCAGCACGCCCGCGTCTCCGCGGAGGAGGACCGCGTCGCCCTGCCCGACGTCGCACATCGCGACACGCCAGTCCTCGGGAACCGAGGCGGCGCGGAGGAGCGGCGTGGCGACGGTGGTGCCGCCGGCGGCGGCGATCGCGCACGCCAGCCCGACGGCGGCGATCCGGCGCACCCGCGCGAGCCGCGGCGACTGCGTGACCAGCACGAGGGCGAGCAGGGTCAGCACGGTGAGCGTGAGCGCTCCTCCTACTCCGGGCCACCAGGCGATCCTCGGGGCGGGCCACGAGTCGACGGCGCGGGCGATCGAGGCGATCCACCAGGCGGGGACGGCGGCGAGCCGGATCGCAGCGTCGGCGGCTCCGGGCCACCAGGGGGCGAGCAGGCAGCCGATGAGCCCGAGCCCGGTCGCGGCGGGTGCCGCGGGCTCGGCGAGCAGGTTGGCGAGCACTCCGTACACCGGCACCGACGGGTCCACGAGCAGCAGCACGGGCTGGCAGGCGAGCTGCGCCGCGGTCGGCACCGCGAGCAGCAGGGCGAGAGGCCGGGGCAGCACTCGACCGAGAGCGCCCGCGATCGGCTCGGCGAGCAGCAGGAGTCCGGCGGTGGCGAGGACGGACAGCACGAAGCCGAGCCTCCCCGCGATCGAGGGGTCGGCGGCCACGAGCACGACGACGGTCGCGAGCAGGGCGGGCACGGCCGCTCCGGAGCGACGCCCGAGCCGCGCGAGGAGGACCACCGTCGCCATCACGGCGGCCCGCACCACGCTCGGCTCGGGGGTCACCAGCACCACGAAGCCGGCGAGCAGGGCGAGGGCGGCGACGGTCCGGAGGCGGCGCCCGGCGCCGAGGAGCGCCGCGATCGTCCAGCCGGCGACCACCACCACGGCGCAGTTGGCGCCCGAGACGGCGGTCAGGTGGGTGAGCGACGCGGTGCGCATCGCCTCCTCGAGCCCCGCGTCGAGCGCGGACGTGTCGCCGGTCGCGAGGCCCGGCAGCAGCCCCGCCACGTCGCCGCCGACCAGCGCCGCGCGTTCGAGGAAGCGCGAGCGCAGCACCTCCGCGACGGCCGCCGCTCCCCCGGGACCGCGCCGGTCCTGAACGGACGCCGCCCTCAGCATCGTCGCCTCGCCGACGGGCGCCTCCTGCGCCGCAGCACGCGCCTCCAGGTCGAGCTCGGCGCCCACCGGCAGCCGACCGCCGGGATCGGCGAGCAGCACGCGGACGGGGGCCGCGGTCGACGCGTCTCCCACCCGCAGCGCCGTCGCGTCGAACCACACTCCCCCGGTCGCGAGCGGTCGGGCACCCGTGTCGACGCGCACGGTGACCGGGGTGAGGGCGCGATCCTCCTGTGCCTCCCGCAGCGACGCCGGGTGGTCACCGGGCGCCGCGGCGACGACGGAGGTGAGGGCGAGGGCGGCACCCGCGCCCCCGACGAGCACCGCTCCGACCAGCCGTCCGCCGAGGCCGCGCCGGAGCAGGACGCACGCCGCCCCGAGCAGCACCCAGCCCGCGGCGCACCACGAGAGGCCCCCGTCGAGCACTGCCGCGACCGGCAGCATCCCGGCCGCCCACGCGGTGGTCCAGGCGGCCACCGCTGCCGGCAGGAGCCGCAGGTCCGCCGCCCGCACGCTCCTCACGGCGCGACCTGGTCGCGGAACGCGGCGAGCGTCTTCTCGCCGATCCCGGGGACCTCGAGCAGCTGGTCGACGGAGGAGAACGGGCCGTTCGCCTCCCGGTGGGCGACGATCTTCTTCGCGGTCGCCGGGCCGATCTCGGGCAGCTCCTCCAGCTGGGCCGCCGTCGCCGCGCTCAGGCTCAGCACGGATCCGGCGGCGGAGGCTCCTCCTGGAGCGGCCCCGCCCGGAGCCGCTCCCGCCGCGGCCGGCGCCGCTCCCACGGCCGGCACGACGATCTGCTCGCCGTCCACGAGCCTCCGGGCCAGGTTGACCGCCGCGCGCTCCGCCGACTCCTGGAACCCTCCGGCGGCGGCGACCGCGTCCGCCACCCGCGCCTCCGGCGACAGGACGTACAGCCCCGGAGAGGCGACCTCGCCGGCCACGTGAACGTACAGTGACTCGACCGCCGCAGCAGCGGGCGCGCTCGTCGACACGGCGGGCTCCAGGACCCGCTCATGACCGCTCGACCGCGCTCCCGCGAGCAGCACCGCGACCACCGCGGCGCCGATGACGAGCACGACCGCCGCTCCCACTCCCACGCGCCAGCGCGGGCGGGCGCGGCGGGGCCGCAGCAGCGCCGTCAACTGCTCGTCGTCCGTCCCGCTGGTCTCTGGCATCCGCCGACAGTAGGACCCGCGTCACCGCCCGGCGCGGCCGCCGACACCGATCCGGGGACAGCCCGCCGGATCGCCTCCCTGTGGAGGAGAGAGCAGCACCGGCGCAGGACGGACGACGGGGCCCCTCCTGCGAGAGGAGGAGCCCCGTCGGGACGGATCGGCGGCTAGACCGCCTTCGTCACCAGGTTCACCAGGCGCGGCGCCCGCACGATCGCCTTCACGACCTCGCGGCCGACGAGAGCCCGGGCGACGCCGGCCGTGGCCCGCGCCTTCTCCTCGAGCTCGTCGGAGGAGATCTTCGGCGAGACCTCGAGCCGGTCGCGGACCTTGCCGTCGACCTGCAGGATCGCCGTGACCTTCTCCTCGACCAGCAGCGACGGGTCGGCCTTGCGCCACAGCGCGTGCGCGACGGTGCCCTCGTAGCCCAGACGGTGCCACATGTCCTCGGCCGTGTACGGCGCGAACAGGTTGAGAGCCATCGCGACCACCTCGACCGCCTCGCGGACCGCGGGGTCCCCGGCCCCGGCGCCCGAGTCGACGACCTTGCGGGTCGCGTTGACGAGCTCCATCAGCCGCGCGACCACGACGTTGAACTTGAACGCCTCGATCAGCGACGGGGACTCCGCGAGGAAGCGGTGGGTCTGGCGGCGCAGAGCCGCGTCGCCCGACTTCCACTCGACGTCGGGCCTCGAGGTGACGTCCTTCGCCAGGCGCCAGGCGCGGGCGAGGAACTTCGCGCTGCCGCCGGGCGAGACGTCGGCCCAGTCGATGTCGTCCTCGGGCGGGCCGGCGAACGCCATCGTCAGGCGCACGGCGTCGACGCCGAACTCGTCCAGCTGGTCCGAGAGGCGGACGATGTTGCCCTTCGACTTGGACATCGCCGCGCCGTCCATCTGCACCATGCCCTGGTTCAGCAGCGCCGTGAACGGCTCCGTGAACGACACGTAGCCCAGGTCGAACAGCACCTTGGTGATGAAGCGCGCGTACAGCAGGTGCAGGATCGCGTGCGTCACGCCCCCGACGTACTGGTCGACGGGCGCCCACTTCTCGGCGAGCTTCGGATCGAAGGCCTGCGTGTCGTCCTTCGGCGAGAGGAAGCGGAGGAAGTACCACGAGGAGTCGACGAAGGTGTCCATCGTGTCCGGGTCGCGGCGCGCGGGCGAGCCGTCCACCGGGTGCGGCACGTTCACCCAGTCCTCCGCCGCTCCGAGCGGCGACGAGCCCTTCGGCTGCAGGTCGAGACCGTCGGTGGAGGGCAGGACGACGGGCAGCTGGTCCTCGGGAACCGGCACGAGCTCGCCGTCGGCTCCGTGGATGATCGGGATGGGGGTGCCCCAGTAGCGCTGACGCGAGATCAGCCAGTCGCGCAAGCGGTAGTTCTTGGCCGAGCGGCCGCGGCCGCGCTCCTCGAGCATCCTGATGACGCGCTCGATGGCGGTGCGCTTGGAGAGCCCGTCGAGCGGTCCGGAGTTGATCAGGCGGCCGTCGCCGGTCAGCGCCTCGCCGGTCGTGGCGGGGTCGAGCGAGTACTCCTTCTCGAGCGCGGCCAGCTCCTCCGGGTCCTCGGGGATGACCGGGATCGCCCCGGTGACGGACGCGTTGGTGTCGACGACCACGCGCACGGGCAGGTCGAAGGCGCGGGCGAAGTCGAGGTCGCGCTGGTCGTGCGCGGGCACGGCCATGACGGCTCCGTGGCCGTAGTCGGAGAGGACGTAGTCGGCGGCCCAGATCGGCAGCCGCTCGCCGTTCACGGGGTTCACCGCGTAGCGGCCGAGGAACACGCCGGTCTTGGGGCGGTCGGCGGTCAGGCGCTCGATCTCGCTCGACTTCTGCACCGTCTCGAGGTAGCTGCGGAACGCGTCGCGGATCGCGGGCTCGGAGCCCTCGACCAGCTCGGAGGCGAGATCGGAGTCGGGCGCGACGACCATGAAGGTCGCCCCGTAGAGCGTGTCGGGGCGCGTGGTGAAGACGGTGACGCGCTCGTCGCGGCCCTCGATCTCGAACTCGACGTCGGCGCCGATGGAGCGGCCGATCCAGTTGCGCTGCATGGCGATGACCTTCGACGGCCAGGAGCCCTCGAGCTGGTTCAGGTCGTCGAGCAGCCGGTCGGCGTAGTCGGTGATCTTGAAGTACCACTGCGTGAGCTTCTTCTTGACCACGACCGCGCCGGAGCGCTCGGAGGTGCCGTCCGCCAGGACCTGCTCGTTCGCCAGGACCGTCTGGTCCACCGGGTCCCAGTTGACCCAGCTGTCCTTGCGGTAGGCGAGGCCCTTCTCGTACATCTTGAGGAACAGCCACTGGTTCCACTTGTAGTACTCGGGGTCGGAGGTGTGCAGCACGCGGTCCCAGTCGAAGGACGCGGCGTAGCGCTTCATCGAGCGCTTCTGCTGCTCGATGTTGTCGTAGGTCCAGGTGACCGGGTTCAGCCCGCGCTTGATCGCGGCGTTCTCGGCGGGCAGGCCGAAGCTGTCCCAGCCGATCGGGTGGAGGACGTTGAAGCCCTGCTGGCGCCAGTAGCGCGCGATCACGTCACCGAGCGCGTACGCCTCGGCGTGGCCCATGTGCAGGTCGCCCGAGGGGTACGGGAACATGTCGAGCACGTACTTGCGGGGGCGCTTGTCGTCGGGGTCGTCCGTCGCGAACGGGCGCGTCTCCTCCCAGATCGGGAGCCACTTCTCCTGGAGCGCTCGGAAGTCGTAGCGCTCCTCGTCGCTCGCGCCGGTCTGCCGGGAGGTGTCTTCTGCCACAGGTGCTTCTCACTTCTGAAGGAGGGGGAGAACGCGCACGCGTGGGCGGCTGCGTTCGACCATCAACCCTACTGGCCCCGCGCGCACGGCAGACGAACGCGGCGCCCGCTCACTCCTCGGCGGCGCCCAGCACCGCGAGGAGCGCCCGCGCCTTCAGCCGCGTCTCCTCGACCTCCTCCTCCGGCACCGAGAGCGCGGTGATGCCGCCGCCGGTCCCCAGGCGGGCGCGCTCGCCGTCGAGCACGAGGGTGCGGATGGTCATCGCGAGGTCCAGCGAGCCGTCCGAGCCCAGGCGGCCGAAGGCGCCGGAGTAGACGCCGCGGGGACCGCCCTCCCACTCCCGCAGCAGCTCCACCGCCCGGCGCTTGGGCGCTCCCGTCATCGAGCCGGCCGGGAAGAGGGCCGCGATCAGCTCGGCGATCCCGACGCCCGGCGCGCGGCGGGCCGAGACCTCGCTGACCAGCTGGTGGACGTGCGGGTAGCTCTCCACCTCGAGCAGGCGGTCGACGACGACGGAGCCGGGGGCGGCGATCCGGGCGAGGTCGTTGCGGACGAGGTCCACGATCATCACGTTCTCGGCCCGCTCCTTCACGCTCGACACGAGCTCGTCCCGGAGCGCGCGGTCCTCGTCGGCGTCCCGGCCCCGGGGGCGCGTGCCCTTGATGGGATGCGTGGCGACGCGTCCATCGGCCCCGCCGGTGAGGAACCGCTCGGGCGAGGCGCTGACGAGCGCGAGCGGGCCGAGGCGGATCAGCCCGCCGTGATGGCTCGGGCTGGAGCGGCGGAGGCGACGGTACGCCTCGACCGGATCGAACCGGCCCTCGACGACGATCTCGTCGGTGAGGCAGAGCTGGTAGGCGTCCCCCGCGCGGATGGCCTCCTGGCAGCGGCCGATCAGCGCCGTGTACTCGGCGGCGGAGTGGCGGCGGACCGGGACGCCGGCGGGCTCGGGATCCGCGGGGTCCGCGGGGGCGGGCGCCCCGACGAGCTCGAGCAGGCGCGCGGTGAGCTCCTGCACGTCTCCCGTGGCGACCAGGCGGACGGTCCGGGCCCCGTGGTCGAACTCGAGCACGGGGTCGCCCCGGAGCAGGGCGAGGGCCGGCGGATCCGCGGGGCCGGTCGGCGCCGAGGGCAGGGAGACGGAGGCTGCTCCCGCCTCGTAGGAGATCCAGCCGTAGCGGCCGAGCGCGCGGTCGCCCGCCGGGGCCTCGTCGTCGACCGCGGCGAGCGCCGCTGCCACGTCGCCGCCGGCCTCGACGAGGAGCACGTCCCCGCGGGCGCACGCGCCGAGGTAGGAGCGGCCGCTCGTCGCTCCGAGGCCCGAGTCGAGCCAGAACGACGCCTCGGCCGTGGCGAACAGGGCGTGGTGCGCGAGCTCCGGATCGACCCAGGGCAGCTCGATCGAGCGGACGTGCCGATCCTCCGAGACCACTGGGCTAGCGTAGGCGGTCGTGGACGGCGAGCAGGTTCGGGAGTGGGACGGGCGGGCCCTGACGAGCGTTCCCGAGCCGCCCGGCACCTCCCTGGACGCGGCCGACTCCTGGCTGGTGGACGAGGGCCGGGTTCGCGGACTCGACCTGCACCGCGAGCGGTTCGCCGCCTCCGTCGCCTCGGCGGGCGGGCACCCGGACGTCGAGGCGTTCCTCGACGCCGCGATCGCCGCCCTGCCCCGCGAGGGCCGGTCCTTCCCGCGCGTCGAGCTCTCGGGAGGCGCCCTGCGGCTCCGGCTGCGACCCGCCCCGCCGACGACCCGCTCGGTGGTGCTGTGGACGAGCCCCGTGGATCCGCGCCGGACACCGTCCTGGAAGGGGCCGGACATCGCACGTCTCGCCCTCCTGCGAACGCTCGCGCACGCCGCGGGAGCGGACGAGGCCGTGCTGCTCGACGCCGAGGGCGCCGTCATCGACGGAGCGAGCAGCGCGATCCTGTGGTGGCTGGGCGACGCGCTGGTCGTCCCTCCGGCGACGAGCACCCGCGTGCGCAGCGTGACGGCTCGGACCGTCTCGGTGCTCGCCGGCGCGCTCGGCGTGGACGTGATCGAGGCCCCGGCCGAGCCGGAGTCGCTCGAGGGCCGTGAGGTCTGGACGGCCAACGCCCTGCACGGTCTCCGGCTGGCGACCGCCTGGGCGGACGGACCGGCGCTCGCCGCGGAGCCGGGCCGCCTGGACGCCTGGCGGAAGCGGCTGGACGCTCTCAGGCGGCCCTTCCCTGCGCTCTGACCCGCGGAGGACCTCAGCTCCCACGCGTCCCCCAGACGGAGGGCCCCCGTTCCGGTCGCACTCGTGCGTCCGCCGTGCGAGCATCGAGTACCCCCTCTTCCGGCCCCCGCCGGCCACTCGAGAAAGTCCTGCGATGACGCGTTCCCCCTCCCCC
>NZ_PSWD01000039.1:0-18976 GCF_002931705.1 Rathayibacter sp. AY1C5
GGACTCAGCGGCCGCGGGGCCGACGTCCGTCCACGACAGCTCGGGCACGTCCCCGGAGGCGCGGGCCTCATCGATCAGGACGGCGGCGGCGGGGTCGTAAGCGATCCGGATCACCTCGCACAGCTCCTGAGCACCGAGCGGCCGTGCAGCGCCGGCCCCTGTCGCGGCAAGGCTCGTCGTCAGGCCAGGCAGGCGGGCGGCGAGGTCGGCGGCGACCTCCTTCGCGTTGCGGCGCTTCCCGCCGATGCGGGAGAGAGAGGAGAAGGTGATCGCGACGTAGGCGCGGATCGTGGCCGACCCGACCGGGTAGCTGCTCACGACCTCCGAGAGCATCGCTCGAGCGAACTCCGGCGCATCCGGGTCCATCGACCCCTCGACTTCCGAGCGCAGGCGCGTGCCGGTGTCGGGGGCCGTCTCGACGGTGACGGAGGCTGCCTCGATGCCGGGCTCGTCTCCGAGGTTGGAGAGCCAGATGCCGTACTCCGCGACCTGGTTGTTGACCTGCTCCTGATCCACCAGCGCGGCGCCGTCCGGCTCGGTAGCGATCACGACGGTGTAGTGCTTGGTGGAGGGGACGTGCACGAGAGCGAATCGGCGCCCGTGCGAGTCCTCGTGCTCGGAGAGCTGCGACGCCGCCGCGAGTCCGGGGAGCTGGAACGTGCCCCATTTCGCCCGACCCGCGGGACCTGAACGATAGACGTTCGCTCCCTTGGCCTTCGTCCGCATCCAGTTCACGCGATTCACCGTCCTTCCGAGGGCGCTCTGCCCGTGCTTGTCCTTCACTGAAACCGTCAGCAAGATCCCGCCGAAGATCGCGGCGACGACGAGCGCGGCCCCGAGGCCGGAGAACATCGACGCGATGATCGAGGAGAGGATGCCGACGAACAGCACGCCCGTGGCGAGCTGTCCGAGGCCGCCGAGTCCCGCAGTCTGCGGGCGACGCCAGTTGCCGTACGTCCGCGGCGCCTCAGCGCTGCGCATAGGGGTTGTCGTGCTCATCAGTTCCCGCTTCCGTTGCCGCCAGTGGCGTCGTCCGTGGCGGCCTTGACCGCCCCTGCTGCGTGCTTCGCGCCTTCGGCGGCCTTCCCTGCCACCGCAAGGCCGACACCGATCGGACCTCCTGCCGCGGCTGCGGCACCACCGCCTACCGCCGCACCGCCCGCTGCCGCGCCACCGCCGGCCGCAGCTCCGCCAGCTGCGCCGCCGCCTGCGCCGGAGGCGGCCGGAGTCGCAGCGGGTGACCCCTTGCTGCCGGCGGAGGCGCTGCTGCCGGACGGTGCGGAGCCGAAGCCACCGCCGCCGGGCGTTCCTCCGCCCCCGCCGCTGTCGCCTCCGCTGCGCGAGCGGATCGCTCCGCTGGCAATCTCCGCCGCTCCACCGGCCGCGGCCGCACCGAGCAGGAGGCCTGCACCGCCACCCCCGCCGCCCACCGAGGCGACAGCGGGGACGAGGAAGCGCATCAGGGCGGGCAGTGCGACGAGTGCGATGAGCATCAGCGCGAGGCCGGTGACGATCTGGAACAGCCCGGTGCCGTCCGACTTGAACAGGTCAGTACCGGTCATCCGGAAGGCGATCGCGTAGACGATCGCCGCGGCCGGCTTGTAGAGGATGAATGCGAGGGTCCAGGCGAGGGTCTTCTTGAACCACTGCTGCCCGGTCTCCGTGTTGGTCGCGGCCGCGGCGATCGGGAAGATGCCGGCGAGGACGACCAGCATCGCGCCGCGGAACACCATCAGCGCGACTTGGACGTACGTCATCAGCACGGCGAGGATCCCAAGGAGGAAGAGGCCGATCAGGCCGATGGGAGCGGTCGCGGTAAGAGAGATCATCGCGAAGACGTTGGTGCCGAAGCAGTTGCTCTCACCGTTGGTGACGTCGCAGTCGGTGGAGTTGTTGAGGATCCAGACCGAGAACGCGTCCCCAGCCTGCGTGGCGAGGCGGATCACGACGAGTCCCGCTCCGGCGACGGCGATCAGCGTCAGCACCGACCGGGCGAGGGTGCGCAGCTCGCCTGCACGTTGCGTCCACACCATGCGGCCGGCGGCGACAAGGACCGAGAGGATCGCGAGCCCGCCGGCGTACCACTCGAGCTGCCCTTGCACCCAGCCGACGGTGCTCGAGGACTCGTTCAGGTGCAGCGCCAAGGGCAGGAACCCTGTCACAAGTGCGGAGGCGGAGGAGAGCAGGAAGACGGCGAAGATGATGACGCCGATGCGTCCCATGTGCGCTTCGCCGTCGCCGTGGCGGCGACGGATGCTCATCATGACGCCGGCGATGATCAGCGACATGACCGCGAGGCCCGCCGCGACCCACGTCACGTAGCCGAGGATCGTCTCGAACGCCTCCGGCAGGGGCGGTGTGCCGCCGCCGTTAACGCCGCCTCCCCGGTCGACAACGGTCACCGGGGAGGGAACGTTCACCCAGAGGGTGCCGAGCGAGACGACCGCTTTGCCGAAGCCCTCCAGGATGTTGTTGACGAACTGCTGCAGAGCGTCGTTCGACGCCTGCGAGACGACGTTGCCGATGCCTTCTCCGGTCCAGCAGAGAACGTCGACGACGGAGCACGGCTCTTTGTCGGGGACTGGGGTCATGTGGTGCCGCTCCAAGGGAGGTAGCCGCCGAGGCTCTGCAGAGCGACCGGGCGGAAGGTGGGGAGTCCGTCATCGGTGAGCACGAACTTCCAGTCGCCCTCGGACCAGCTGAGGGCGTAGGGGAAGCTGATGAGACGTCCGTCGGAGATCTGGAAGGCGATGTCGATGGTGGCGTTCTGGCCGTCGTAGGCGAGGACTTTCACGCCGGCGATCTGGGAGCTCAGGCCGGTGTTGCTCTGAGTGGTCTCCCGGGCCAGCGCGGCGTCTCGACCGGGGCCGGGGACGGTGAGGCGTTCGGTGACGAGGTCGCTCAGACGGCCGTCCGTTCCCATCGCCCAGAGATTCGCGACGGCGAAGGCTGCGCCTTCCACGGTGTGCGCGTAGCAGCTGCGGACTCCGTCGGCGTCGACGACGCCAGGCCCTGCATCGTCCGAGGAGGGCGCTGCCATGGTGCCGACGATGGTCCACTCCGCGTCGGGTGCAGCAGCGAGGTTGCCGCTCTCGTCGAGTCCAGGGAGGCCGCAGATGCTCGCAGCATCGGCGTCGAGCTCTGAGGCCTGGGAGGTGGGCGTTGCAGTGGTGGCGGGCGTGGCGGTGCCCTGCTCGCCACCACTGTCCAGGGACGTGACGGCGAGCAGGATCGCGGCCAGGACAAGAATTCCGAAGACGATTGCTCCGAAGATGAATCCTCGACTGGTGAACGGGTTGCGGGACTGCGTGTCGCTCATGACGTCGTGCCTCTCGTTGGTGATGCCGGTCGGTGTCCTCGTGCGCTAGCTGCCCATGAGGAAGCCGACGATCGTGAACGCGGCGGAGACGATGATGACGCCGACGAGGAGTCGGCCGAGCCAGCCGCCGATCTCTCCGCCCTCGCCGCGGCGGGCGGAGACGGTCATGGTGACGCCGAGGATGATCAGGCCGACGACGGCGACGCCGAGGCCGACCCACTTGGCCCAGCCCATAACGGTGGTGAAGGCCTCGAATCCGGGCGGCATGCCCCCGGGGCCCGGGTCGGGGACGACGGCCCCGAAGCTGCCGGCGGCTGTGATCAGGTCGGAGGTGAGGGCGAGTACAGACATGGTGTGCTCCGTTTCGTGTGGTGGTGGTGCGGGGTGTTCGGCGCCGCCGGTTGGGGCGCCGAAAAGGTCCGGCTATCCGGTGGTGAGGGGGCCGTCGGCGTAGGCGACGTCAAAGTGCAGGTGGTTCGGGGTGTCTGTGAACTGGGTGATGTGCTGGTAGCTGGTCGAGCGGCACTGGATCTGCCCGGCACGCGAGCCCGCCGGAACCTGTGGGTCCAGGACGGTGAGGAGCGTGAGCGCGTTCGCGTCGCAGCCGGTCGTGGCCGTGCCGTCGAAGGAGAAGAAATCGACCGCGTTCCCGCCGCCGTTCATCCAGTGAGAAGAGCCGGTGCCGGCGCCCAGGAGGGATCCGGTGCACTGGCGGTTGAGGTCGGAGACGCCCACCTTTCCGAACGTGTTTAGCGCGATGGTGATGATCTGGAGGATCCGCACGTCGATGCCGCAGTTCTCCTTCGCGGTTCCGGCGGCCATGTCGCGGATCTGCTGCGCATACCGGTCCTCGAGCAGTCGCAGGCGCCCCTCTTCCATCGCCGTCACGAGGCCGGCTGCGAGGGCCTGCGCGTCGCCAGATACGGCGACGCATCCACCGATCGGCGCAGCCGTCGCAGGTGCGGTGCTGGCCGGCGTAGACGAAACACCGACCGGTGCAGCGGTCGTCGCAGGTGCGGTCGTGCTGCTGCCGAGGCCGTTGAGGTAGGTCATGATCCCCACGGCGTCAGCGCGGTACTTCTTGTAGTGGTTCGGGTCGGCGTTGCGCTGGACCTTGTTGATCGCGATCGAGGGCTCCATCGACTGCCAACCCTCGACCGCGACGAGGCGGTCGTAGAAGAAGCCCGCCGAGGTCGTCGGGTCCATTCGCTGCTCAACGGTGCCCCAGCTCGACTGCTGCTGGAACAGTCCGATCGAGTCGGCAACTGACCCGTCCGGGTTGATCGCACCGTCCCCGTAGCCGATGTTCACCAGGGATGACTCCCCGATCGCCGTCTGCACGCCCAGTGTCTGCCCGTCCGCGCCGAGCCCCTTCGCCGCTCCTGCGTTCACGATCAGTGCTGCATTCACGAGCTGGTCGTGCCCGTAGGCCCCGACCTTCGCGTCCGCAGGGACAGCGGACACGCTGACCGGTCCCCCGCCCGGCAGGCACGCCGCGGCAGCGGAGCCGCCGAAGAACAGCACCCACAACAGCATCGCGACCGCCACGACGGGCACCATGACCGCTGCAAGCACCCCCAGTCCCCCCTTCTGCATCCCGTTACTCCGAGGTGAGAGGGGTGATCTGCTCGACGGCCCAGGGAGTGCTCTCCGTGGTGCGGTGGACGTACACGGAGTACTCCCCCGCGTCGGTGGGGACGAGGATGCGCATCGTGAACGCGCCGTCACCGTCGCGGACGGTCGCAGCGCCCGCGAGGCTCGTGCAGGGCACGTTTGCCGGGTCGACCGTCTCGTAGGCTAATGCTGCCCGCTGGCTCAAAAACGGGTAGAGCTCGCTGATCCAGGTGTCGTAACCGACCGTTGGACGGCAGAACGCCACCGCCGCTTCCGTCGCAATCGCGACGGCTCTGCTCAGCGGAGACGGTTCTGGGGACGGCTCCGCATCGACCGGCTGTACGTCCTCGGGAGTCGGCGTCGGCGATAAGAGTCGGATGCTGGGGAGTGGTGAGGCGGTCGTCGGTAGCTCGTTCTCATGAGACGCCTCACTCGGCGAGGTCGACGAGCAGCCGCTCACGAGGAGGGAGGCGACGAGGGCGAACAGGACGGTTGAGTACCGAGACGAAGAAGCAGGCACACGATAAAACTACCGATTTCGGTAGCTATTGCAACCCGATTCGGTTACCGAAATGGGCTTATATCATCTTTGGTACATTCTAGGGGTGGCTAGACGACCGGCGCCGGGACCGACCGACTTTTCGCGACGCGTGGTCCGCGCGGTCGAGACGCTCCGCGATCGTGCACGGCTGACCAACACCGAACTCATCCGTGCTGCAGGCATCTCGGCGAACTACTTCTACATCCGTCTGCGCGGCGAAGCGCCGTTCACCACCAACGACATCGAGAAGCTCGCTGGAGCCTTCGGGGTCGAACCGTACGAAGTGCTGCAGCTCGCGTCTTCTCCGAACCCCGAAGACGGTGGCGGAGAGCTCACTGCTGAGCGCATCGACGGCAGGGAGTTCGCTCGACGACTCCGATTCCTCGCCGAAGGGCCGACGAGTGCGGATGCTCAGATCTTCACTCTCGACACCCTCGTTCAGTCCATCCGCGGTCGTGACATCAGCTTCGAGCCGAAGGACTGGGATGAGCTGCTTGAGCTGGAGGGCTCCACGCGGCTGCCGGTCGATCTGCTCGTCGGTCTCAGCGAGTTCTTCGGCGTCAGCTACGAGTACCTGACTGCAAGGCGTGAAGACGAAGCCAGCGAGCTCATCGAAGCGGAGATCCGCTTCCACCGGGCGCTATTGGCTACCGGAGCCACCTCCATCAGTGCTCGAGCGCTGGGGGGCATGAACGCGAAGCAGCTCGCCGCCGTGACCAAGGCGATTCTGTCGATCGAGCGAACTCCGAAGGAGGGCACTACCGAATGAGCACCACCCAGAGCAACGAAGCCCTGTGGTTCGAACACGCCGACGTCGCCGCACGCACGACGCAGACGTTCGAGGAGAACCGGTTCCAGGACGATCAGACCTTGGATGCCCTCCTCAAGCATGTCTCTGACCTGCACGGCAAACCGATCCACGTCGATGCCATCGACGACGATGACTGGCAGACGCTCACAGCTCTCTGGGTCGATTTTCCCGACGAGGCCCAGATTCTCTACCGCTCGACCGATACCCAGCTCTACCAGATGCACTGCATCCTGCACGAACTCGCTCATATCGCCCTCCGCCACCCCGGCTGCAACGTCCTTGGGGACGACTCTTCCGTCGCCTCCTACCGGGGGACGAACGGAGTCGTGCGCGGCCGGCTCCTAGAAGCAGGCGGCTTGGAGGACCTCGAGAACGTTGATGGGGACCGGCGCATCCTCGAAGGCGAAGCAGAGCACCTCGCCCATCTTCTTTCCCGCTCACTCCTGCGTCCTCGTTTCCGGGAGGACGAGGAGGTCTTCGGGTAGATGCAGGCTCTAGCCCTGATCGCTCTTGTGGTCCTCGCCGTCGTCTTCGTCGCCCGGATCCCCGCTGCTGTCTCCCAGCCCTCGAGCCGGTTGTCCTGGCTCGCGAGCGGAGTCGGCTCCCTCGCGCTCCTCACCCGAGTCCACCCCGGATTGGACCGGTTTCTCGGTGGCGAGAACTACATCAACCTCGCCCAGAACGTCCTGGCGACCACCGCGTTCTGGTTGGTCATGAGAGCAGCCCTCCTTCAGTCCCGCAGCACCCCGCGATTCTGGACGAGGAAGCTCATCCTTGCCGCCATGCTCGTGTCCTTCGTCGTGCCGTTCCTGTTCATCACCGACAAGGAACCCACCTCGAAAACTTTCATCACCGAGCACATCTCCCAGACAGGTACCTGGCTTTACGCCAGTATCTACATGACGGCGATCCTCGCCATCTCGACGATGCTCCTGCTTGGTCTCCGTCGCAGAAAAGCGCGCTCCTACGGCTTCTTCGTCGCAGGCAGCAGCCTCGTCATCCTCGCCTGCATCGACGAGATCATCGTCTTGTCCCTCGACCACTTCGAGGTCACCGACCTCGGTTTCCGCGTCCTCCTGCGGAACGCGTTCGACTTCCTGTTTTACTGCGGCGTGATCCTCATCGTCACCGGAATCGCCTCATTCACTCTGCAGAAGGCCATGCGCGAGGCGCGACTCAGTCGGCATGCACGGCGACTTCGCCGCCTCGCCGGCAGACTCGCGGTGATGCCGGCTACGAACGGGTCAAGTCGCGCTCGAGACGAATCATCGATCGCGGTCGTGTACGACCTGGTCATCGCGCTTCGCGACTTCGAGAACGCTCACCGCGGCCGTCTGACACCAGCCGACGCTCGTCACGTCGCAGCGGCGGAGGCCATCGTGATGGAACTGCTCCCCTCCCCCGCGACCACAAGAGCTTGGACTCGATGAGCGCCCGGCAAGTCGGCGTGAGAGCTGTCGCAGGAGTAGCGGGAGCCGCTGTGACTGCCCTCTCCCTGCTGGCAGGCGTCGGTGTCGTCCTGGGGCGGCGAGTCGTGATGCCCGGGCGCAAGAGGACGGTGCAGGTCCTCTCGGCGACCCCGGACAGCCTCACCCTCCACGCCACGCCCGAAACCCTTCACGACGGCGAGTACGGCTTCTGGTTCGACTCCGATCGGGGCCACGCGCTCGTCGGCCGGATCCTGTATCACGACGCGATCGAGCGGACCGTTCGCCGCGAGGTTCTTCAAGTCACCGGCGGCGATCTCTCTACCGCTCACGAAGGCCGATGGACCGGGCACGTCTTCGCGCGTCCTGAGGACATCGACCCGCGCGTGCGCGAGATCCACGTCGACGCGCCAACAGGCCCATGTCCGGCGTGGCTCTTCCCGTCGACCGGCGGCGAGGGCGAAAAAACCTGGGCGATCCACGTGCACGGCATCCGCACCACTCGCATCACCGCGCTGCGCTCAGTCCCGGCAGCACGCAAGCTCGGCTACACGTCGCTCGTTCCTTCGTTCCGAGGCGACGGAGATGGGCCACCAACGAAGAACAGGGCGTCGACTCTCGGTCAAACCGAATGGGATGACGTCGATGCTGCGATCAGCTACGCCGTGGAGCACGGAGCGCACAGCATCGTTCTGTTCGGCTGGTCCCTCGGTGGCGGCATCGCACTTCAACTCACCGAGCGGTCTCAACACCGCCAACTCATCACAGCCCTCGTCCTCATCGCGCCCGCCACCGACTGGCGGCAGGTCATTCGGGCTGGAGCGCGCCGCGCTCATCTGCCATCGGTGGTGGGTGCGCTTGGGACGTTCGCGCTCTCCACTCGCCCCCTCAGCACCCTCGTAGGACTTCCCGGGCCCATCGATTTCGATGCCCTGGACTGGACCCGAGGACCAAGACTCACCGTTCCGACCCTCCTCATCCACTCAGACGGAGATCGGGAGGTGCCTGCCTCGTTGTCACGGGCTTTCGTGAGCGTGAACGTCGAACGGAGCGCGCTAGCCCTGCTCCCGCCCGCTGCGCATGCCTGGGAGTACAACGTCGCGCCGGACGCATTCGACGCCTCGGTTCGCGAGTGGCTGCAGAGTCCTGGCTGACCCTATGGACGGTGTACCTGAATCGGTACGAGAGTGGCGCCTATTTTGGTAGGGTGCCGACATGGTTGTTCGACGGGAGTCTCATGCCTCGGCGGGTGGGGGCCGTCACGGCGTGACCTGGGCTGACGCCCCTGTCCCTCGGCAGCAATCGCGCTTAATCCCGGGATTGATCCGCCCTACGCGCGGCGTGGCGCGCACAATCCCGGGGTTAGATCACCACTCTGGACGCATGGCTCCGATCAAGCAGAAGCGACGCGCGCGCAACGGCGCCGTCACCGTGCCCGTCGAGTTTCAGATGCCTCACGTGCTGAAGGACGACGTCGACGGCGCCGCCAAGGCCTCAGGCGTCTCCCGCTCGCTGTACTTCGAGCTTCTGGCAGATCAGCTCCGCGACTCCACCGGGCGCCTGCCCGTGCTGGCACCGACGTTCGATATCGACCAGGAGGCGCACATCTCCGCCGCTTAAACGAAGGAGGCCCGCCGAAGCGGGCCTCACCAAGTTTCGTAGCTCGTACCCCGACACCGACCAAAGCAACGGGTCCGAGCTAATCAAGTCACCACCCTCACGGGAGGCTTCTCTATGCCCGAAAGATTACACGACGGGCTGAGAGATTCAATGATGGATCTTTCGGCGCGCCGTAGCAGCTCGTCGACGCTCGGCGGCGACGCATGGTCCCTGACGCGTCGGCTGAGCCCGCGCGGCACTGTCCGGACGATGCGCCGCGACGCCTACGGGCGCTTGGACGAGAACGCGTATCCCACGGCGTTCCTGATCTCTCCAGTCGCCCCGAGCACTCCCTGGGCCGTCTACCTTGCGGACGACGCGGGAGCGTTCCGGCTGCTCTGCTTCGACTTCGACGGCAAGGACTCCCACGGCGTCGACGCGGACCTCATGGAGCAGGCCGCGGACGACTGCGACGCTCTCTCCGCCGTTCTGGACGCGCACCAGGTCGCTCATCTCGTGTGCCAGTCCTCCGGGACTGGCGGCCGGCACCTGTGGATCGCACTCGCCGAGGGTGCTCCGGCCGAGCTGGTGGCTCGGCTGGCGATTGCCGCTCGCGCGAACTTCCGCACGCTGGATCACGGGATGCTCTGCAACCCCCGCACCGGCGCCGCTCGACCTCCCCTGTCCCCGCACCGCGACGGCAGCTTCTCGAGCGTTCTCCGCGGCCGCGCAGAGGAGCTGCTGGACGCGACCGTCACCGCGGCCGCCATCGAGGCCGTGACCGCTGCGCTGCAAGCCTCCCGCCCGCCACGCGCCATCGACGCTGCTCCCCCGGCCGCCCCGACCACCACGCATCGGGCGCACCGCCAGCTCAGCGCTGCCGGCGCCGGGCATATGGCGGCCGCGGGCGGAGGTGCGAACCCGTCGTGGACGGCGTTCATGTGTCTGCTTTCCGCGGCGCACGCCGGCTGGTCCTTGACTGACGTCGAGCACGCCGCTCGGACCGCTCCCGGGATGGAGCACTTCCGGACCAAGAACACCGGCCGCGGCCACCGCCGCCCGCGCTCGCGCGACGAAGCGGCCGAGCGCCTGACGCGGCAGTGGCAGAAGGCACTCCAGTACGCGGCCCTGCACGCCGTTCTCCCGTCCGAGCGCGAGCCGCGCGACCTGGTGGAGCTGGAGAGCATCGTCGGCTCAGTCAGCGCCCTCCTCGAGCGGTTCCGGGTGAGCCCGGGCCGGTGGGGCAGGAGCGAGCGGGCGACGTCGGAGAAGACGATCCTCACCGCCCTGGCCTACCTCACCCTGCACACCGGCAAGCGCACCGTCGCCGCGTCCATCCGCGACCTCGCCCTCCTCGCGGGCCTGGGACGCACCACCGCGGCCAGCGCCCTGCGGACGCTGCGCGAGGACGGCTACGTGCAGCTCGCCGTCCGCGCGGACGGCTCGAACGCCAGCGAATGGCGACTGTCCGAGCACCTTTCCACAGGTTTCCTGCAAGGTCCGGCCACAACTACTAATAACCCCCGCCCCCCCGGGCCGATCTTCACCGAACGAACCATGCTCCTCACCATGCTCGAAGCCGACCTCACCGACACCCGGCACGACCTCTTCACCCGCGCCGGCCTGGGACACCTAGCAGGAAAGGCCTACGCTCTGCTGCGTCGCGAAGGGACCCTCGCCCTCGGCGCCGCCGCCACGTTGCTCGGAGTCACCACCCGCACCGCTGCCACCGCACTCTCCCGCCTGCGCAGACACCGGCTGGTCATTAGGCACACGACGGGGTGGACCCGCGCCAAGCGTGACCTCCGCACTGCCGCAGCTCGAACTCTCGGTGTCGACGGAGCCCTCGCAGATCGAGCCCACCGCTACGACGTCGAGCGCGAGGTCTGGGCCTGGTGGCAAGCCGAGCTGACCCACCGCTCCTCCTCCCCCCGGCAACGCCCTCGACGCCGACACGTCACGAGCCGACCCCTGTTCGAGGACACCACTCCCGGTGAGCGCGTCTGGCCGCTCTACCCCCGCGACGCCGCCGGCCGCGGCGATCACCGAGAAGCGCTGCACTGGGGACGCACCGGCATGCTCGCCCCCGGATCGCTCTGGTGGTCCTCCACCGCTGCCTAGCCCCCGACGCTGACCCTCGAGGTCGACGCGGATCCCCGACGAGCTCGACGCGCCCGAGACGGCTCCGCCGAACGTGCGAACGACTGGCGCACACGAGCGCTGTCGGACCCTCCGACCTACACTCGACTTCCATCGAACATATGTTCGAACGGGTTGGGAGGTACCGAGATGACTGTGACGATCGTGGAGCGGATCTCGACTCCGGCTCTGGACGCCGTGGCGATCGCGTTCTTCGTCGCCGGCGATGCGGTAGCGGCCGGGTTCCCCTCCCCCGCGCAGGACTACTTCGACGGCTCCCTCGACCTCAATGACCACCTGATCCGCGACAAGACCTCCACCTTCATCGTCCGCGTGTCCGGGGAGAGCATGATCGGCGCCGGCATCAGCGACGGCGACGAACTGGTGGTCGACCGCTCCCTCTCCCCCAAGCACGGCAACGTCGTCGTCGCGATCCTCGACGGCGAACTCACCGTCAAGCGCCTCGAACTCTCCCCCGGCGGCGTGATCCTGCGAGCTGAGAACTCCGAGTACCCGCCGATCCTCGTCCCCGAGCTCAGCGACCTCCAGGTGTGGGGCGTCGTGACCGTCTGCCTGCACCACCTCCACCGTGCGCTCTGAGCAGCGCATCGACCTGGTAGACGTCAACAGCTTCTACGTCTCCTGCGAGCGACTGTTCGACCCGAAGCTGCACGGCCGGCCCGGGATCCGCAAGGGACCCGTCTGGGCGATGAAGCGTGGCGCGCGCTCCCCACGCTTCACAACCCACTGGGGCGAACTGGCGACGGCGTTCGCGCACTGACCGCAGCTGCCGGCGCGTGGAAACCTAAACCATTGCGGTGTAAGTCCGAAGTTCGGAAGGTTCAGAATTACAAAGTCTGTAACTTTGTTCACACGCTGCAGCGCCATTGTCTGTAAGTTTCAGAATCACAAACTCTGTAAGTCACTTTGCAAGGGGGAGCCCAATGGCGCCAGCGGAGACGGAAGAGGCCGTGGCTACAGACTTACAGACTTTGTAGTTCTGTAGGGCCAGGCTTACCTGTCGGCCGAAGCTGCTGGTAGCGGCAGGGGGGAGTTCCGCGTGCCACCTGGGCCTGGTGGAACGAATCAGCTCAAGCGTCAGAGGAGACCTGCTGCGTGAGCATCCGTAGATGTGTCAGCCCTGCTCGGAGGGCGACCAGGTGCAACTTGGGTCGTCGGGGTAGCGGTCGACCACGTACTTCGTAAGTTACAGACTTCCGGAGTTGGTGATCTGAAGCCGAACTTTGGTAGTCTGTAATTACGGAAGTGAGAGGAACATTCATGCGCATTGTGTCCCTGGCAAATCAGAAGGGCGGGGTCGGGAAGACGACGAGTCTGATGAACCTTGCGGCCGTCGCCGCCAAGAACGCGCGAGTGCTCGTGGTCGACGTCGACCCCCAACAGTCGACCACCATGTGGGCGGCTCGGGCGGGGGAGCGGCTGCCCTTCGACTTCGCGGAGAACACCGACCCCAACACGCTCACACGCCTGCGGGAGCTGCCGTACGACGTGGTCTTCGTAGATACACCAGGAAACCTGACCGATACGGCGATCCTCGGTGCCGTTCTCGATGTCTCCGACTTCGCGATCGTGCCGATGGTTCCGGAAGCGCTTGCTGTCGATCCGACGCGCAACACGATCAGCAAGCTCATCGAGCCGCGAGATGTTCCGTACCGAGTCCTGCTCGGCAAGGTGGACATGCGTGTACCGAACCTTCTCGAAGACTGGGTCAATCTTGTGGATGTAAGCCTCAAGCTCCCTCGCTTCAAGCAGCACATCCGACAGTACAAATCGATCAGCGATTCGCCGCTCACCGGAGACGTTGTGACCCAGTACCCCGACACCAGGCAAACCGCCAATGCGATCTACGACTACAACGCAGTCGCCCTGGAGCTCACCTCCATTTGGGCGCACTCGACCACGAGGAGCTCCTAATGGCCCGCCAGGACCTCAGCGCAATGCTGTCTACGCCGTCTCAGGCGGATCTGTCTCTCACTCCCCCCGAAGCATCCCCAGAGGTGGTGAAGCCTCTTCGGCCGTCGAAGTCGCCGGGAGTGGAAGACGACGCCTCTGCAACTCGACAGGACCCGGCTGAGGGAGCCGGCTACCGGTCCTTCGCCAGGAAAGAAGCGAAGATCCGAGACGATCAGTACACCGCGCTGACTGCGCACGCGCGTCGACTCACGCGAACCAGGCCCGCCGGGACCGAGCGAATCACGGAAAACACCCTCATCCGAGTAGCGATCGATCTTCTTCTCGAGAGAAGCGATCAGATCGCGGGCGGGTCGGAGGCCGAGATTCGGAAGTCTGTTGGTCTGTAAGTAACAGACTTGGGGGAGACGTCCACGGCCGCCATCCTTGAGCACGCCCTCCGCTCGGGTATTTTCACTGACCGTGACGGTCCTTCGATAGAATGATCTATAGGAGGTGGTTGCTATGTCGATCGCTCAGAGGCCCGATGGGGACACCGTTCGCCGGCTGCGCAGCCGTCAGGTCGTGACGAGAGTGTCGTACCTGCGGGAGCTGCGCCGTGCCGCGCAGGACACCACGCAGAGGCAGCTCGCGCATCTGATCGGTATCTCTCAGCCCTCCGTGAACAGTGCCTTGAAGTCGGCGGCCGCCGTGCCGGACGTGCGCCCCGGCTTCTCCGGCGCCACCACCTATGAAATCGCCCAGCGCTACGACGCCGGCGAGCTCACGCGCGAGCAGACCATCGATGAGCTCGGCCGCTGGTCCTATCGACCCGGCTCGCCCAGCGACGGCTTCGACTGGACGACCGCGGATGCGGGGGAGTTCGAGGACGTCGGGCGCGCGTTCAGCGAGCACCTGATCGACGCGGAGATGTACGACGAGATCCTGACCCGCTACAGCGAGCAAGGTCGGTGACGGGCGAGGACTCGTCAGCGATCGCCGCGCACCGCGAGACGGTGCGCGAGTGGGCTCGGGCCGGTGGCCCGCTGAGCCCTGCCAGCGATCGGGCGACGGTCAATAACCGCGACTGGTTCGTCCGCGAACCTGACGGCGTGGATCGGCCGCGCGCCGCGCGGCGGCAGTTGCACGACCGCCTGGTCGCCGCCTACCGCGACGAGTTCCCCGACGTCCGCGCGGAGCGAAAGGCGATCATCCTCGCTGGCCCGCCCGGGGCCGGGAAGTCGACCGTGCTCGCGGACGTGCTCGGCGCCGACCGCGGCGCGTGGCTCACCGTGGACGCGGACGAGTTCAAGCGCCCTGCTCACCGAGGCGATCAAGGACGGCAGCTACGACCGCGCGATCATGCCGCCCGAGGTCCGCGCCGCTGAGGCGGCGGGGGAGCGGTTCTTCCCGCTCGAGCTGGCCTCCCTCGTGCACGAGGAGTCCTCGCAGCTCGCGATCCGCGTCCCGCAACGAAGCGGTGCGGGACGGGCTGAACGTCGTGATCGACACCGTGCTCTCCTCGCCTGAGAAGGCCGTCGAGCTGGGGCAGCCACTCGGGTCCGTCGGCTACAGCGTCGAGGTCATCGACGTGGAGGTCCCGTTCGAGCTGTCGGAGTCGCGCATCGCCGGCCGCTGGCAGCAGTCCTACGAACGCGCCCTCGACGGCGCCGACGAGCTCGGTGGCCGATGGGTGCCCAGCGAGTACGCCCGCGGCGTCTACGCCGGCCCCGGCGGCCGCTCCCTCCCCGAGGTCGCCGCCGAGCAGCTGGCCGACACCGGACTGACCGTTATGCGCTACCGGCGCTACAGCACCTCCGCCGAAGGGCAGCCGCGCACGCTCGACGTCGATAAGTCGCGCACCGCGTTCGGAGAACCCCTAATCGACACGGCCCTCGCACAAGCACGAGCGACCGTCACCCGCAGCTTCCCCACCACGACGCCGACGCAGGCGCCGGACCGCGGCGACCGAAGCCGTTAGACCCACTGCCGGCGGCGCCCGTCAGCAGCTTGCGCTCTTCCTCTACCCGTTCCGGGGGTCGCTAGATGCGGTACCGGCGAAATCGGGGGAGAGAGGCTAGGCACGCTTGCCCGAGAAGTACCGCCAGGAGATGTGGACGGTCAGGACGAACGAGGCACCCGTCGCGCTCACTTCTGCGGGAGTCGACTCCGTGATCGTTCCCTCGTAGGACTGGCGATTAAACCCCTCAGACAACGGGAGGCCGCTGACCTGGAGGCGGGAGGCGGCTACGAGTGTCCAACGCACGGTCGCCGCTCCCTGAGCACCTCCCCCGGGGAGGTTGCGCCCGCCGCCGCCGGTGAGTTCGCCGCCCTGCATTAGGTCGACCCCGACGAGGGAGTCAACGACCGTTCCTCCCGGGCCGAACATGTCGTTGGTGGCGAGGAACTCATCCACGGCAGCGGCTGCCGCCTGCTGGTCGGTGTCGTTCAGAGCGAACACGATTCCGCCGCCGAAGAGACAGACGGTCGAGAGCTCAGACGCCGATCCGAAGAGCTGGTTCCCTCCTCCCTCTGAGAAGCACCAGTCCTCTGTCGCGCGCGCCACCTCGCGCACACCCGGCGTGATGCTCACTGCCATCGCCTCATCGAACAGCGGACGGGTATCCACTCGCGCTGCGGAGACGACTGACGAGGTCGGTGAAGGGCCGGGGACGTCACCGACGCATCCCGAGAGCAGTGCCACAACGGCCGAGAGTGAGACCAGGCCCGAGAACCGGCGTCGATCCGTGCGACGGAGGGCGCGTCGCGGAGGCATGCGCCCACCGTAGGGCGCTGCTGATCGTTCTTCCGCTACCCGTTCCGGGGGCCGCTAGATGCGGCACCGGCGATGCCGGGGAAGGGAGGCCGCTGCGCGGCCCATTCCCCTGCGTTTTCTTCACCTCTCCGCGGTTTCAACCTATTTCGCTCCAGCGGCTGCGTGCCACCGATCCCGGACGCGCCCTGCGGGCTTATTTCGCCCGTGATCGGCGTCACTCCGCCGCCTCCACTCAAACGGTTTTCCCCGCCGGAGAGGCAAAGAAAAACGATCAGCCAGAGGGAGACGCACCATGAGCGAGCAGCGCGGCACCCGTACCGAGGTCATCACGAGCGAGAACCACGGACCCGGAGCGGAGGGCATCAGCCGGACCGCGCGTCAGGTGGTCATCGTCGGCGCCGGCGGCAACGACCCGGTGACCGAGCAGACGCCCGCCGTGCGCCTGGTCACCCGCAGCGGTGGCCGCGCGGTGGCCGGGGTGACGTTGCAGCACTTCGAGCCCGTCGCGCCGCTGCCCGCGGATCGCATCGGCTACATGGCCTCCGGGGCCTACGTCGTCGTTCCGGTCGATGTCGCGCGGGCGCTCGACCTGTTCCCGGCCGCCTATGCGCTGCACGACCGCAGCGAGACGCCCGCCGACTACCGCGACAACGACTGACCCCCCCCGAACCGAGAAGGAGAACCGACATGCTCACCATCACCCACACCCCCGAAGCCGGAACGATCATCGAGGGCACCAGCCGCGGCGACGGCACCGCCGAGATCCTGAAGGCGTCCGGCTGGCGCTGGGGCCGCTCCATCGGCGCCTGGTACGTCCCGCAGTCCCGCGACCGCCTGCCGAAGTGGTGGACCATCAACCGCGCCGCGACCGCCCTGCGCGACGCCGGACACGAGGTCACGATCAAAGCCGAAGAGACGTTCCGCTCAACCGCCGAGGCCGAGGCGGACAAGACCGAGCGCCAGGCCGCCCGCGTCGACGCGCTCGACGCGAAGGCCGACCGCCGCGCCGCGGACGCCGATACCGCCGACGCGGCCGCGCGCCGCGCGTTCGACCGGCTCCCGGAGGGTGGCGAGCCGATCAAGATCGGCCACCACTCCGAGACGCGGCACCGCAACGCGATCGAGAAGGCCCACAACGCGATGGGCCGCAGCGTCGAGGCCGACCGCGAGGCCACCCGCGCCCGCGCCCGCGCCGACGTCGCCGCCGGGACCACCGAATCCCGCTACGCGCCGGGAATGGTGGCCCGCCGCATCGACCGGCTCGATACCGACATTCGCGGCTGCACGCGGAAGATCGAGGGCAGCTCGCACAACTTCGGTGGCGGCTACATCGAGACGACCGCCCCCGCGACCGGCGCCTACCGGGAGCGGCTGCTCACCCAGCGCGCGCAGCTCGAAGACCAGCGCGACTACTGGACCGCCGTCCGCGAGGCGCAGGCCGCAGCCGGACAGGTCACGATCCACAGCCGCGACACGATCGCCAAGGGCGACATGATCAAGCACCGCTTCGGCTGGCACGTCGTTACCCGCGTGAACCCCAAGAGCGTGACCGTCGCGCTCGACTGGAACGACGGAACCCGCCCCTACAAAGTCGCCTACGCCGACGTGCAGGGACACCACACCGCCGCTGAGGTGGAGGCAGCCCGAGCCGCCGCCACCGAGACGGCCGCCGCGAGCTGATCGAGCGAGGGCTACCTACCTATATAGGTAGGTAGCCCGTGAGGGGCGGGCCCCTCACGCTCCCCGGGGATCCCGTTCCGGGAGGCGCGAGCTGCGCTCGTGCAGCGGCGACGGAGCACCGCCTAGAGGTCGCCCGGCTGCGCCGGCCGCCGTTGGTCGCCCTACGGGCTCACATCATTTTTTGCCGTGAAGCCTTCGGCGGCTCCCTCCGCTTCGCTGCGGTCGTAGCTACCTACGGGCTCCGTTCAAGTGGCTGCGCCACCGGCTCCTCCGAGACTTTCGGCACGCGGTCGCGGCGCTCCCTCACATCGCGCCGAAACTCTCTCCACCGCCGCCCTTCGGGTTGCACTGCGCCCTCCGGTTGCTAAGGCGGAGAACCGCCTTCACGGCAAAAAAACGATGAGGAAGAGGAAGAACATGCAGCAGATCACCACCGTCAGCACCTTCGTCCCGGCCGCGACCGAGGACGGGATGCAGAGCCAGTTGCGCCGGATCGCCGAGCGCGACGTCGACCTCTCAGGTCTGGCACGGGGCGGGTGGGTGCTGGCACACACCGCCACGATCCCCGGTCCCGAGGGCGTCATGTTCGTGGACACCCTCGCCCGCACCGAATCCTGACCCGCACCACCACCGAGGAGCAAACGCCATGTCCGTCACCATCACCACCAGCTCCGCGGCCGAGGAGCCGACCCTCCTTGGCGCGGTGGCCGAGTTCGCGTCCGTGTTCTCCCACGGAGACACCGCCGATGAGTTGGCCGTGCGACTCAGCTGCGCCGAGGTCGACGCGCTGGCCGGACTCCTGCGAGCATTCGGACGAGATGAGGCCGCGGACCTGTGGATCGCGGAGCACGCGAGCGACGACGACGAGGGCGACGCCCACACCCCGGAAGGAACTCACCGATGAGCGAGCAGCAGCAGACCACGCCCGACCCGGCGGCGACCTACCAGGCGGCCGTCGCGGCCTTCGCGGCCACGCTCTCCGACCCGGCCGTCACGGAAGCGATCGCTCCGACTCTGCCGTGCTGGCGCGCGACGGGCATCATCGACCTCCTCACCCAGGCCGGACACACCGACGCCGCCGAGAAGTGGGCCGAGCTGCACGCCTGGTCCCCGGTCAACGACGAGCACGACCCGCATCGCGGCGACCGGTGGGACGACT
>NZ_PSWD01000004.1:0-197251 GCF_002931705.1 Rathayibacter sp. AY1C5
GGGCTGGGCGCTGCGCGCCCGCCGCTGCAGGCGAAACGGCAAGCCGTTCCGAAGAACTCGCGGACTCGGTCGAAGCGCTGCGCGCCTTCGCGGTTGCATCTGTTATTCGATCGCGCTCAATTTGCAATTTGCAATCGAGAATTTTTCGAGGGCGGTCGAACCGAAACCGGCTCGCCGATGCATGGTGTATTCAGCGAAACCGGTTTCGGATCAATCGCATTCAAGTCATTCGTTACGGGATCGCTCGGATTCTGCATCGAGCGCAGCGGGCCGAATCTGCTCCCACAGCGCCGGGTTGATTCCCGCGTTGTATGCGCGTTCGAGCAGCTGCCCCAAGGAATGATCGGGGGCGAGCCCACGGGCAACGTTCATTGCCTCCCGCGCCGGCACCGCCTCCCCGGAGCCCACCGACTCCAACCCCGGCTACGTCACCCCGCTCGTGCGCAAGCTCGCTGGCGAGAACGGCATCGACCTCTCCACCCTCACGGGAACCGGAGTCGGCGGCCGCATC
Source organism: Rathayibacter sp. AY1C5 (assembly GCF_002931705.1). NCBI lineage: Bacteria > Bacillati > Actinomycetota > Actinomycetes > Micrococcales > Microbacteriaceae > Rathayibacter > Rathayibacter sp. AY1C5. Next base: position 512 of record NZ_PSWD01000004.1, read on the forward strand.
CGCAAGCAGGACGTCCTCGACGCGGTCGAGGCCGCCAAGTCGGCTCCGGCCGCCCCGGTCTCGGCGCCCGCCGCCGCGGCCGCCAAGGCCGCGCGCACCCCGCTCGAGACGTCGCCCCTCCGCGGCACCACGCAGCCGATGTCGCGCCTGCGGAAGGTCCTCGCGCAGCGCGCCGTCGAGTCGATGCAGACGAGCGCCCAGCTCACCTCGGTCATCGAGGTCGACGTCACGGCGGTCGCCCGCTTCCGCGACTCGGTCAAGAAGAGCTTCCAGGAGAAGACCGGCGCCAAGCTGTCCTTCCTCCCGTTCTTCGCCCTCGCGGCGGCCGAGGCGCTCAAGGCCTACCCGGTGATCAACTCGACCCTCGACGGCGAGTCGATCGTCTACCCGGACCACGAGAACATCAGCATCGCCGTCGACACCGAGCGCGGCCTGCTGACCCCGGTCCTCAAGAACGCGTCCGAGCTGAACCTCGCGCAGATCGCCTCCACCATCGGAGACCTGGCCGAGCGCACCCGCAACAACAAGCTGAAGCCCGACGAGCTCGCCGGCGGCACCTTCACGCTGACCAACACCGGTTCACGCGGGGCCCTGTTCGACACTCCCGTCGTGTTCCTGCCGCAGACCGCGATCCTCGGCACCGGCATCGTCACCAAGAAGCCGGCCGTCGTGCAGGTGGACGGTGCTGACGCCATCGCGATCCGCTCGACCGTCTTCCTCGCGCTCTCGTACGACCACCGCACGGTCGACGGAGCCGACGCGGCGCGCTTCCTGGTCGCGATCAAGGAGCGCCTCGAGGAGGGCTCGTTCGAGAACGACCTCGGCATCTGACACGCTCCCCCTGAGCGCGCCTCTCACGAGGCCGCTCCGGTGTAGACGTCGCGGATGAGCCAGCCGGCCTCCGTCCTGATGATCAGGACGGAGGCCGCTGTCGTCCCCGGGGCCGTCCGGAGGTGCACGACCGCCGATGCCCCGTTCACGTCGACGAGGACGGCCGACGCCTCCCCCGTCGCCGGGACAGCGGAGGCGGGGCCGTCCGCTGCGTCGCCGAGCGGCGAGTCCGCCGTGACCAGACCGCGGGCGCACTCCCGGTCCCCGCACGCGCGCACCGCGTCGATCAGCACCTCCGCCGCCTGCTCGGCGTCGAGTGAGGTCGCCGCGACCGGAGCCGGCGGTGCCGCGGTCGCCACCGCCGGCGGAGCCGACCGAGCCGGAACGGGCGCGGCTGCGGTCGACGCCTCCGCATCCTGCACCTGCCGATCGGGCCCGCCCGCGAGCGAACCGGCGAGCACCGCTCCCAGCACGATCGCCGTCCCGACGGAGAGCGGTCCCCGACGCCGGACGACGAACGCCCGGAGGCGGTCCTGCCAGCCGTCGAGCGGATGGACCCGCCTGTGCCGGGCAGCCGGAGCGGGCACCGCCTCCCGACCCCGTGCATCCGCGCCGGACGTCGGCAGCGCCCGCACCGCCTCGCCTATCCCCTGCGGATCAGCGAGTCCGTAGAGGTTGCCCTCCAGCGCCAGCAGGTCGCGGTGCCGCGCGAGGGCGGCGACCGGCAGCTCCGGGCAGAGCATTCCGAGGCGCTCCAGGACCCGCTGCAGCGCGTCGCGCGCCGCACGCGGGGTGTCGACGGCGGGCGTCGTCAGCAGCAGCAGCGGCCGACCCTCCTCCGTCAGGCCGATGTCGTCCGTCGTCGGAGCCAGCCATGCTCCCTCGAGCGCGGCCGACCGGACCGCGCCCACCACGGGGGCGAGGAGGGTGACCGCGGCGCCGAGTGCGATCCCCCGCTCGACCCGCAGGAACCTCTCGAGTGTGGCGACGACGGGAGGGGCGGTCGAGACGATGCGCCTCCTCGGAGACGACTCCACCCGGACGATGCGCTCGCGGTGGCGGTGCTCGGCGAGCCGAGCCACCGCCGACACCTGTAGCGCCTCGGCCTCCCGCGGCCGCATCGTCCGCTCGGCCGGCGGTGCGGCATTCGGCGCAGGCGTCCGCCGCCTCCCCGTCCGCACTCCGCCGATCCTCCGGCCCTGGACCGTCCCGCTGCTCGTCATGAGGCGAGCCTGACCGCAGGTCGGGGCGGAGGACGCCCGTCGATCCCGATCGGTGGACGGATCGGCGCACGTGCCCTCTGTGGAGGAGTCGGATCCGCGTCCGGGGTCCGCCGCCGCGCTCCCGCTCGGTATCCTTGACGTCATGGCACGCAGCACGGAACCGTCGACGAAGGCGGTCAAGGAACCCGGACGTCTCAAGCAGATGTGGCAGGTGTTCCAGATGACCCGCCGCTACGACAGCAGCGCCGTCTGGATCATCCTCCTCGCGCTCCTGCTCCCGATCCTGCTCGGCGTGCTCCTCGGCATCCTGCTCGGCAACGGCAACGGCTTCGTGATCGCGCTGTGGATCATCGTGGGCGTGATGGCCGGCCTGGTCGCCGGACTCGCCGTGCTCTCGCGTCGCGCCGAGCGCGCCGCCTACGGGCAGATCGCCGGGCAGCCCGGCGCGGTCGGCGCCGTCCTGCGCAGCGGACTGCGCGGCACCTGGACTGGCGGGGAGATGCCCGTCGCCGTCAACGGTAAGACCCAGGACGCCGTCTACCGCGCCGTCGGCCGCGGAGGCGTCGTGCTGATCGCGGAGGGCCCCGCCTCCCGGACCAAGCGCATGCTCGAGGACGAGCGGCGCAAGGTGTCGCGGATCCTGCCGAACGTCCCCGTCACCTTCGTGCACGTCGGCTCCGACGCCGATGCGACTCCGCTGCACAAGGTGCCGAGCCGCCTCTCGAAGACGAAGAAGGTCCTCACCAAGGCCGAGGTCCTCGCGGTGAAGAACCGGCTCTCCTCGCTCAACACGTCGCTGCCCATCCCGAAGGGCGTCGACCCCTTCAAGGTGCGCCCTCAGCGATCGCGCTGACGCACGACGCGACAGGCCGGTCGGGATCTCTCCCGGCCGGCCTGTCGCGTCTGCGGCGCGAGTCAGTAGCGGACGAGAACCGTCCCGGCCACCTTGTCGTGGAAGCCGCGCTGGTCCGAGTCCCAGACGAGCGCCGGCACCAGCACGGCCAGCAGCACAGAGCGCACGATCGGGCGCCACACGCCGACCCAGCCCCCGCCGAGACGGATGACGCGCATCCCGAGCAGGCGGTGCCCGATGCTGCCGCCGATGGTGGGGATGAAGACGACCTGCAGCAGGACGAACAGCAGCAGGCTCGCCCAGCGGTCGTAGTCGAAGAACGCGAGCGACAGCAGAGCGGCGACGGCGAAGTCGACGGCCAGGGCGGCGATGCGGCGGCCGGACCGTCCGACCGAGAGGCGGCCCTCTCGGGGGAGGCCGAGACGCTCCCCCGGGTACGAGCTCGGGGCGGCGTCGGCGAAGGTCCTGCGGTCGGCGGCTGGCATCCTCCGATCCTATCCGCGGCGTCTCGGAGCGGACCGAGGAGCGGGTGGTCCGGCAGACGACGTGGAGCCCGACCCCGGACCGGCCCCGTAACATGTCGGAAACAACAGGGACACGGTGGGGAAACCCCCCGTCACTACCCTGGAACGGCTGCGCTCTGCAGCACCCCGTTACGCCATTGGAGACCTTTGCATGTTTAAAGATTCTTCCGAGGTGCTCTCGTTCATCAAGGACACGGACGTCAAGTTCCTCGACATCCGGTTCACCGATCTCCCCGGTGTCCAGCAGCACTTCAACATCCCCGCCTCGACTGTCGATGAGGAGTTCTTCTCCGTCGGTCAGCTCTTCGACGGGTCCTCGATCCGCGGATTCGCGAACATCCACGAATCGGACATGCAGCTGATCCCTGACGTGACCACCGCCTACGTGGACCCGTTCCGCGTCGAGCGCACGCTGATCCTCGTCTTCGACATCTACAACCCGCGCAACGGCGAGATCTACTCGAAGGACCCGCGTCAGGTCGCGAAGAAGGCCGAGAAGTACCTCGCGTCGACCGGCATCGCCGACACCGCGTTCTTCGCCCCCGAGGCGGAGTTCTACATCTTCGACGACGTCCGCTACGAGATCACGCAGAACTCCGCGTTCCACTCCGTCGACTCGGTCGAGGGCGCCTGGAACTCGGGACGCATCGAGGAGGGCGGCAACCTCGGCAACAAGACGCCCTACAAGGGCGGCTACTTCCCGGTGAGCCCCGTCGACAAGCAGGCCGACCTCCGCGACGACATCTGCCTCAAGCTGATCGACGCCGGCCTCATCCTCGAGCGCTCGCACCACGAGGTGGGCACCGGCGGCCAGGCCGAGATCAACTACCGCTTCGACACGATGGTCCACGCGGCGGACGACATCCTGAAGTTCAAGTACATCGTCAAGAACACGGCCGAGCAGTGGGGCAAGACCGCCACGTTCATGCCGAAGCCGCTCTTCGGCGACAACGGCTCGGGCATGCACACCCACCAGTCGCTGTGGAACGACGGCACGCCGCTCTTCTACGACGAGAACGGCTACGGCGGTCTCTCGGACCTCGCGCGCTGGTACATCGGCGGCCTGCTCAAGCACGCCCCCGCCGTCCTCGCGTTCACGAACCCGACGGTCAACTCGTACCACCGCCTGATCCCGGGCTTCGAGGCGCCGGTCAACCTGGTCTACTCGGCCGGCAACCGCTCCGCGTCCATCCGCATCCCGATCACCGGCACGAACCCGAAGGCCAAGCGCATCGAATTCCGTGCGCCCGACGCCTCCGGCAACCCGTACCTCGCGTTCGCCGCGCAGCTGATGGCGGGTCTCGACGGCATCAAGAACCGCATCGAGCCGCACGAGCCGGTCGACAAGGACCTCTACGAGCTGCCCCCCGAGGAGGCGAAGCTCATCCCGCAGGTCCCCGCGACCCTGGGCGAGGCTCTCGACGCCCTCGAGGCCGACCACGACTTCCTCCTCCAGGGCGGCGTGTTCACTCAGGAGCTCATCGACACCTGGATCGAGTACAAGCGCGAGAAGGAGATCAAGCCCCTCGCGCAGCGTCCTCACCCGTTCGAGTTCGAGCTGTACTACGGGGTCTGATCCCGCAGCACTGCCGAAGGGCCGTTCCTCCTCGGAGGGGCGGCCCTTCGCCGTCCCGGCGCGCGGGCGTCAGCGGTAGGAGGGAGCGTCTCCCGCGGCCGGCCCGTAGAACAGGCGCTCGAAGACCGCGCGTGAGCGGCGGGTCACGCCGAGGTAGTCGTCCTCGAGTGCCGTCGCGGACCCGGCCGGATACTCGAGCAGGCGCGCGACGCCCTCGAGCTGCCGGCGGTCGGTCGGGAGGACGTCGCTGGTGCGGTTGCCCCAGAGCGTGGTGCCCGAGCGGACACGGGACGCGAGGATCCACGCGGCGCGCAGCCGATCCGCGTCCTGCGGGCCGATCATGCCCTCCTCCTCCGCGACCGCGAGGGCGGTGAGGGTCGAGGTCGTCCGGAGCGCCGGGGTCCGCCGCGCGTGCTGCAGCTGGAGGAGCTGCACCAGCCACTCGACGTCGCTCAGCGATCCACGGCCGAGCTTGAGGTGACGGCGGGGGTCGGCGCCCTGCGGCAGACGCTCGCTCTCGACCCGTGCCTTGATCCGCTTCACCTCGCGGATGTCGCGGTCGGAGACCGCTCCCGGGTAGCGGACCCCGTCAGCCAGCTCCTCGAAGTCCTCGATGAGCGCCTGGTCCCCCGCCACTCCCCGCGCCCGGAGCAGCGCCTGCGCCTCCCAGGTCAGCGACCAGCGGGCGTAGTAGGCGCGGTAGGAGTCGAGGGAGCGCATGAGGGGCCCGTTCTTGCCCTCGGGCCGCAGGTCGGCGTCGAGGTCGAGCGGCAGGCGGGAGTCCTCCGTGAGCCGGACCAGCTCGGCGACGACGAACTGCGAGTAGAGCTGGGCCTGGTGCGGCTCGGCGGTGCCGGGTCGCTGGACGTACATCACGTCGGCGTCGGAGCCGAAGCCCAGCTCCGCCCCTCCGTACCGGCCCATGCCGATGATCGCGAACTCCGCGTCGGCGCCGGGCCGGGTCGCACTGCCGCGCCGGATGGCGGCGAGCACGCCGCCCAGCAGTGCGCTGATGATGTCGGTGAGGCTGGTCGCGATCTCCTCGATCGAGCTGAGACCGAGCACGCCCCCCATGGCGGTCCGCAGCACCTCGCGCCGGCGCATCGAGCGGAGGACCGAGGCGACTGCGTCGGGCGTCTCGTGCCGGGCGAGCACGGCGCGCACCTCCTCGGCGAGCTGGGTGGCGCTGCGGGGGCGGAGGGCGTCGTCGTCCTCGAGCCAGGCCGCCGACTCCGGGATGCGGTCGAGCAGCTCGCCGACGAAGCGCGATCCGGAGAGCACCGTGGTGAGCCGTTTGGCGGCTCCGGACGAGTCGCGCAGCATCCGGAGGAACCAGGGCGTCCCGCCCAGTGCGTCGCTGAGGCGCCGGAACGCGAGCAGGCCGTAGTCGGGGTCCGGTCCGTCGGCGAACCACTGCAGCATCACCGGCACGAGGTGGCGCTGGATGCTCGCGCGGCGCGAGACGCCCGAGGTCATCGCGGCGATGTGGCCGAGCGCCCCGCGGGCGTCCGCGAAGCCGATGGCGGCGAGGCGCGCCTCCGCCTGGCCGGTGGACAGCTCGGCGCCGCCGTCGGAGAGCGCGGCGACCGCGGAGAGCAGCGGACGGTAGAACAGGCGCTCGTGCAGGCCCCGGACGCGGTGCTTGATCCCGTTCCAGACGCTCAGCAGCTCCTCCGCCGTGCGGGCGAGCCCGCTGGAGCGGGCGAGGGTCCGCAGCTCGTGCTCGTCCCGCGGCATCAGGTGCGTGCGTCGCAGGCGCCGCAGCTGGAGGCGGTGCTCGAGCAGCCGGAGTGCTCGGTAGTCCTGCGCGAACTCCTCCGCGGCGGAGCGGCCGATGTACCCGCGGTCGGCGAGGGCGCCCAGGGCGAGCAGAGTCCCGGGCATGCGGATCTCGTCGTCGGTCTGCCCGTGGACGAGCTGGAGCAGCTGCACCGTGAACTCGATGTCGCGCAGTCCGCCGGGCCCGAGCTTGATCTGGTAGTGGACGTCGTTCTGCGGGATGTTCTCGGTGACCCGCTCCCGCATCCGCTGCACCGACTCGACGAAGTTCTCGCGGGAGGCGCTCGACCAGACCTTGGGCGCGACCGCGTCGACGTACGCCCGCCCCAGCTCCTGGTCGCCGGCGAGCGGGCGCGCCTTGAGCAGCGCCTGGAACTCCCAGCTCTTCGCCCACCGGTCGTAGTAGGTGATGTGCGACTCGAGGGTGCGCACGAGCGCGCCCTGCTTGCCCTCCGGGCGCAGGTTCGGGTCGACCTCCCAGAGCTCCGGCTCCATCGCCAGCGCGGAGGTCCCGCGCATGAGGAGCACGGCGAGCCGGGTGGCCACGTCGATCGCACGGGCGTTCGTCAGCTCCTTCTCCGGGTCGCCCTCGGCGACGAAGATCACGTCGACGTCGCTGACGTAGTTGAGCTCGGACGCTCCCGCCTTGCCCATGCCGATGACGGCGAAGCGGGTGGCGGCGACCTCGTCGCGGCCGAAACGACCCGGGCCCGTGCCCTCGACCAGCTCGGTCCGCGCCACGGCGAGGGACGCCTCCAGCGCGGCTCCGGCGAGGTCGGCCAGCGCCCTCGTCACCCGGTCGATCGCCGCGACGGGGTCGGCCTGGCTCAGGTCGTGGACGACGATCCTGGTGAGGAGGCGGCGGTACCGCACGCGCAGCGCCGTCCAGCCCGCCTCCTCCCGGAGCGACGAGAAGCCGTCGACGGCGCCGACCGACTCGAGCAGCTCGGCCTTCATCTCGGCGCGCCCGGGGAGCGTGCGCACCGGCTCGAGCACGCTGGCCAGCTCGTCGGGCCGGCGCTGGAGGAAGTCGGCGAGGCCGGAGGAGGCCCCCACCACCAGAAGCAGCCGGGTCAGGGCCTCGTCGTCGGCGAGGACCGCGTCCATCCGGTCGCGGTGCCGCCGCAGCAGGTCGATCAGAGCGAGCAGCGCCTCGTCCGGGTCCGCCACCCGGGCGAAGGAGGGCAGCACCGACTCGAGCTGCCGCCCGGCGAGCTCCTCCGCCTCGGCCAGCCGCGCCCCGGTCTCGCCGAGCGCGGCGAAGCCGAGGCGTGCGACATCGCGGAGGGAGCGTTCACGGGGCATGGCCGAGGCGTCAGAGCATCTCGAGATTGCTGCGCAGCTCGTACGGCGTGACCTGGGCGCGGTACTCGGCCCAATCCTTCCGCTTGTTGAGCAGCACGAAGTTGAACACCTGCTCGCCCAGCGTCTCGGCCACGAGCTCGGACTCCTCCATCAGCGAGATGGCGCGGTCGAGGCTGGCGGGCAGAGCGCCGTAGCCGAGCGCCCGGCGCTCCGCGTCCGAGAGGGCCCACACGTTGTCCTCGGCCTCGGCCGGGAGCTCGTAGCCCTCCTCGATGCCCTTGAGCCCGGCCGCCAGGAGCAGCGAGTACGCCAGGTAGGGGTTCGCCGCGGAGTCCAGCGCCCGGTACTCGATGCGCGACGACTGCCCCTTGTTGGGCTTGTAGAGCGGAACGCGCACGAGGGCGGACCGGTTGTTGTGGCCCCACGAGACGTAGCTGGGCGCCTCGTCGCCGCCCCAGAGCCGCTTGTAGGAGTTGACGAACTGGTTCGTCACGGCGGTGATCTCGGGGGCGTGCTTGAGCAGGCCCGCGATGAACTGACGGCCGAGCTTCGAGAGCTGGTACTGGGCGCCCTGCTCGTAGAACACGTTCACGTCGCCCTCGAAGAGCGAGAGATGCGTGTGCATGCCCGAGCCGGGGTGCCCGGAGAGCGGCTTCGGCATGAACGTCGCGTAGACGCCCTGCTCGATCGCCACCTCCTTGATCACGGTGCGGAAGGTCATGATGTTGTCGGCCGTGGTGAGCGCGTCCGCGTAGCGGAGGTCGATCTCGTTCTGGCCGGGGCCCGCCTCGTGGTGGCTGAACTCGACCGAGATGCCCAGATCCTCCAGCATGCGCACGGAGCGGCGGCGGAAGTCGTGCGCCGTGCCTCCGGGGACGTTGTCGAAGTACCCGGCGGAGTCGACCGGCTCCGGACCCTCGGCGCCGAAGGACGACGACTTGAGGAGGTAGAACTCGATCTCGGGGTGCGTGTAGAAGGTGAACCCGCGCTCGGCCGCCTTCGCCAGCGTGCGCTTGAGCACGTTGCGCGGGTCGGCGACGGCGGGCTGGCCGTCGGGCGTCGTGATGTCGCAGAACATCCGCGCCGTCGGGTCGATCTCTCCGCGCCACGGGAGGATCTGGAAGGTCGACGGGTCCGGATGCGCGAGGACGTCGGCCTCGAAGGAGCGGGTGAGGCCCTCGATGGCGGAGCCGTCGAAGCCGAGCCCCTCCGCGAACGCGCCCTCCACCTCGGCCGGCGCGATCGCGACCGACTTCAGCGTGCCGACGACGTCGGTGAACCAGAGGCGAACGAATTTGATCCCTCGCTCTTCAATGGTACGAAGAACGAAGTCCCGTTGCTTGTCCATCCAGACCCCTCCTGTTTCGACCCTCAGGCTACTGCCTCCGACCGGGGCCCGCGGGGCGCCCGAGGCGCGCCGTAGACTGGCGCCCATGTCAGCGCAGCCCGTGAAACGCGTTCGAACCCGCCACTTCCAGAACGCGAAGGACTCCGGTGTCCGCATCACCGGGCTGACCAGCTACGACCAGCTCACGGCGAAGATCTTTGACGACGCCGGGATCGACTTCCTCCTCGTGGGCGACTCCGCCGGCAACACGGTGCTCGGCTACGACACCACTCTGCCCGTCACCGTCGACGAGCTCATCCCGCTGGCGCGCGCCGTCGCCGGGGCCGTCGAGCGCGCCTTCGTCGTCGCCGACATGCCCTTCGGCTCCTACGAGTCGGGTGCCGACGACGCGCTGCACACGGCGTTCCGCTTCATGAAGGAGACGCACGCGCACGCGGTGAAGCTCGAGGGCGGAGTCCGCTCCGCCGAGCAGATCCGGCGCATCGTCGAGGCGGGCATCCCCGTGATGGCGCACATCGGCTTCACGCCGCAGAGCGAGCACGGGCTCGGCGGTCACATGGTCCAGGGGCGCGGCGAGGGCATCGAGCAGCTGCTCGCCGACGCGCGCGCCGTCCAGGAGGCCGGGGCGTTCGCCGTCGTCCTCGAGATGGTGCCCGCGGACGCGGCACATCAGGTGACGGAGGAGCTGCGCATCCCGACGATCGGAGTCGGAGCGGGACCGCACGTCGACGGACAGCTGCTCGTGTGGACGGACTTCGCCGGATTCACCACCGGCCGCATCCCCCGCTTCGTGAAGCAGTACGCGGATCTGCGCGGCGTGCTCACCGGAGCGGTCACCGCGTACCGGGACGACGTGGAGTCCGGCGCCTACCCCGGCGCCGAGCACAGCTACGAGTAGCCGCGGTCAGCGGTCCTCGGCGGCGTCCTCCTCGGCCCACTTGCGGCTGTTCTCGTGCAGCCGCTCGAGGGCGTGCTCCGCCTCCTCGCGAGAGGAGAAGGGTCCCACCCGGTCGACGGAGGGGGACACGAATCCCTGCTCCACCGTGCCGGCCTTGAGGTTGTACCACCAGGAGTTCGCGTCGCCGTCAGCCATGCCGCGATCCTACGCCGCAGCCCGCGTCGGTCCGCACCCCCGCCCTTCGCTAGCATGGCCGCTATGACTGCTGCGGCGACCGCCATCGGGATCGACATCGGGGGAACGGGCATCAAGGGGGCCTCGGTGGACCTGGCCGCGGGCACCCTGCTCAGCGACCGGATGAAGCTCGCCACTCCCCCGGGAGGCACGCCGAAGGACATCGTCGCCACCGTCCAGCAGATCCTCGAGAAGATCCCGGACCTGCCCTCGGACACCCCGGTCGGCATCTGCTTCCCCGCCGTCGTCGTCCACGGACGGACGATGTCGGCGGCGAACGTGTCGGACGAGTGGATCGGCCTCGAGGCCGAGAAGCTGTTCGAGGACGCGATCGGCCGGAACATCTTCTTCGTCAACGACGCCGATGCGGCGGGCTACGCCGAGTCGCGCTTCGGAGCGGCGAAGGACAAGGAGGGCCTGGTCATCATGACCACCCTCGGCACCGGAATCGGGACGGCGCAGATCCACGACGGGATCCTCATCCCCAACGCCGAGCTCGGCCACCTCGAGATCCACGGCGGCGACTACGAGAAGAAGGCCTCGTTCGCCGCCAAGGAGCGTGACGACCTCGACTACAAGCACTGGGCGAAGCGCCTGCAGCGCTACTACTCCCACCTCGAGGCGCTGCTCTGGCCCGATCTCTTCATCGTCGGCGGCGGCATCTCCAAGCACCACGACGAGTTCCTCCCGCTGCTCGACCTGCGCACCCCGATCATCCCGGCGGCGCTCCGCAACAACGCCGGCATCCTCGGCGCGGCCGCGCTCGCAGGACGGGGCTGAGTCTTTTTTCTCGGCGGTCCCCGCCCGCCGAGGCGCGGTCGGCCTCGGGAGGTGACGCGTTCCGGGGAGCGGGGTGCGGACGGCTACGGCGCAACGCCGGCACGCGTTCCGCCGGTTCGCCTCGTGCGTGGCGCCGTGGCGCACGGGCGTGATCGGACCTTCGAGGTCCAGTCGTCGCGGTGAGCCACGACGGGGCGGGGCACCTGGTCCTCGGCGGTCGATCCGCAGCGGCGTCTCGGGACCGTCCTCCGGGACCGTCGCCTGCCGGACGTCGTGATGCACCGCTTCGTCCGCAGGAGGCAGCGGGAGAGATGGACTGCGCCAGTCTCAACGAGTAGCCGCGCAAGGGTGTATCGAGACCCGGGAACCGCCCCCGCAGGCCGTCGCGCTGACTGCGGGCGGGAGCGCGAAGAAACCGGCGGAGACGCGAGATGCCCCGCCGGGGCGGGGCATCTCGTGGCGAAGGGGTCGGCTGATACGCCGGGTTCTGTTCACGCCGCGCCTCTCGGCGGGCGCTGGACGGCCATCTCTCTCGGAGCCACGTCGCCGTGACCCTCCAGCGGTCTACCCGAGGACCCGACGAGCAGCCGCATCGTCCTCTGTCTGACCTTGCTCCGGGCGAGGTTTACCGAGCGGACCGGATCACTCCGGCCCCTGGTGGTCTCTTACACCACCGTTTCACCCTTACCGCCGGCCGGAGCCGACGGCGGTCTGTTCTCTGTGGCACTGTCTCGCGGGTCGCCCCGGGTGGGTGTTGCCCACCGCCCTGCTCTGCGGAGCCCGGACGTTCCTCGGCACCACGGCTCTCGCCGCGATGACGCGACCGTCTTGCCGGCCCGTTCGCCCGTCCAGTGTACGGCTCAGGCGAGGGTGGACTCCTCGCCGCGCACCAGGATGCAGCCGCTGTCGGGGCAGAGGACGACCTCGTCGGGAGCGGAGGCGCGGATCCAGGAGAGGTCCGACTCGGTGAGGGCCACGCCGCTCCCCTCCGACACCTTCCCGCGGAGGAGGGCCGCGCCGACTCCGTAGCGGGCGCGCTGCTTCTCGTACAGCTCGACCAGGTCCTCCGGAAGGGTCGTCACCAGGTCCGCCCGGTCCCGGGCGAGCGCCTCCTGCTTGTCGCGGAGCTTCTCGGCCTGCGCGTCGCGCTCCTCGGCGAGGGTCCCGAGCGAGGCGACGACCTCGTCGCGCTCGGCCTGAGCCGCGGCGACCTCGGACTCGATGCCCTCGATCCGCTCCATCAGCGTCAGCTCGATGTCCTCGAGGTCTCCCCGTCGCTTCACGAGGGAGGTGATCTCGCTCTCGAGCGCGGCGATGTCCTTGGCCGCGGATGCGGTCTGCAGGCGGTCGCGATCGCGGGTGAGCCGCTTCTCGACCACGCTGACGTCGGACTCGATGCGCCCGAGCTCGGTGCGCACGTCCTCGAGGCGCCCTGTGCGCTCGGCGAGGGAGCGGCGGGTCTCGTTGTCGCGGGCCTGCATCGCCTGGATCCGCGCGATCTGCGGGAGCGTCGCGAGGGCGTGGCGCAGCTGCGCGCCCCTCGTGTCCAGACTCGCCAGAGTCAGGAGTTCGCGCTGGTGTGCGGGGCTGGCTTTCACGTGGCGGTCCTCGTTCCCGGCGCGCAGTACGGGCGCGCCGCGTCCATTCTCCCGTGCCCGCGGCGGGTCAGTGCACGATCGCGAAATCCCACGGGTCGGTGCGGGTCTCGCTCACCTCGACGGTGACCGTGGGCAGGGCCTCCCGCAGCGCGGTCGCGGCGACGTCGAGCCACAGCCACTCGCTCGCCCAGTGCGAGACGTCGATGAGGGCGGGCCCGGTGCCGTGCAGGGCCTTCTCGCGCGCCTCGGAGGCCGGGTGGTGCCGGAGGTCGGCGGTGATGAAGACGTCGCTCGTGCGGACGGCGGGAGCGTCCAGGAGCGAGTCCCCCGCTCCCCCGCAGAGCGACACGCGGCGCACGGGCGTCTCGTAGGCGCCCGCGGCCCGCACTCCCCCTGCGGTGGCCGGCAGGAGCTCGGCCACGGCTCCGGCCAGGCGTCCGAGCGTCACCTCCTCGGGCAGGTCGCCCACCCGGCCGAGCCCGACCGACGGGTCGGCGCCCGGGACGAGCGGAGTCGTGCCGGTCAGGCCGAGGCGGGTCGCGATCACGTCCGAGACGCCGTCCGCGACGATGTCGGCGTTCGTGTGGGCCGAGATCAGTGCGCAGCCGCCCCGGACGAGGTCCGCGAGCAGGCGGCCCTTGTAGCCGTCCTCGGCGATCGAGGTGACGCCGCGCAGCAGCAGCGGGTGGTGCGCGACCAGGAGCTGGTAACCGCCGTCGACGGCCTCCGCGACGGTGTCGGAGACCACGTCGACCGTGAGCAGGATCCGCTCCACCGCGGCGTCGGGGTCGCCGGTGACCAGGCCGGGCGCGTCCCAGCTCTCGGCGGCCGCCTCCGGCCAGAGACGGTCGATGACGGCGTGGACGTCGCGCAGTGAGGGCATGCGTCCAGGGTAGGGCCGCTCAGCGCGGGTGGTCGGTTTCCACGGCGCGGATCGCGGCGTCTGCGTCGGCCGCCGCGTCGAGGTCGGCTCGCAGGTGGTCGTCCGACTCCGGCAGGCGGACGGTGATGCCGCCGTACTGCTCGATCTCGAGCAGGCCCGCGACTCCGGAGGCGGCGAGCACGTGGCCGCCGATCCCGTCGGTGGTGTCGACGACGTGCGTGTGCAGGCCGGCGACGCTGATCCCCTGGAACGGCTGCGGGCCGACGATGCCCAGCAGCGTGCCCTCGACGCCGGTCAGCCGGACCTCGTGCTGGTCGTGCATCGCGTCCGCCAGGCGGCGGTAGGGCTCCGCCCGCGCGATCGGCCGGCGCAGGGTCGGCGTCTCCGTCCGCGCGCGCAGGCGGACGCCGACGAAGACGTCCGGACAGGGCACGAGCGAGCGCACCGCGGCCGGTCCGCCGAACGGCGCGATCAGGAGCCGTGGCGGCGCACGGTCGGTGGTCCGTGCTTGCCTGGGGACCATGAACGAGTACCTGCCCTGGGCCGTCGCGGCCGCCCTGCTCCTGGCCCTTCTCATCACGGTCGTCGCCGGCCGCCGACGGCGCACTGCGGCGAGAGCGGCGGCGGAGCAGGCCGCGGAGGAGGCCTCGGAGGAGCACCAGCGCACGATCGCCGAGCGCGACCGGAGCCACGAGGCGGCGCTCAAGGCACTGACGCGCGCGCGCGACGCCGAGCGCGACCTCAGTCGGAACGAGCTCGAGACGGCGCAGGAGGAGGTCGAGCAGACCCGTGACGCGCTCGCCAGGACCTGGAGCAGCGAGGCCGTCTCGCACACCCTGATCCGGGAGGCGTGCGCCTCGGCGGGGCTGTCCGGCGTCCTCGCCACGAACGTCGTCTTCGTACCGGTCGACGCGCGCACGACGCGCCGCTTCCTCGCGCAGATCGACCATCTGCTGCTCACCCGGCACGGCGCGCTCATCATCGAGGCCAAGTACTGGCAGGGGGTCGTCTTCGACGGCGTGCGACCCGGTACCGTCCACCCCTCCTACGGCGTCCTCCTCGACGAGGACGCCCTGCCCGAGGCCTTCGCGGTTCAGATCGCACCGGGGACGGTGTCGCGGTGGACGGTGCGCACGCATGTCGAGCAGCACGTCCCCGCCCGGCAGGTCCGGATCCAGGCCGCGAGGTTCAAGGAGCACCTGGCCCTGAACGGTCTGCCCACGCCGTGGTTCGAGACGGCCGTGCTCTACAGCCACCCCGACGTCAGGACGTACGCGCCCGGATGGCAGGGCACGGGAGCGGCACGGACGAGGATCCTGACGGGAGTCGACGAGCTGACGGACGCTCTGGCCGATCTCGCACGGCGCCCGGGCACCACGATCGGGGAGGACGCCTGGGGCGAGCTCTCCGGATTCCTCGCCGGATGCGGCGGCCATGTGGAGCCGGTCGGGCCGACCCGCGCGTGACCAGCAGGGGGACCCGGTGGCCGGACGGGCACGGTCATGGCTGGCCGCGCCGGCCTGAGCCGGACAGGACGGCGCCGGACAGGACGGCGCCGGACCCTCTAACGCAGGGAACGACGAAGGTCCGCACTCCCGGAGGAGTGCGGACCTGTTCGGTGGATCCGAGGGGATTCGAACCCCTGACCCCCTGCATGCCATGCAGGTGCGCTACCAGCTGCGCCACGGACCCATGTTGTGTTCTGTCTTGCTTCGTGCTGTCTTTCGCTGTCTCCGCCCGGCGGAAGCAACTCGAATAAACTACAACACGATTCGCGTGAAGTGAAATCGAGCGCTGTCGCCGGGCGTGTTCGTCAGTTCGAGGACGTCGACGATTCGACGGCGACAGGCTGCTCGAGGGTGAACGGCACCGTCGGGCAGTCCTTCCAGAGGCGCTCGAGCGAGTAGTACATGCGGTCCTCCTCGTGGAAGACGTGCACGACGAGGTCGCCGAAGTCGAGGAGGATCCAGCGGCCCTCCGCGCGGCCCTCGCGGCGCAGCAGCTTGGCGCCGGAATCGTTCAGGCGGTCCTCCACCTCGTTCGCGATCGCGACCACGTTGCGCTCGGAGCGGCCGGTGGCGAGGAGGAAGATGTCGACCAGCGGCAGCGGCCCCGAGACGTCGAGGGCGACGAGGTCCTCACCGCCCTTGGAGTCGGCGGCGGTGGCCGCGAGCTGGAGCAGGGCGCGGGCGGAATCGGTCGCAGTCATGAAGCCTTCAGTGTCGGTGGTGGAGATCAGAAGATGTTGAGCACGAAGCCGCCGATGAACAGCGCGATCGCGCCGACCAGCAGGACGGCCGCGGTGATCGCGAGGACCACCGGGACGCTCACGCCGGCGCGCTTCTGCGGCGCGATCATCGAGGTGCCGGCGGCGTGCGTGGAGACGGCGCTGGACGCCCGGACCGGCTCGGACTCGCCGGCGGGCTGCTCGCGGTCGATGCGGTCGACGTAGCGGTCCACATCGGGCGAGTCGTAGAGGTTCGGGTGCTGGCCCGTGGAGCCGAGGCTGCGCGGGAGGTCGAACGAGCCGGTGACGAGGATCTCCCCCGTGTCCGTGCCGACGGTCGCGCCGGGGCCCGTGGTCGGCAGGATCAGCGCGTTGGTGGTGGTGACGGCACCGGTGGCGGCGACTCCGCTCGCGATGAGGGAGTCGAACGAGGCGTCCACCTCCTCCTTCGACTTGCTGTCGAGCTCCTCGGTGATGGCGAGGTGCTCGATCGGCGGCTCGAAGCTCCCGGTGATCTCGGTGGCCTTCTCGTCGGCGATGTCGAGGGATCCGCCCACCGACGCGAAGAGCGCGGTGTTCAGGTGCGGCTGCTCGGGCTGCTCGCCGGCCGTCGGCCGCTCGTCGTCCGCGTCCCGCTCGTCGGAGGCGTCCGAGGACGGCGTCTCGTCGTCGGAGGAGGAGCTCTCGATCTCGGCCTCGTGCACCTCGGCCTCGTCGGCGTCCGCGGTCGCATCGCCCGCGGACTCGTCCGTCTCCTCCTCGGACGCCTCGGGGGCGTCCTCGGTGACGACGTCCTCGTCGCCCTCCGGCTCCTGCTCCGCTGCACCCTCGGGCACCGGCTCCGCGTCGCGGGACTCGTCGGCCGCCTCGATCACGGGGACCGCCCCGGTCGGCGGGAGCGCCGAGGCGCGCTCCAGGGCGCCCTCGACGTCGTCGGAGCGCTCGTCGTCGGACCGCTCCTCGTCGGCGGGCGGCTCCGCCTCCGGTGCGGCGGCGACCTTCTCCGCCTGCTGCTGCGCCAGCAGTGCGCGCAGCTCCCGACGGGTCAGCTGGCGGCCCGTGGCGTTCTCGGTGGCGACGATCTCCATCGAGGAGGTGCGCAGGTCGGGCTCGCTCGCGGGGCTCGGCTCGACGGGGGTGATCCGCAGGGCCTGGGTGGGGGTCAGCACCGGCATGTCGCCGGCGGTGGTGGCGGTCGCGGTGGCAGCTCGGCGGGACGTCGTCGGAACGGCGGCGGTCGTGGCCGCACCGGCCTCGCGCCTCTCGCGCTCGCGGATCTCGCGCCGGGTGAGCGGCTTCTCCTCGGGCTGAACTGTCATGACGTGCTCCGATACAGGTGGTGCTTCGAGATGTACTGGACGACACCGTCGGGAACCAGGTACCAGACCGGATGACCCCGGTTGACGCGGCTCCGACAGTCGGTCGAGGAGATCGCCAGTGCCGGAATCTCCAACAAGGATACGTCCTGGGCCGGCAATCCCGAAACGTTGAGGACGTGCCCCGGCCGGCTGACGGCGACGAAGTGGGCCAGCTCCCACAGCTCGTCGTAGTCCTTCCAGCTCAGGATCTGAGCGACCGCGTCCGCGCCGGTGATGAAGAACAGCTCGGCGTCGGGGTGCGCGGCGTGGATGTCGCGCAGGGTGTCGATCGTGTAGGTCGTGCCGATCCGGTCCACGTCGACGCGGCTGACGGTGAAGCGCGGGTTCGACGCCGTCGCGATCACCGTCATCAGGTACCGGTGCTCGGCGGAGGTCACCGTCTTCTTGTGCCACGGCTGGCCGGTGGGCACGAAGACGACCTCGTCCAGGTCGAACGACTGGGCCACCTCGGAGGCGGCGACCAGGTGACCGTGGTGGATCGGGTCGAAGGTGCCGCCCATCACGCCGATGCGCGGACGCCGCGGGCCTCCGCTCGCGGCGGACGTCACGATCGCTGGGCTCCCCGCCTAGTGTCCGTGACCGTGCTGGTCGTGGGAGCCGGCGCCGGTCTTGTGCGAGTGGCGGTTCGCCACGTCGCGGTAGCTCCAGGTGACGAAGCCGAGGGCCGTGAAGGCGACGGCGGCGATCAGGCCGAAGACGATCGGGGGGAACGGCAGCTCCGTGTGGGCCGCTGCTTCGGCGAGGACGGTCATCGCGAGGGACATGCAGTGCTCCTTGGAGGTCGTGGTCGCCCCGGCGGGGCTCCGACGAGTCTACCCGGACGCCGCTCGACGCCGGATCGCCGGTCCGGGCGCTAGGCGCGGACCTGTCCCGCGCCGCGCAGCAGCCACTTCGTGCTGGTCAGCTCGGGAAGACCCATGGGGCCCCGAGCGTGCAGCTTCTGCGTCGAGATGCCGACCTCGGCGCCGAACCCGAACTCCCCGCCGTCGGTGAAGCGGGTGGAGGCGTTGACCATCACGACCGCGGAGTCGACCTCGGCGAGGAAGCGCTCGGCGCTTCGGAGGTCGTTCGTCACGATCGACTCGGTGTGGTGGGTGGAGTACCGGTCGATGTGGGCCATCGCGGCGTCGAGGTCGTCGACGATCGCGACGGCGACGTCGAGCGAGTAGTACTCCGCGGACCAGTCCTCATCGGTGGCGGGCACCGCGTCGGGCCAGAGCGCCGCGACGCGCTCGTCGCCGTGCACGGTCACTCCCGCTTCCGCGAGCCGGCCGAGGACGGGCGGGAGGAGGCGCTCGGCGGCGTCGCGGTGGACGAGGAGGGTCTCGAGGGCGTTGCAGGTGCTCGGACGCTGCACCTTGGCGTTGTGGACGATGTCCACGGCCCAACGCTCGTCGGCACTGGCGTCGAGGAAGACGTGGACGACTCCGGCGCCCGTCTCGATCACGGGGACCGTCGACTCCGTCACGACCGACTCGATGAGGCCCGCGCTCCCCCGCGGCACCAGGACGTCGACGTAGCCGCGCGCTCGCATGAGGGCCTTCGCGCCCTCGCGGCCGTGGTCGTCGACCGTCTGCACCAGCTCGGCGGGCAGGCCCACGGAGGCGACGGCCTCCTGCAGCAGCTCCACCAGGACGCGGTTCGTGTTCTCCGCGGCCGTGCCTCCGCGCAGGATCACGGCGTTCCCGCTCTTGAGGGCGAGCGCCGCGATGTCGATGGTGACGTTCGGGCGCGCCTCGTAGATCGCTCCGACCACGCCGAACGGGACCCGCACCTGGGTGAGGGAGGCGCCGTTGGGCAGGTTCGATCCCCGCACCGTCTGCCCGACCGGATCGGTGAGCCCGACGACCGCGACGACGGCGTCGGCGAGGGACCCCAGGCGCACCGCATCGAGGCGGAGGCGGTCCTGCAGGCCCGGGCTCATGCCGCTCTCGCGACCCCGCTGGAGGTCGAGCTCGTTCGCCGGGACGACGCGCTCGGCGCTCGAGCGCACCGCGTCGGCGATGGCGAGCAGAGCCCGGTTCTTGAGGTCGGTGGTCGCACTGCGGAGGGAGCGCGACGCGACGCGGGAAGCGGCGAACCGCTCGGTCAGCGCACTGCTGTCGGGGGTCGTCTGCGGCATCCGGCCAGTGTAGAGGCAGACGACCCCGGCGGCGGGAGTCAGCTCTCCTCGCCGGCCTCCGTGCCGTCGCCCTCGTCGGCGACGCGCCAGACGCCGCCCTGGCGCTCGCGCTCGAGTTCCGCGCGGGCCTCGGCCTTGGCGTCCATCCGCTCGAAGTAGTCCTCGCGACGCTCGTTGCGGGTCTTGCGCCGGTTGTCCTCGAGGCGGAGGTCCGTTCCGCGGGGCGCGGTGATGAGCTCGGCCGTCGAGGTGAGGGTCGGCTCCCAGTCGAAGACGACGCCGTCGCCGGGGCCGATGACGACGGTGGAGCCGGCGACCGCTCCAGCCGAGAACAGGCCGTTCTCGACTCCGAGCTTGGCCAGGCGGTCGGCGAGGAAGCCGACGGCCTCGTCGTTCGTGAAGTCGGTCTGCGCGACCCAGCGCACGGGCTTGGTGCCCAGGACCCGGTACACGTTGCCGTACGAGCCGCCCTCGACCCGGATCTCGAAGTCTTTCTCGTCCACGGCGCGGGGGCGGATGGTGATGCGCTCCACCCGCGGCACGGCGGCGAGCTCGAGGCGGTGCTTCTCGACGATCTCGGCGAGGGCGAACGTCAGCTGGCGGAGTCCCGAGTGGCTGACCGTCGAGATCTCGAACACGCGGTAGCCGCGGCCCTCGAGGTCGGCCCGGACGAAGTCGGCCAGTTCCTGGGCCTCGGGCACGTCGACCTTGTTGAGCGCGATCAGCTGCGGGCGCTCGATCAGCGGCACCTGTCCGTCGCCGACGGGGTACGCCGCCAGCTCGCCGAGGATGATGTCGAGGTCGGTCAGCGGGTCGCGGCCGGGCTCGAGCGTGGCGCAGTCGAGCACGTGGACGAGCGCGGTGCAGCGCTCGACATGGCGGAGGAACTCCAGGCCCAGGCCCTTGCCCTCGCTCGCGCCCTCGATGAGACCGGGCACGTCGGCGACGGTGAACCGCGACTCCCCCGCCTGCACGACGCCGAGGTTGGGCGCGAGGGTCGTGAACGGGTAGTCCGCGATCTTCGGCTTGGCCGCCGAGATCGCCGCGACGAGGCTCGACTTGCCCGCCGAGGGGAATCCGACGAGCGCGACGTCCGCGACGGTCTTCAGCTCGAGGACGACGTCGCCCTCCCAGCCCGGCGTGCCGAGCAGCGCGAAGCCGGGCGCCTTGCGCTTCGTGGTGGCGAGAGAGGCGTTCCCGAGCCCGCCCTGCCCGCCCGGAGCGATGACGAACCGGAGGCCGGGCTCGTCCATGTCGATCAGCTGGTCGCCGTCCGGCGACTTGACGACCGTGCCGACCGGGACGGGGAGCTCCATGAGCTCGCCGTTCCCGCCCGCGCGGTGGTCGCCCATGCCGGGACCGCCGTTCTCGGAGCTGCGGTGCGGGTGGCGGTGGTAGGCGAGCAGCGTCGTCGTCTGCGGGTCGGCGACGAGGACGATGTCGCCCCCGTGCCCGCCGTTGCCGCCGTCGGGGCCGGCGAGCGGCTTGAACTTCTCGCGACGGACGGAGACGCAGCCGTTGCCGCCGTGGCCGGCACGCAGATGCAGCGTGACGTTGTCGACGAAGGTGACCATGGTGTGAATCCGTCCGTGAGTGCGTGCGGCGCCGGGATGCCGGCGCCGGGGGGCTGTGCCCCGGTAAACGCGCAAGGGGCGAGCCGAAGCCCGCCCCTTGCGTCCTGTGCCTGTGCGGCCGAGGAGGTCGACCCTACTGGGCGGCCGCCACGATGTTGACGACCTTGCGGCCGCCCTTGCTGCCGAACTCGACAGCGCCCGCCGAGAGGGCGAACAGGGTGTCGTCGCCACCGCGTCCGACGTTCGCGCCGGGGTGGAAGTGCGTGCCGCGCTGGCGGACGATGATCTCGCCCGCGTTCACGACCTGGCCGCCGAAGCGCTTGACGCCGAGACGCTGCGCGTTCGAGTCGCGACCGTTGCGAGTGGAGCTCGCGCCCTTCTTGTGTGCCATTTCTCATCTCCTCGAGACCGGGGGGCCGCAGCCCCGTGCTGTTGCCCTGCAGGGCGATGGCTCGCTCCGCAGGTCAGCTCAATTCCTTTGCAGGACTACTTGATGCCAGTGACCTTGACGCGCGTGAGGTCCTGACGGTGCCCCTGGCGCTTCTTGTAACCGGTCTTGTTCTTGAACTTCTGGATGATGATCTTCGGACCACGGAGGTCCTCGAGCACCTCGGCGGTGACGGTGACGCCCGCGAGGGTCGCCGCGTCCGAGGTGATCGACTCACCGTCGACGAGCAGCACGGCAGGAAGCTGCACGGTGCCGTTCTCGTCGGCCTTGACGCGGTCCATCGTCACGATGGTGCCGACCTCGACCTTCTCCTGCCGACCGCCGGCGCGCACAACTGCGTAAACCACTTCTCGTACCTGTTTCTCGTCTGGACGGAGCGGAGGCCTCGTCCGGGGCTTGTAGGGACGGGGCTGAGCCCCGGTCTTCCGGTTCGTACCCGTCTCCTCACGACACGAGGGAACCGGCACCGCGGCCCGCGCCCCGTGAGGGGCGGAGCGACAACGGAAATCTGCGTGAGCACATGGATCGCGCCACACCAACGGTCAAGAGTACGGGATCCGCGCTCCACGGTCAAACGCACACGACTGCGAAGCCGTGTCCACCCGACCGGCGACCCCGTCACGATAGTCGAGGAGGAGGCGCGTGGACGGACGGCGCGCCGCCTACGATCGGGGAATGGTCATCCTCGTCGACGGCGCGCGCTGGCCGGCGCACGGCCGGCTGTGGGCGCACCTCGTGAGCGACGTCTCGCTCGAGGAGCTCCACGACTTCGCGCGCCGTCTCGGCGTGCCCGAGCGCGGCTTCGACCTGGACCACTACGACGTGCCCGAGGAGCGGATCGACGAGCTCGTCGCCGCGGGCGCGGTCCCCGTCGGCGCGCGGGAGCTGGTCGAGCGGCTGAGGCGGAGCGGGCTCCGCGTCCGCGGGCGCGACCGGGATGCCGAGAGGGCCCGGCGCCGGCTCTCGCCGGGCACCGGGCCCTCCTGACACCGGGTCGCGCTACTGGTCGGCGCGGCGCGGGGTCTGCTCGGGGATGACCGCGACTCCGGTGAGCGCGGCCGTCGTGACGCGCCGGCTCTTCGCACGGCCCTGGCCGGGCTGCTTCGGAGCCGGCAGAGCGTCGAGCACGGAGTCGAGCAGGTGCTCGGCGACCTCGCTGCGGACGCGGCGCGGAGGCGTGACCGGCGCGATCGGGATGTCGAGGATCGGCGCGGCAGCGGCCGGCTCGATCTCCTTCTCGACCGGGGTCTCGACGGGAGCCGACTCGACGGTCGCCGTCTCGGCGGCCTCCTGGCGCGGCTCGCGGTCGCGGCTGCGACGACGGCGCTCGCCCCGGGCGGGACGCTCGCCGCGACGGCTCGGCTCGGACGGCTGCTCCTCGGGTGCCGTGGCGGACTCCTCCGGCGCCATGGCCTCGACGGTCTCGGCGGCGTCCTCGACCAGCGCGGCCGCCTCCTCCGCCGCCTGGCGCACGGCCTGGGGGTGGATGGTGCTGGCGGCGATCTGCGCGAGCGCGTTCTTCGCGTCGTCCGTGATGGCGTGGGTGCTGACCGGCTTGGTCGCCGGCGCGCCCTGCCCGTTCTGCCCGCCGTTCGAGCGCCCGGAGGCGGCGGGCTGCTGCTCGCCGCCCTTGCCCCGGCGGCGCTGCTCCTGCTGCGGAGCGGCGGTCGACCGGTGCTTGAGCACGGGGTCGTGGTGGACGATGACGCCGCGTCCGGCGCAGATCTCGCAGTTCTCGCTGAAGGTCTCGAGCAGGCCCAGGCCCAGCTTCTTGCGGGTCATCTGCACGAGGCCGAGCGAGGTGACCTCGGCGACCTGGTGCTTCGTCCGGTCGCGGCTCAGGCACTCGACCAGGCGGCGGAGCACGAGGTCGCGGTTGGACTCGAGCACCATGTCGATGAAGTCGACGACGATGATGCCGCCGATGTCGCGCAGGCGCAGCTGGCGGACGATCTCCTCGGCCGCCTCCAGGTTGTTCTTCGTGACCGTCTCCTCGAGGTTCCCCCCCGAGCCGACGAACTTGCCGGTGTTGACGTCGACCACGGTCATCGCCTCGGTGCGGTCGATCACGAGCGAGCCGCCGCTGGGCAGCCACACCTTGCGCTCCAGCGCCTTCTCGATCTGCTCCGTGATGCGGAACTCGTCGAACGCGTCCTTCTCACCCGTGTAGACCTCGACGCGCTCGAGCAGATCGGGGGCGACCTGGCTGAGGTAGAGCTCGATGGTCTCGCGGGCGTCGTCGCCGGCGATGACCATCTTCTCGAAGTCCTCGTTGAAGACGTCGCGGACGATCTTGATCAGCAGGTCCGGCTCGCTGTGCAGGAGAGCGGGAGCCTGCCCGGTCGCGGCCTTCGCGCTGAGAGCCGTCCACTGCGCGGTCAGGCGCTCGACGTCGACGGTCAGCTGCTCCTCCGTGGCGCCCTCGGCCGCGGTCCGGACGATGACGCCCACGTTCTCGGGCAGCACCTCCTTGAGGATCTTCTTCAGGCGGGCGCGCTCGGTGTCCGGGAGCTTCCGCGAGATGCCGTTCATCGAACCGTTGGGCACGTAGACGAGGTAGCGGCCGGGGAGCGAGATCTGGCTCGTGAGACGGGCGCCCTTGTGGCCGACGGGGTCCTTCGTGACCTGGACGAGGACCCGGTCGCCGGGCTTGAGCGCGAGCTCGATCCGGCGGGGGCCGCCGGCGTTGTTCGCGGCGTCCCAGTCGACCTCGCCGGAGTAGAGCACGGCGTTGCGCCCGCGTCCGATGTCGACGAAGGCGGCCTCCATGCTCGGGAGGACGTTCTGCACGCGGCCGAGGTAGACGTTGCCGATGAGCGACGCCTCCTGCGAGCGGGCGACGTAGTGCTCGGCGAGGACGCCGTCCTCGAGCACGCCGATGCGGATGCTGTCCTCCTTCGAGCGGACGACCATGACGCGGTCGACGGCCTCCCGGCGGGCGAGGAACTCGGACTCGGTGACGACCGTGCGGCGTCGGCCGGCGTCGCGGCCGTCGCGGCGGCGCTGCTTCTTGGCCTCGAGGCGGGTCGAGCCCTTGATGCGCTGCGGCTCGGTGATGAGCTCGGGCTCGCGGGCCTCGCGCTGCTCGCGCGGCTGGCGGACCCGGACGACGGTGTTCTCGGGGTCGTCGGAGCCGGACCTCTCGCTCTCGCCGCTGCGGCGGCGCGAGCGGCGGCGGACGGAGCCCTGCTCCTCGGCCGGGCTCTCGCGCTCCTCCTGGACGCCCAGCGGCGCACCGCGGGGAGGCAGCGGAGCCAGCTCGACGTAGTCGGGCAGGACCGGCGCCTGGAACAGCAGCGACGGGCTCGGCAGTGCGGGCCGTCGCGGCTCCTCCTGGTCGGCGCCCGGGGTCTGCGGCAGGGCGTTGAAGAACACCGCGCCCGTCGACGTCGACGGCTCGGCCGCCTCCGCGGCGCTCCCGGTCTCGGGCAGCTCGGTGCCCTCGGCTCCGGTCTGGTCGGTCTCGTTGCTGTCGATGATCGTCTCCCCTGTCGCTGGCGCGCTCGACTCGGTCCGCCGGCTCGCCCGGCGGCCACCGAAGAGGCGGCTGATCTTCCTGGCCCCGCTGCGGGGCTCGTCGCGGTCCGGATCGGATCCGCTCGTACTGTTGTCTTCCACCATTCCTGGTGCACTCCTCGGCCGGGTCGTCCGCCGCGTCGTCTTCCCGGATGCTTCTCTCGTGCGAGGGGCCTCGGCCCGCCGCGAATCCTTCCGCTCCCCCGGTCCCGTCGCGCTCGTGGCGCGGGACTCCGGTTGCAGCTGCACACTCGGAACTGACTATCCGACACGCGCTCCCCCGCGGTGCGACCTGCGGTCGACTCCCGGCGGAGCGGAGATCCGGCGCGTCCATTCGCGGAACGCTGTCGATCTCCTGTGGCCCGGTGCTCGCCCGGTAAACCTTCTTCGCGTCGATGCGGGGTCCCCCGGACCGACGGCTCCGATTATCGCACGCATTCCCAGAGGCGCCGATCCGGCGCGTGCCATAATCCCCCGGTGTCCAGCGATCCCGGGGTGCGCGACGCCCCCACCCAGCAGCGCCCCGTCCTCTTCGCCGTCCTGCTGATCGTCCTCGGCGTGATCGGCTGGACCGCCGCCTTCGCCCTCACGAACGACAAGTTCGCCGCTCTCGAGAACCCGGATGCGGGCCTCGGCTGCGACTTCAGCCTGCTCGTGCAGTGCAGTGCGAACCTGAACTCGGCGCAGGGCGCGGTCTTCGGCTTCCCGAACCCCCTCATCGGCCTGGCGGCCTGGATCGCGCCGATCGTGGTGGGGCTGGGCCTGCTCGCAGGCGCCCGGTTCGACCGGTGGTTCTGGGCGGCCTTCAACGTCGGCTTCCTGCTGGCCCTGGTGTTCGTGGGCTGGCTCATCGCGACGAGCGTCTTCGCGCTCGGAACGCTCTGCCCCTGGTGCATGCTCACCTGGGCCGTCGTCATCCCGGGCTTCTGGCTGGTGACGCTCCGCAACCTCCGTGAGGGCGTGTTTTCCGTCCCCGCCGGGGTGCGCCGCTTCGCCGGTGCCGCCTACGGCTGGGTCCCGTTCATCACGCTGCTCTGCTACCTGCTGATCGCGGTGATCGCGCAGGTGAGGCTGAACGTGCTCGCCTACCTCTGACGGACGTCGTCAGAGGCAGGCGGCCGAGCGGCTCAGGCGAACCAGAGGCCGAGCTCGCGCGCGGCCGACTCCTCGGAGTCGGACCCGTGCACGAGATTCTGCTGGACCTTGAGGCCCCAGTCGCGGCCGAGGTCGCCGCGGATGGTGCCGGGAGCGGCCGTGGTCGGGTCGGTGGTGCCGGCGAGGGCGCGGAAGCCCTCGATCACGCGGTCGCCCGCGATGCGCAGGGCGACGATCGGGCCGCTCTCCATGAATTCGACGAGCGGCTCGTAGAAGGGCTTGCCCTCGTGCTCGGCGTAGTGGGCGGCGAGCAGCTCGCGGTCGGCCTCGACGAGCTTCACGTCGACGAGGGAGTAGCCCTTCGCCTCGATGCGGCGGAGGATCTCGCCGGTGAGGTTGCGGGCGACGCCGTCGGGCTTGACGAGGACGAGGGTCTCCTGGGTGGCCATGGTTCAGCGGTCTCCTTCGGTGGGGTCGGTGGGCTCCGCCGCCCGGCGCGTCTGAGCGTCGAGGCGGGTGCCGGTCACCATGCAGTATGTCCACAGCGCCACGAAGGCGGCGCCTATCACGTACATGATCGGGACCAGCAGGCCCGAGGCCACGATAACGAACTGGAGCACCCACCCGATGCGGAAGCCGACCGGCCGGTTCAGCAGGCCCAGAGTGGCGACGAGCGCGAGGCAGACCACCGCTCCCCCGACCAGCACGACCACGGGGTCGGCCGCCTTCAGCCCGAAGGCCACCAGGGTGGCGAGGAAGACGATGACCGCCTCGAAGCCGAGCACGATCGAGCCGAGGCTCTCCCGGACGGTCCGCGAGCGCCGCGGGCGTCCGGCCCTCACGCGCCCAGCCAGTTCTCGTCGCGGGCCGCGGTGATCGTGCGGCCGACGAGGGTGATCGAGCCCGTGACCAGCAGGGCGCCCTTGTCGGTGCGCGCCGCGAGGACGCGACCGGCCGTGAGAGCACCCAGCGGGTCGTCGGCGACGCGGACCGCCTCCTCCGGGAACACGGTGCGGGCGAGCGCGGCGAGCTCCTCGGCGGGCATCGCCCGATCGCTCGGCGCCGTGGTCACGATCAGCTCGTCCACCACGGGGCGGAGCTCCCGGAGGATCCCCTCGGCGTCCTTCTCGGCCAGCACGCCGAGGACGGCCGTCACGCGGTCGAAGTCGAAGTAGCGGCCGAGAGCGGCGGCGAGGGACGCGGCACCGTGCGGGTTGTGCGCCGCGTCGACGACGGTGCGCGGAGCGAGTCCGACGAGCTGCAGGCGGCCCGGGGAGGTCGCGGCGGCGAAGCCCTCGTCGAGGACGTCGCCGGTGAGCTCCTGCGTCCCGCCTCCCAGGAACGTCTCGACAGCGGCGACGGCCACGGCGGCGTTCTCGGCCTGGTGGTCGCCGAAGAACGGCAGCAGCAGCTGCTCGTACGTGGTGACGAGTCCCCGGACGGTGACGACCTGGCCGCCGACGGCGACGGTCGTCGACTCGACGTCGAACTCCGCCCCCTCGACGACGATCGTCGACTCGGTGGCCTCGGCCGCGTGCCGCAGCACCGCCTCCGCCTCCGGGACCTGCCTCGCGGAGACCACCGAGGCGAGCGGCTTGACGATGCCCGACTTGGTGCGCGCGATCTCCTCGATCGTCGAGCCGAGGCGGTCGGTGTGGTCGAGGGCGATCGGCGTGAAGACGGCGACCTGCGCGTCGGCGACGTTCGTCGAGTCCCACTCGCCGCCCATCCCCACCTCGACGACGGCCACATCGACCGGCGCGTCGGCGAAGGCCGCGTAGGCCAGGACGGTGATCGCCTCGAAGAAGGACAGCGGCGCCTCGCCCTGCTCGGCCAGCTCGGCGTCGGTCATCCGCAGGTACGGCTCGACGTCCTGCCAGTTGTCGGCGAGGCTCCGGTCCGAGATCGGGTCTCCGTCGATGACGATGCGCTCGTTGAAGCGCTCGAGGTGCGGACTGGTGAACAGGCCCACCCGCAGCCCGTGGGCGCGCAGCAGGCTCTCGATCATCCGGCTGGTCGAGGTCTTGCCGTTGGTTCCGGCGATCTGGATCACCGGGTAGCCGCGCTGCGGGTCGCCGAGGATCTCGACGGCGCGCCGGGTCGGAGCGAGGCGCGGGCGGACGCTCGCCTCGCCCAGGCGCTCCAGCAGCGCGGCGTAGACGGCGTCGGCGGCCGCGCGGTCGGCGTCGTCCGGCTCGAACGGATCAGACATCGGCGGCCTCGACCTTCTCGACGCGGATGATGGCGGTGCCCGCGGGGCCGACGGCGATCGCGCCCTCGCCGCCCTCGAGAGCCGTGGTGAGCGGAGTGAACGCGCATCCGGTCGCGAGGGTCTCCTCCGCGATCCAGAGCGCGTGCGGCTCGAGCGCCTGCAGGCTCGGCTCGTCGAGCACGACCTCCAGGACGATCCGGTCGCTGACCTCGAACCCGGCCGCCTTGCGGGCGTCCTGCACCGCGCGGATGAGGTCGCGGGCGAGCCCCTCCGCTTCGAGCTCGGGGGTGGTCGCCGTGTCGAGGAGCACGAAGCCCCCGCGCGGGAGCAGGGCGATGGCGCGGTCGTCGCCGGCCGAGCCGCCGACCTCGAGCGTGAGCTCGTACTCGCCCTCGACCAGCTCGACGCCGCCGGCGGTGACGACGCCGTCCGTCTCGCTCCAGTCGCCGGCCTTGGCGGCCCTGATCACGGTCTGCACGCCCTTGCCGAGCCGGGGCCCGGCGGCGCGCGCGTTGACCGCGAGACGGGAGGTGACGCCGTAGTCGGCGGCGCTGGAGTCGACCAGCGGCACCAGCGACACCTCCTTCACGTTCAGCTCGTCGCGGAGGATCGCCTCGAACGGCGCGAGCTCGGCGGCGTCGGCGACCACCACGGTCAGGCGCGCGAGCGGCAGGCGGACGCGGAGCCCGGCCTGCTTGCGGAGGGAGAGCGCGGTGGACGAGATGCCGCGGACCGCGTCCATCGCGTGCACGAGCGCCGGGTCGGCGGGGAACTCGTCCGCCTCCGGCCAGTCGGTGAGGTGGACGCTGCGGCCGCCGGTCAGGCCCTGCCAGATCTGCTCCGTGACGAGAGGCAGGAGCGGGGCGGCGACGCGGCACACGGTCTCGAGGACCGTGTAGAGCGTGTCGAACGCCTCCGATCCGCGGCCGTCCTCGTCGACGCCCTGCCAGAAGCGGTCGCGGGAGCGGCGCACGTACCAGTTCGTGAGCACGTCGCTGAAGTCGCGGAGCGCGGCGGCCGCGAGCGTGGAGTCCAGCGCCTCGAGCCGGCCGGTCACGGTCTCGACCAGATCGCGGGTCTTGGCCAGCAGGTAGCGGTCGAGGACGTCCTCGGAGCCGGTGCGCCTGGTCGCCTCGTAGCCGCCGCCCGCCGAGGCGTTGGCGTAGAGGGAGAAGAAGTACCAGGTGCTCCACAGCGGCAGCAGCACCTGGCGGACGCCCTCGC
This sequence comes from Rathayibacter sp. AY1C5, assembly GCF_002931705.1. NCBI lineage: Bacteria > Bacillati > Actinomycetota > Actinomycetes > Micrococcales > Microbacteriaceae > Rathayibacter > Rathayibacter sp. AY1C5. Next base: position 30,141 of record NZ_PSWD01000004.1, read on the forward strand.
GGATGCCATCCTCCGTCACGACGAGGTTGCCGCCCCGGAGGACCGGGCTCGACATCAGGAACCAGCGCATGGCGTCGGAGCCGTCGCGGTCGAAGACCTCGGCCACGTCCGGGTAGTTGCGCAGCGACTTGGACATCTTCTGCCCGTCGTTGCCCAGCACGATGCCGTGGCTGACCACGTTGCGGAACGCCGGGCGGTCGAAGAGCGCGGTGGAGAGCACGTGCAGCGTGTAGAACCAGCCGCGCGTCTGCCCGATGTACTCGACGATGAAGTCCGCCGGGTTGTGGGTGTCGAACCAGTCCGCGTTCTCGAACGGGTAGTGCACCTGGGCGAAGGGCATCGATCCGGAGTCGAACCAGACGTCGAGGACGTCGCTGATCCGGCGCATCGTCGAGCGCCCGGTCGGGTCGTCGGGGTTCGGGCGGGTCAGCTCGTCGATGAACGGCCGGTGCAGGTCGTCCGGGCGCACGCCGAAGTCGCGCTCCAGCTCGTCCAGCGAGCCGTAGACGTCGATCCGCGGGTACTCCGGGTCGTCGCTCTTCCACACCGGGATCGGCGAGCCGAAGTAGCGGTTGCGGCTGATGGACCAGTCGCGCGCGCCCGAGAGCCACTTGCCGAACTGGCCGTCCTTGACGTTCTCGGGGACCCAGGTGATCTCCTGGTTGAGCTCCTCCATGCGGTCGCGGATCGCGGTGACGCGGACGAACCAGCTCGAGACCGCCTTGTAGATCAGCGGGTTGCGGCAGCGCCAGCAGTGCGGGTACGAGTGCTCGTAGCTCGCCTGGCGGAGCAGCCGGTGGCCCGCGCGCAGGAGCTGCGTGAGGGGCTTGTTCGCGTCGAAGACCTGGAGGCCGGCGACCTCGCTGATCTGCGGCAGGAAGCGGCCGCCGTCGTCGACCGAGATGATGACGGGGATGCCCGCCGCCTCGCAGACCTTCTGGTCGTCCTCGCCGTAGGCGGGCGCCTGGTGCACGATGCCGGTGCCCTCGCTGGTCGTCACGTAGTCGGCGACGAGGATGCGCCACGCGTTCTGCGTGCCCCAGGCCTCGGTGTCCGCGTAGTGGTCCCAGAGGCGGTCGTAGCTGATCCCCTCGAGCTCGGAGCCGCGGTGCGTGCGCGAGACGGCGGCCAGGGCCGACTCCGCGTCCGGATAGCCGAGGTCCTTCGCGTAGGCGCCGACCTGGTCGATGGCGAGCAGGTACTCGGCCGAGAGCTCGCGCTCCTCGGGCTCGCCCCTGCCGTCGGCCGCGCCGTTCGGGCCGGCGGGGACGACCGCGTACTCGATGTCGGGCCCGACGGCGAGCGCGAGGTTCGTCGGCAGCGTCCACGGCGTCGTCGTCCACGCGAGAGCGCGGACCGCCGTCAGCTGGAGCGCCTCCGCCGTCTCGCCGACCAGCGGGAAGGTGACGGTGACCGTCTGGTCCTGGCGCATCTTGTAGACGTCGTCGTCCATCCGCAGCTCGTGGTTCGAGAGCGGCGTCTGGTCGCGCCAGCAGTACGGCAGCACGCGGTGGCCCTCGTAGGCGAGGCCCTTGTCGTAGAGCTGCTTGAACGCCCAGATCACCGACTCCATGAAGGTGGGGTCGAGCGTCTTGTAGTCGTCGTCGAAGTCGACCCAGCGCGCCTGGCGGGTGACGTAGTCCTGCCACTCCCCGGTGTAGCGCAGCACCGACTCCTTCGCGGCGGCGTTGAAGGCCGCGACGCCCATCTCCTCGATCTGGGACTTGTCGGTGATGCCGAGCTGCCGCTCCGCCTCGAGCTCGGCGGGCAGGCCGTGGGTGTCCCAGCCGAAGCGGCGGTGCACCTGCCGTCCGCGCATGGTCTCGAAGCGGGGGAAGACGTCCTTGGCGTAGCCGGTGAGGAGGTGCCCGTAGTGCGGCAGGCCGTTGGCGAACGGCGGGCCGTCGTAGAAGACCCACTCCGGCGCTCCCTCGCGCTGCCGGATCGACTCCTGGAAGGTGTCGTCCGCCTTCCAGTACGCGAGCACGCGCTCCTCGATCTCGGGGAAGCGCGGCGACGGGGACACGCCCCGGCCGAACGCGGAGCCCTCGGCGGGCTCGGCTCCGTGCGGGGTGGGCGGGGTCAGGGGGTAGGTCACGTGCGGTCTCCTGGCAGTGCTGCTGGTCTGCACGAGGACGGCCCGCCCGGATCTCAGACCCCGGGCCGGGTCGCGGTACCACCTCGCTTGGACCGGTCGGCCGGTCGCTCCCGGAGGAGTGCCCGCTGACGCGTTCCCACTCGATCGGCTGTCACGGGCCGCACCCGTCCGGGTCTACTGGGCGCAGGCCGGAGCCGGCGCCGTTCTTCCGGAGACTCACCGGTGATGGCCGGGTCGAAGTCGTCCGGCGCTATCCTAGCGCGTCGGGGGAAGCGGAGCAGGAGCGGTTCATGGTGCGAGGAGTGCAGCGCGGACGGCCCCGCGCGTCGTCGCGCTCCATGCTCGAGGACGCCGCACTGGACCTCTTCGTCGAGCAGAGCTACGCGGGCACGACGATCGAGCAGATCGCCCAGCGGGCGGGGGTCTCGCGCAACACCTTCTTCAACTACTTCGAGTCCAAGAGCGACGTCTTCTGGGTGCTGGTCGACGACCGGCTGGCAGAGCTCCCGGAGGCGCTGGCCGAGACGGCGGCAGAGGCGCCGGTGATGGACGCGCTCGGCGACGCGCTGCTCGCGATCGGCTCCGGCTTCGGACCCGCGACGGTGCCGTGGGTGCTCACCCAGTCCGACATGATCGGCAGCGTCCACGAGCTGCAGGCGTCGGCCCTCGGCCGCCTCGCCCGGCAGGCGGCCGTGATCGCCCGCTTCGTGGAGGAGCGGAGCGCGCGCCCGCTGCCCTCGCACCTCTCGCGTGCCATCGCCTACGCGAGCGTCGGAGCCGCGGTGGCGGCCGTGCAGGCCTGGGCCGCGGGGGGCCCCACCCGCGGCGAGCTCGTGCCCTATCTCGACGAGGCGCTCGCGCCCGTCCGCGCCGGCTTCGCCCCCGTCGTCGACTGACCCGGCTCCCGCCGCTCCGGTAGAATCGTCGCGGCCGGCGGGCGACTCGCCCCGGAGCCCCCATCCAGGCACCATCACCACCGACACGGTGCCGCCCATAGCGAACCGGAGCATCATGACCCTCGCCGACCGCCTCCCCGCGAAGCCCGCCCTCGAGGGCCTGGAGGGCACGTGGGGCCTCCGCTGGCAGACCGACGGGACCTACCGGTTCGACCGCACCGGCCTCACCCGCGCCGACGTCTACTCGATCGACACCCCGCCGCCCACCGCGTCCGGGTCGCTGCACATCGGGCACGTCTTCTCCTACACGCACACCGACGTCGTCGCGCGGTTCCAGCGGATGCGCGGCAAGAGCGTCTTCTACCCGATGGGCTGGGACGACAACGGCCTGCCCACCGAGCGCCGCGTGCAGAACTACTACGGTGTGCGCTGCGACCCGACGCTCCCCTACGAGCCCGGCTTCACGCCTCCGTTCGAGGGCGGCGACAACAAGAGCAGCAAGGCCGCCGACCAGAAGCCGATCTCGCGCCGCAACTTCGTCGAGCTGTGCGAGCGCCTCACCGTCGAGGACGAGAAGCAGTTCGAGGACGTCTGGCGGGCCCTCGGCCTGTCCGTCGACTGGTCGCAGAGCTACCGGACCATCGGCGACGAGTCGCAGGCCGCCTCGCAGCGCGCCTTCCTCCGCAACCTCGCCCGAGGCGAGGCCTACCAGGCGCAGGCCCCGACGCTCTGGGACATCACCTTCCGGACCGCCGTCGCCCAGGCGGAGCTCGAGGACAAGGACCAGCCCGGCGCCTACCACCGCCTCGGCTTCCACCGCGAGGGCGGCGAGGACGTCTTCATCGAGACGACCCGTCCCGAGCTGCTGCCCGCCTGCGTCGCCCTCGTCGCGCACCCCGACGACGAGCGCTACCAGGCGCTGTTCGGCACCACCGTCCGCACGCCGCTCTTCGACGTCGAGGTCCCGGTGCTCGCGCACCACCTCGCGCAGAAGGACAAGGGCTCGGGCATCGCGATGATCTGCACCTTCGGCGACATCACGGACGTGGTCTGGTGGCGCGAGCTCGACCTGCCCAACCGCGCGATCATCGGCTTCGACGGCCGCCTGATCTCGGAGGCGCCCGCCGCGATCACGGGCGACGGGGGCCGCGCCGCCTACGAGCAGCTCGCCGGCAAGACCGTCTTCTCCGCGAAGCAGGCCGTCGTGGCGCTACTGAAGGAGTCCGGCGAAATGGTCGGCGACCCGCGCCCCATCACGCACCAGGTCAAGTTCTTCGAGAAGGGCGACAAGCCGCTCGAGATCGTGTCGACCCGCCAGTGGTACATCGGCAACGGCGCTCGCGACGCGGTGCTCAAGGAGCGCCTGCTGGAGCTCGGCCGCGACGTGCGCTTCGTGCCGGAGTTCATGCGCGTCCGCTACGAGAACTGGGTGAACGGCCTCTCCGGCGACTGGCTGATCTCGCGCCAGCGCTTCTTCGGCGTGCCGATCCCGGTGTGGTACCCGCTCGACGGCGACGGCAACCCCGTCTTCGACTCCCCGATCGTGCCGGACGAGGCGGCGCTGCCGGTGGATCCCTCCAGCGACCCGGCCCCCGGCTACTCGGAGGACCAGCGCGGAGCGGCGGGCGGCTTCCAGGGCGAGCTCGACGTGATGGACACCTGGGCGACCTCCTCGCTGACCCCGCAGCTCGCGGGCGGCTGGGAGCGCGACGACGAGCTCTGGCAGCTGGTCGCTCCCTACGACCTGCGCCCGCAGGGCCAGGACATCATCCGCACCTGGCTCTTCTCGACCCTCCTGCGCTCGCAGCTCGAGGACGGCCGCGCCCCGTGGAGCACGGCGACCGTGTCCGGCTTCATCGTCGACCCCGACCGCAAGAAGATGTCGAAGTCGAAGGGCAACGTGGTCACTCCCGCCGCGATGCTCGAGCAGCACGGCTCGGACGCGGTCCGCTACTGGGCCGCCTCCTCGCGCCTGGGCACCGACGCGGCCTTCGACCCGCAGAACCCGACGCAGATCAAGATCGGCCGCCGACTGGCGATCAAGATCCTCAACGCGGCGAAGTTCATCCACGGCTTCCCTCTCGCCGAGGGCGCCGAGGTCACCGACCCGCTGGACCTCAGCATGCTGGCCACCCTCGACACCGTGGTCGCCGACGCGACGACGGCGCTCGAGAACTACGACCACGCCCGCGCCCTCGAGACGACGGAGGCGTTCTTCTGGACGTTCTGCGACGACTACCTGGAGCTGGTGAAGGAGCGCGCGTACAGCGAGGACGGCGCGTCCGCCGCGGCCGCCCTGCACCGGGCGCTCGACGTCCTCCAGCGCCTGTTCGCGCCGTTCCTGCCGTTCGCGACGGAGGAGACCTGGTCGTGGTCGCACGACGACTCGGTGCACCTGCGCCCCTGGCCGGCCGTCGAGGGCCTGGGCGGCGACCCCGCCGTCCTGGCCGCCGCGAGCTCCGTCCTCACGGCCATCCGACGCGCGAAGACCGATGCGAAGGCCTCGCAGAAGACGCCGGCCCGCTCCGCCCTGGTGACGGCGCCCGCCGAGCTCGTCGCGTCTCTCCGACTCGCCGCGGGAGACCTCGCGGCCGTCGGCAGGATCGCGACGCTCGACTTCGCCGAGGGCGACGCCCTCGCGGTCGGCATCGAGCTCGAGACCGAGGCGTAGCGCCGCTCCCGGGGGGCGGGAACCGTCCCGCCTCCCTCCCCACCGTCGAGAGGACCCCTCCCATGCAGCTCGGAACCCGCTGGTCGGTCGGCCAGGTGCCGCCGCAGACCCTCCCCGAGATCGTCGTCACCGCCATCGGCGACGTCGAGGGCGAGCTCGCCGCGGCCGGCACGGCGACCGCCGACTGGCGCTGGACGCTCACCTGGCTCGAGGGCAGGCCCGTCCTCGAACTCGACGACGGCACGACGATCACCTACCGTCCCGCCGAGGACGCTGCCTACATCACGCAGCCGCAGGGCCGCGTGGAGGGCGAGGACGACGAAGACTGGGGCTGACGCCCCTTCGCGGCGCGGTCGCCGAGCCCGGTGAGCGCGCGCGTCCTGCGATCCTGAGCCGGAGCCCTCTCCCCCGCTCGCGCTCTAGGCTCGCAGGATGAGCGCTCCCGATCCCGTCGCCGTCCTGCTCGAGCCGAGCGGACTCCCCCACGGGCTCCCCGACTTCGCCGCCGTCGACCCCGAGGCCTACCGCCCGGCGTTCCTCGAGGCCCTCCGCCGGCACCGCGCCGAGATCGACGCGATCGCCGGCGCCTCCGAGCCGCCGACCGTCGAGAACACCCTCGTCGCCCTCGAGCGGGCGGGCCGCGAGCTGCGCCGGGTGAGCGCCGTCTTCTTCACTGTCGCCGCCTCCGACCGCACTCCGCTCACCGACGCTCTGGAGGCCGAGCTCGCTCCGCTGCTCTCGGCCCACAGCGATGCGATCAGCCTCGACCCGCGCCTGTTCGCCCGGCTCCGCGCTCTCGCCGAGCAGTCGACGGAGCTCGACCTCGACGCCGAGACGGCCTACCTCCTCGAGCGGAGGATCACCGGGTTCGAGCGCTCCGGTGCGCTCCTCGACGACGCGGGGAAGGCACGGCTCGGCGAGCTGAACGAGCAGCTGTCGACCCTGACCACGCGCTTCGAGAAGGATCTGCTCGCCGAGTCGAACGACCGGGCCGTCCTCCTCGACGACGTCGCCGGCCTCGACGGGCTCGACGAGTCCGACGTCTCGGCCGCCGCGCGCGCCGCCGCCGACCGCGGCGTCGGCGGCTGGCTGATCACCCTTCCCCTCTACTCCGGCCACCCCTGGCTCGCGCGTCTGCGCGACCGCGGCGTCCGCGAGCGCGTCCTGCGCGCCTCTGTCGGCCGCGGTGCGGAAGGCGGGCCGCACGACACCACCGCGACCCTGCAGCAGATCGTCGCGCTGCGGGCCGAGCGCGCAGCTCTGCTGGGCGCGGCCTCGCACGCCGAGTTCGTGATCTCGGGCCAGACCGCGGGCTCGCCGGAGCGCGTCCTGTCGCTGCTGCACGAGCTCGCCGCTCCCGCCGCCCGGAACGCGAGGATCGAGCTCGAGCGGATGCAGGCCTCCGCCGACGCCGAGCAGGACGCCGCCGGAGCGCCGCGCTTCACGATCGAGGCGTGGGACCGCGCCTACTACGAGGAGCGCGTGCGGTCGGAGAGCTACTCCGTCGACTCCAGCGCACTGCGTCCCTTCTTCGAGCTGGAGCGGGTGCTCCGGCACGGCGTGTTCGCCGCCGCCACCGGTCTCTACGGCGTCCGCTTCTCGGAGCGGAGCGACCTGGCCGGCTACAGCGAGCACGTCCGCGTGTTCGAGGTGCACGAGGAGGACGGGACCCCGCTGGGCCTGTTCCTGCTCGATCCCTTCACCCGCGACTCGAAGCGCGGCGGGGCGTGGATGAACTCCCTGTCCAGCCGCACCTCGCTGCTCGGCGACTCCGCCGTCGTCGTGAACAACCTGAACCTGTCGGCTCCGGGCCCGGGTGAGCCCGCCCTTCTCAGCCTCGACGAGGTGGAGACGCTCTTCCACGAGTTCGGGCACGCCCTGCACGGCCTGTTCGCGAGCACGCGGTACCCGCGCTTCGCCGGTACCGCGGTGTTCCGGGACTTCGTCGAGTTCCCGAGCCAGGTGAACGAGACGTGGGTGCGCCGCCCCGGGCTCCTCGCCGAGTACGCCCGCCACGTCGAGACCGGCGAGGCCCTGCCCGCGGGGACCGTCGAGCGCCTCGAGGCGTCCGCGCTGTGGGGCGAGGGCTTCGCGACGAGCGAGTACCTGGCGTCCGCCCTGCTCGACCTCGCCTGGCACTCCCTGCCGGCCCCGGTCGAGCCGCGCGACGCGGCCGCCTTCGAGCGCGACGTGCTCGACGGCGCGGGCCTCCTCCTTCCCGCCGTGCCGCCCCGCTACCGCAGCACGTACTTCGCGCACGTCTTCTCCGGCGGCTACTCCGCGGGCTACTACTCCTACATCTGGAGCGAGATCCTCGACGCGGACACGGTCGAGTGGTTCGAGGAGAACGGCGGCCTCGACCGCTCGGCGGGCGAGCGCTTCCGCCGCGGGGTACTCGAGCTCGGCGGCTCCCGCGATCCGCTCGACGCGTACCGCGCGTTCCGCGGGCGGGATGCGCGGACCGAGCCGCTGCTCGCGCGCCGCGGCCTCCTCTAGCGGCGCCGGGGGACGAGCCAGGCGAGGAGGACGAGTCCCACGACCAGGCCCCAGAAGGCCGAGCCGATCCCCGCGATGGTCGTGCCGGAGGCGGTGACCAGGAGCGTCGCCGCCGCCGGCAGCCGCAGCCGCGCGTCCTCCACAGCGGCCTGCACCGCCGACACGAACACCCCCAGCGGCGCCAGACCGGCGACCGCCTCGATCAGCAGCGGGCTCGCGGAGGACACCAGCGCGGCGGCCGCTCCGGCGAACACGCCCAGCACGAGGTAGGAGGCGCCCGCCGAGACCGAGGCGACCCAGCGCTCCTCCGGCCGCGGCGAGGCCTCGGGACCCGCGGTCAGCGCGGCGCTGAGCGCGGCGTAGTTGATCGGCACGCCGCCGAAGATCGCCGAGACCCCGGAGAGAGCACCGGTCGAGACGATCCCGGGACGCGAGTGGGCCGCGAAGCCGAAGCTCGTCAGCACCGCGATGCCCGGGATGTTCTGCCCGGCCATGGTGACCACGTAGAGCGGCAGGCCGATCCCGACCATCGCTCCGATCTCGAACACCGGAGCGACGAACTGCGGCACGGGGAGCAGCGGCGCACCGGCGAGTGCCGCGCCGTCCGTCACGATCAGCAGCACGATCGCCAGGGCGATCGCGGCCGGCACCGCCCAGCGGGGCAGGAGCCGCAGGAGCAGCAGCCAGAGCAGGATCACCGGCAGCGCGAGCGCGGGGATCTCGACCGCCGCGCGCACCGGCGCCAGGACGAGCGGGAACAGGATGCCCGCGAGCATGGCGTTCGCGAGCGGCCGCGGGATGCGCGCGACGAGCCTCCCGAGCGCCGGCCACAGCCCGGTGACCACCAGCAGAGCGGAGGCGATCAGGAACGCCCCGACCGCGCGGTCGAAGCCGCCGGGGAGCGTCGCGGTCGCGGCCAGCAGGGCGGCGCCCGGCGTGCTCCAGGCGAAGGTCATCGGCACGCGGTAGCGGATGCTCAGCACGATGCAGAGGACCCCCTGCAGCACGCAGACGGCGAGGAGGCCCGACGCGGCCTGCACGTCGGTGGCGCCCACCGCGACCACCCCGGCGAGCACGATCGCGAACGAGCTCGAGAAGCCGGTCAGGGCGGCGACGATCCCGGCGAGCAGCGGCTGGACGATGGCGGAGCCTCCCGGAGGATCGACCGGCACCGAGGCGACCGGACGCGCCGTCGGCGCGCTCCGCCAGGTTAGGGAAGCGGGAGCGCCTCGCCCGACGATCCGCCGGGCCAATCGCGGTGAACTGGCAGAGCGGGGCGGGGAGCGACTAGGCGCTCTTCTCCTGGCGACGGGGAGCGTGGGGCACGATCGTCGGGGCCGCGTTGTCGAGCACCGCGGCGCGGGTGACGACGACGCGCGCCACCTCGTCCGAGGAAGGCACCTCGAACATGATCGGGCCGAGCACCTCCTCGAGGATGGCGCGCAGTCCGCGGGCGCCGGTCTGGCGGAGGACCGCCAGGTCCGCGATGGCCTCGAGAGCGCCCCGGTCGAACTCGAGCTCGACGCCGTCGATCTCGAACATCCGCTGGTACTGCTTCACGAGCGCGTTGCGCGGCTCGGTGAGGATCTGCATGAGCGCGTCCTGGTCGAGCTGCGTGACCGTCGTGACGACGGGGAGGCGCCCGATGAACTCGGGGATCAGCCCGAACTTGTGCAGGTCCTCCGGGAGGACCTCGCTGAAGATGTTGATCTCGTCTTCCTTGTTGTGCAGCGGGGCGCCGAAGCCGATGCCGCGCTTGCCCGCCCGCGACGAGATGATGTCCTCGAGTCCGGCGAAGGCGCCGGCGACGATGAAGAGGACGTTCGTCGTGTCGATCTGGATGAACTCCTGGTGCGGGTGCTTCCGCCCGCCCTGCGGGGGCACGGAGGCGACGGTGCCCTCGAGGATCTTGAGCAGCGCCTGCTGCACTCCCTCGCCCGAGACGTCGCGCGTGATCGAGGGGTTCTCGGCCTTCCGCGCGATCTTGTCGACCTCGTCGATGTAGATGATGCCGGTCTCGGCACGCTTGACGTCGTAGTCGGCGGCCTGGATGAGCTTGAGGAGGATGTTCTCGACGTCCTCGCCGACGTAGCCCGCCTCGGTGAGGGCCGTGGCGTCCGCGACGGCGAAGGGCACGTTGAGGCGCTTCGCGAGGGTCTGGGCGAGGTAGGTCTTCCCGCAGCCCGTGGGGCCGATGAGCAGGATGTTGCTCTTGGCGATCTCGACCTCGTCGTGGATCGCGTCGGCGGCGGTGATGGTGTTGCGGGCCCGCACGCGCTTGTAGTGGTTGTACACGGCGACGGCGAGGGCCTTCTTGGCCTGCTCCTGCCCGATCACGTACTCCTCGAGGAAGCCGAAGATCTCCTTCGGCTTCGGGAGGTCGAACTCGTGGCTCGTCTCCTCGCTCGACTCGGAGAGGCGCTCCTCGATGATCTCGTTGCAGAGCTCGACGCACTCGTCGCAGATGTAGACGCCCGGTCCCGCGATGAGCTGCTGGACCTGCTTCTGGCTCTTGCCGCAGAAGGAGCACTTCAGCAGGTCGGCGCTTTCGCCAATACGTGCCACGGGGATGCCCCACTTCCTTGTCGTGCGTCTGTCGTGCGTCGGTCGGTCGTGCAACGGAGCCCGGAGCTCCGGCCGGTGCGAGCGGGACGAGCCCCCTGACACTGCTCCGAGCCTAGCCGCTGAGCCGCGAGGGCTCGGCAGGCGGGCCGGATTCGCCGTGCCTTGCGCCTCGTGTGGCGCTTTGCTACGGCGACGGAGGACGCACAGAGGGGCCGGGCGGCGGATCGCTCCGCCACCCGGCCCCTCCTGGACGCCCTACGCCGTGAGAGCCGGGAGGCTCTTGCGGCTGGTGAGCACCTGGTCGATCAGCCCGTACTCGAGCGCGTCGCTCGCGCCGAGGATCTTGTCGCGGTCGATGTCCTTCTTGACCTGCTCGATCGAGCGGTTCGAGTGGTGCGACAGCGTCTCCTCGAGCCACTCGCGCATGCGCATGATCTCGGCGGCCTGGATCTCGATGTCCGAGGCCTGGCCCCCGCCCTGCTGCACGGCGGGCTGGTGGATGAGGATGCGCGCGTTCGGCAGCGCGAGGCGCTTGCCGGGCGTTCCCGCGGCGGTGAGCACGGCGGCGGCCGAGGCGGCCTGGCCGAGCACGACCGTCTGGATGTGCGGGCGGATGTACTGCATCGTGTCGTAGATCGCCGTCATCGCGGTGAAGGATCCACCGGGCGAGTTGATGTACATGACGATGTCGCGGTCCGGGTCCTGGCTCTCGAGCACGAGGAGCTGGGCCATGATGTCGTCCGCGGAGGCGTCGTCGACCTGGACGCCGAGGAAGATGATGCGGTCCTCGAAGAGCTTGGCGTACGGGTCCTGGCGCTTGTAGCCGTAGGCCGTGCGCTCCTCGAACGTGGGGAGGATGTAGCGCGAGGACGGTGCGGCTCCGGAGCCGAACGCCGTTCCGCCGAAGGTGGGTGTGGTCATTGTCTGTTCCTGATCTCTCGGCGCGTTCGCTGGACTACTCGTCGATGGCGGTTCCGCCACCGCCGGCCACGTCGGTCGCCGACGAGCGGATGTGGTCGACGAAGCCGTAGGCGAGGGCCTCCTCGGCGCTGAACCAGCGGTCGCGGTCGCCGTCCTCGTTGACCTGCTCGACGGTCTTGCCGGTCGCCTTGGCGGTGATCTCGGCGAGGCGCTTCTTCATGTCGAGGATGAGCTGCGCCTGGGTCTGGATGTCGGAGGCCGTGCCGCCGAAGCCGCCGTGCGGCTGGTGGAGGAGCACCCGCGCGTTCGGGGTGATGTAGCGCTTGCCCTGGGTTCCGGCGGTGAGGAGCAGCTGGCCCATGGAGGCCGCCATCCCGATGCCCACGGTCACGATGTCGTTCGGGACGAACTGCATCGTGTCGTAGATCGCCATGCCCGCGGTGATGGAGCCGCCGGGCGAGTTGATGTAGAGGTAGATGTCCCGCTCGGAGTCCTCGGCTGCCAGGAGCAGGAGCTTCGCGGCGATCTCGTTCGCGTTCTCGTCGCGCACCTCGGAACCGAGCCAGATGATCCGGTCCTTGAGCAGGCGGTCGAAAACACTGTTGGGCATAACCATGTCGGCCATGTATTGCTCCGTTTCAGTTGTCGCTTCGGAGGCGAATCTATCGGACGCCGCCAGGCCGATCCGGCCGTGTTCGCCCGGGGCGGAGCGGGAGTCGCCCGTGTTCGCCCGGGGCGGACCGGAGCCCCGCAACGAGAGGAGCCGCCCTCCGACGGATCGGGGGGCGGCTCCTGACGTGCTCGCGGGGACTACTCCGCGGCCGGGGTCTCCTCGGCGGGAGCGGCGGCCTTCTTCTTGGCCGGCGCGCGCTTCTTCTTGGGGGCCGGGGCGGGCTCCTCCTCGGCGACGGGCTCCTCAGCGACGGGCTCGGCGGGGACCTCGGCGTCGGCGGCGGCCTGAGCCTCCTCCGCGACCTCGGTCTCGTCCGAGGCGACGGCCTCGTCGGAGGCCTCGACGGCCTCGTCGTCACCGGGGACCGCGGTGAACGCGGTCAGGTCGACGGCGTTGCCCTCGGTGTCGGTGACCTTCGCCTTGCCGAGGACGATCGCGAGCGCCTTGTTGCGGGCGACCTCGCCGACCATCTGGCCGATCTGGTTGTTCTCGGACAGGATCTTGATGAACTCGTTCGGCTCCATGCCGTACTGCGCCGCACCCTGGATGAGGTACTGCGTGAGCTCGTCCTGGCTGACCTGGACCTTCTCCTGCTCGACGACGTGGTCGAGGAGGATCTGCGTCTTGAAGGTCTTCTCGCTGGCCTCCTTGACCTCGGCGCGGTGCTCGTCGTCCTCGAGGCGGTTCTCGCCCTCGAGGTGGCGGTGCACCTCGTCCTCGACGAGACCGGCGGGCACGGGGACCTCGACGAGGGCGAGCAGCGCCTCGACGAGCTTCTCGCGGGCCTCGCCGCCCTGGCCGAAGGTCTTCTGCTGAGCGGCCTGCTCCTTGAGCGACTCGCGCAGCTCCGCGATGGTGTCGAACTCGCTGGCGATCTGCGCGAAGTCGTCGTCGGCCTCGGGGAGCTCGCGCTCCTTGACGGCGGTGAGCGCGACGGCGATCTCGGCCTGCTCGCCGGCGTGGTCGCCGCCGAGCAGCGGAGCGGTGAACGTGGTGCTCTCGCCCGCGGTGAGCGAGTCGAGCGCCTCGTCGATGCCCTCGATCAGCTCGCCCGAGCCCAGCTCGTACGAGATGGCGTTGGCGGTGTCGACCTCGACGCCGTCGATGGAGGCGACCAGATCGATCTGCGCGAAGTCGCCGGTCTTCGCAGGGCGGTCCACGGTGACCAGGGTGCCGAAGCGGCTGCGGAGCTTGTCCAGCTCGGCGTCGACGTCGGCGTCGGTGACCTCGGCCGCCTCGACGGTGAGCTCGATGCCGTCGTAGTCCGGGACGGTGATCTCGGGGCGCACGTCGACCTCGATGGCGAGCTCGAGGTCGCCGGTGAAGTCCTTGTCGCTCGGCCAGGCGACGATGTCGGCCTGCGGGCGGCCCAGGGGGCGGACCTCGGTCTCGCGGACGGCCTCGCGGTAGAAGCCGTCGAGGCCCTCGTTGACCGCGTGCTCGAGCACCGCGGCCTTGCCGACGCGCTGGTCGACGATGGCGGGCGGGACCTTGCCCTTGCGGAAGCCGGGGACGTTGATCTGCTCGGCGATGTGGCCGTAGGCGTGCGTGATGCTGGGGCCGAGCTCGTCCGGGGTGACCGAAATCGCGAGCTTCACGCGGGTCGGGCTCAGCTGTTCTACCGTGGTCTTCACGTGAGGGGATCTCCTGTGCTGGTTGGTGTCGGCGCCGGATGACGGTCGTCACGGGTCGATGTCGTCACGATGAGTACTCGTGGTCGGGGCGACAGGATTCGAACCTGCGACCTCCCGCTCCCAAAGCGGGCGCTCTAGCCAAGCTGAGCTACGCCCCGGATGCGCGGGCCTGGGCACCGTGCGTGAGACTCTCGTCGAGCCGTCCCCGCACGTGCGCTTGCGCGACACGCCGAAATGGCCTTCGCAAGTGTACTGCACCGCGGCAGCGGCGACCGGAACCGCGCGGCGGAGGACGACCGGGGTGTCCACGGTGCTCGCGCGATGTACTACGCTGTCCTGGTGCCCGGTCGAGAGACCCGGTCGCACCGGTTCGCGGTCGTCAGGCCGCCGATCCGGGGCTGTAGCTTAGTGGTAAAGCCTCTGTCTTCCAAACAGATGATGCGAGTTCGATTCTCGTCAGCCCCTCTCCTCTCGAAGAGCCCCGGATGTCCGGGGCTCTTCGTCGTTCCGAGGCGTTCCGGGCGTGCTCAGCCGACCGCGCCGCGGTGCTCCTCCGTCAGGGCGAGGTACGAGGCGGCGTTCCGGCGGATGCCCTCGCGCTCCTCCTCCGTCAGCACCCGCCGGACCCTCCCGGGGACGCCCGCCACGAGCGAGCCCGGCGGGACGACCGTCCCCTCGAGGACGACGGCGCCCGCGGCGATCAGCGAGCCGGTGCCGATGACGGCCCCGTTCAGGACGGTCGCGCTCATGCCGACCAGCACGTCGTCCTCGAGGGTGCAGCCGTGCAGCACGGCGTTGTGCCCGACCGAGACTCCGGCGCCGATGACCGCGTCGTAGTCGGCGTCGACGTGGACGACGACGCCGTCCTGGAGGTTGCTGCCGGCGCCGAGCTCGATCCGCGCGTGCTCCGCGCGCAGGACGGCGCCGTACCAGACGCTCGCCCGCTCCCCCAGGCGCACGGAGCCGATCACGGTGGCGCCCGGAGCGACCCACGCGGTGTCGGCGATCTCCGGGGCGCGTCCCCCGGTCAGGGCGAGGACGCGGGCGCCCTCCGCAGGACTCGACGGCATCGGGTTCTCCTCTTCTCCGGTGGTCGGAGCCCGAGTCCTCGAGCCCGAGCTTCTGGAAGATCGCGGTCACGTTCTTCTCCACGGCGCCCACGCCGACGAAGAGAGCGGAGGCGATGCCCGCGTTCGTGCGCCCCTGGGCCATCTGCTCCAGCACCTCCCGCTCCCGCGGGGTCAGCGAGGCGAGCGGGTCGCGGTTGCGCTGCAGGAGCGAGGCGACGACCTGCGGGTCGAGGACTGTTCCGCCCGCTGCGACGCGCTCGACGGCGTCGCGCAGCTCCTCCACGGAGGCGACCCGGTCCTTCAAGAGGTAGCCGAGTCCGCCGTCGCCGGAGCCGAGCAGCTCCTGCGCGTAGGTGACCTCGACGTACTGGCTGAGCAGCAGAACCGACACCTGCGGGTAGCGCCGGCGGATCTCCAGCGCCGCGCGGACGCCCTCGTCGCGGAAGGTCGGCGGCATCCGGACGTCGAGCACGGCGACGTCGACCCCGGCCGCGTCCCGCGCCAGATCGGCGAGCAGGGCGTCCGCGTCCCCGAAGGCGCCGACGGAGGCGAACCCCGCGTCCTCGAAGAGGCGGACCAGGCCCTCGCGCAGGAGGACCGAGTCCTCGGCGATGGCGACGCGGATCACGGGCACGCCCTCAGGATAGGGCGGCCGGGCGGTAGGGGACGTGCACCCCGACCGTGGTCGGCCCGCCGACCGGCGACTCCACGCTCAGGATCCCGCGCAGGCCCCGGACGCGCCCGCCGACCCCCTCGAGACCGTGACCGGCGACCGGCGACGCCCCGCCGACTCCGTCGTCCACCACCCAGGCGTCGAGCCATCGCTCCCCCGGAGTGCCGGAGTCGCGGGTGTCGAGGTGCACCCGCACCGATCGGGCACGGGAGTGCTTGGAGGCGTTGGCGAGCAGCTCGGCGACGACGAAGTAGACGCTGCGCTCGACCTCGGGCGGGACGTCCGCCACGGGGTGCTCGGTGAGGACCTCGACCGGCACCGGGCTGAGCTCGGCGAGCGAGTGCACCGCCGCCTCGAAGCCCCGGTCCTGCAGGATCGGCGGCGCCACTCCGCGGGAGAGGGCGCGCAGCTCGTCGAGCGCGGCGCGCACGTGCTCGCGAGCCTCGTCGACCAGGCGGGCGGCGGACTCCGGGTCGGCGGCGAGTCGGTTGCGGGCCGAGGCCAGGTCCATCTGGACCCGGATCAGGCGCTGCTGCGGGCCGTCGTGGATGTCGCGCTCGAGCCGGCGCAGCGCGCGGTCCTCGGCGGCGACGGCTGCGCCGCGGGAGGCGCTCAGCTCGGCGACCTCGCGCTGGAGCGCCTCCGACTCCCACGGGCCGAGCAGGAGACAGTCGACCAGCCAGTGCAGGAGGGAGAGGCCGCGGGTGGCGAACGGCAGGGTCGAGACGAAGAGGACGGTCGTGGCGACCGTCGCCGCGGCGACCAGTCCCGCCGGAGGCTGCGGGGCGCCCAGCAGAGCGGCCCCGCTCTCGGCCAGCAGGCGGGCCGGACCGGGGGCCCCCGTGAGCGCGGCGGCCACCGTGCCCGGGCCCGCCCAGGTCCACAGCGCGAGGAGCAGTCCGGACAGCAGCGCGAGCACCGGAGCCACGACGAGCGTGTGCAGGAGAGCGAGCCAGTAGTGCCCGTCGATCACCGGACCGTAGAGGGCGAAGGTCGAGGGAGTGACGGCGGAGGGCGGTCGCCGCCACTGCGGCCGGGGGACGGCGGGCCGTCCGGCCAGCACGTCGAGGCCGACGGCGGCCCGCGAGAAGAAGCGCGCCGTGTAGAGGGCGGCGGGCAGGAACACCAGGCCGATCAGGACTCCGACGAGCCCGAGCGCGACGGCCAGCGCGACGCCGGCGCAGAAGGCACCGAGGAGGGCGACCGGGATCGCGGCCACCAGCGCGAGCACCTCCCGGGGCAGTCCGCGCCAGAGCCGGAGGTAGGCGCGCGAGGCCTCGCCGAGGGCCGTCGATGCTCCGCTCATCCGCGCCTCCTGTCCGCTCCCGCCGCCGCCGCGACCCGGTCGAGCGTACCGGCGGCACGGCTCCGGGCACCCGGGGGAAAGCCCCCGTGACGCCCCTCCGCGACCGAGGTGAGCCTGTCCTTCACCGGACTGAGCCGAGCCTGCGCTTCCTTGCGGCGCCGAGGGATCTGCGTACTGTTGACGATCAGTCACCCCCTCTCGAAAGGACCAGACGATGTCCACCACGTCCGTCACGTCGCTCACCTCGTCGAACCCGGATGTCGCATCCGGAGTCGCCCAGTTCCTCAGCCCCGTCGTCGTCGAGATGACCGCGCTCGCCGTCAACGGCAAGCAGGCGCACTGGCACGTCCGCGGCGCCAACTTCATCGGCGTCCACGAGCTGCTCGACGCGATCGTCGGCCGCGCCATCGAGTGGGCCGACCTCGCCGCGGAGCGCGTCGTCGCCCTCGGCCTCCCGGTCGACGCCCGCATCCAGACCGTCGCCTCGGCGACGCAGTCCGAACCCCTCACCCCCGGCTTCCAGCGCTCCGAGAACGCGATCGTCGAGATCATCCGCCAGATGGACGTCGCCATCGCGACCGTCAACACGGCGATCGCCGAGCTCGCCGAGATCGACGCGAGCAGCCAGGACGTCGCGATCGAGATCGGCCGCGGCCTCGAGAAGGACCGCTGGTTCCTCTTCGCCCACGTCAGCGAGAGCTGAGCACCACGCCTCGACCGGCCCGCGGATCCTCGGATCCCGCGGGCCGTCGTCGTTCCCCGGCCCGTCCGCGCGATCCGGAGCAGCCGGAGTCGCGACGGGCGCGGGTCAGCCGCCGTGCGTGAAGCGGCCCGCCAGGAGGGTCGCGGCGACCGGCATGGATCGGAGGGCTCCTGCATCGGCGGCGAGCGGATCGCGGTCGACCACCACCAGATCGGCGGGATCGCCGGCCGCGGGCGTGAGCCGGCGCACCCGGGTCGAGGCGACGATCGCCTCCTCGACGCTCACCCGCTGCTCCGGATGCCAGGGCTCGTCGCCCGGCAGCGCCCGCGCGACCGCGGCCGAGATCGCGACCCACGGGTCGAGCGGAGCGACCGGAGCGTCCGAGCCGAGCACCACGCGGGCCCCGGAGTCGAGCAGCGAGCGCAGCGGGAACGCCCGGCCGGTGCGTCCCGGCCAGTACCGCTCCGCCACCTCGCGGTCGTCGAGCGCGTGCGCGGGCTGCACTCCGGCCTCCACGCCGAGCGCGGCGAACCGCGGAAGGTCGGTCTCCGCGAGCAGCTGAGCGTGCTCGATCCGGCCCCCGCCGACCCGGCCGAGCGCGTCCAGAGCCAGCGTCGCCGCGGCGTCTCCGATCGCGTGCACGGTGGAGCGGATGCCCCCGGCGGCCGCGCGGGCGAGCAGCTCGTCCAGCTCGGCGGGCTCCACGGTGAGGACGCCGTTGCCGTCGTGGTCGGCGTAGGGGTGGGCGCAGTAGGCGGTCCTCGTGTTGAGGGAGCCGTCGATCAGGACCTTGAGCGGGCCCATCCGCAGCAGGCCGTCACCGCCGTCGAGTTCGTCGCCAGTGCGCAGTCCCTCCGCGAGGGCGCGGTCGAGGTGGTCGCGGTAGACGCCGGTGTCGACGCGGAGGGAGCGTGCTCCGCCAGCGACGCGACGGGGCCAGTCCCCCACATTCCAGCGCATCTCGAGGTCGACGACGCCGACCACCCCGCGAGCCGCAGCCCGCCGCGCCGCAGCGTCGGCGAGTGCGTCGAGCTCGTCGTCGCCGAGGGCGCCGAGTGCGGTGACGAGCTCGAAGCAGGCGTCCTCGCGCAGCAGCTCGGGCTCGGGAGCGACGGCGTAGCGCCGGTACGCGGCGGAGTTCAGCCAGGCGCAGTGCAGGTCGCCGCTGATCAGCACGACGGGCCGTTCCGGAGAGACCTCGTCCAGGAGCGCGGTCGTCGGCGGCTCCGGCCAGAGGCCGTCGCGGAAGCCGAAGCCGATCAGCGTGCCGGTACCGGGCTCCTCCGCCAGGCGACGTCGGACCGCGTCCGCCGTTCCGCGGGCCGAGTCGGCTGACGAGACGTCCAGGCGCGGGGCCGTCATCGCCCACTGGGAGAAGTGGACGTGCTCGTCCCAGAGGCCGGGGAGCACCCAGCGCCCGTCGAGGTCGCGCACCTCGTCGCCCGGGGCGGCGGCGGCGTCCGGTCCTACCGCTTCCACGCGGCCGTCGCGCAGGAGCACGGCACCGGGTCGGGACGAGCCGAGGAGGCGGGCGCCCCGGAGCAGGAGACCGCCGGTCATCGGGCGGCCTCGCGGAGCGCGGGGCGGACGGCTCGGCGGGTGCGCGACCGGGCCGACCGCTCTCCACCCGCGCTCACGACTGGCACACCGGGCACCAGTAGAGCTTGCGCGCGCCGATCTCCTCGAGCAGCACGTTCGTGCCGCAGACGCGGCAGGGCAGGCCCTCGCGCTTGTAGACGTAGTTGCGCTCGGCGCGGCTGCGGACGGCTTTCGAGCGCTCGGTCTTCGTCAGGCCGCGGCGCGTGATCATCATCCCGGTCCGGATGCCGTCCTCGAGCAGGTCCGCCCAGTCCCGCCACAGCTCCTGTGCGAGCTCCAGCGGCACCTGCTTGCCGGGAGTGTGCGGGTCGAGGCCGGCGCGGTAGAGCAGCTCCGCGCGGTAGATGTTGCCGATGCCACTGACCACGGACTGGTCCATCAGCACCAGCCCGACCGGCGTCGCCGTCCTGCGGAGCCGGTTCACGAAGCGGTCGCGCGCCTCGTCGGAGTCGTCGTCGGCCGGATCCGGACCGAGGCGGGCGAGGAGGGCCTCCACCTGGGCGGGGTCCATCACCTCGCAGGCGGTGGGGCCGCGCAGGTCGGCGACCGTCTCCTCCGTCATGATGCGTACGCGCACCGCGCCCACGGGCGGCGGCGGGAACTCGTCGAGATCGGAGTCGGTCTCGTGCTCCGTCTCGGAGAGGCGCACGGCGCGGCGGCGCCGGGGAGCGCCGATGCTGCTGCCGGCCTTGCCGTCCGGGAACAGCGGCGAGACGTGCCCGAGGAAGTCCCACGCACCGTAGAGGCCGAGGTGGACGTGCAGCGTCAGGTCGCCCTCGAAGCGCAGCAGCAGGTGCTTGCCGACGGCCGTGGACTCGAGGACCTCGCGCCCGTCGAGGAGCGCGGCTCCCTCGGTGAAGCGGCCCTGGGGGCTGCTGGTCGCGACGCGGTGCCCGACGACGTCGCGCTCGAACTGCAGTGCGATCCGGTGGACGGAGTGCCCCTCGGGCACTCAGCGCTCCTTCGCGGCGGAGTCGACGACCCGGCCGGCGATGTCGCCGGTGGCCTCGTACTCGGCGAGCTGCGCGATGCGGCGCACGTGCCGCTCCTCGAAGGTGAAGGGCTCGGCGACGAACGCGTCGATGAAGCCGGTGGCCTCCTCGACGGAGTGCTGGCGGGCCCCGATCGAGATGACGTTCGCGTCGTTGTGCTGGCGGGCCAGCACGGCGGTGCTCAGGTTCCACACGAGGGCCGCGCGCACGCCCGCGACCTTGTTCGCCGCGATCTGCTCGCCGTTGCCCGAGCCGCCGAAGACGACGCCGAGAGCCTCGACCCCCGCCTCCTGATCGCGGACGACCGCGGCGGCAGCGTTGATGCAGAAGGACGGGTAGTCGTCCAGCGGGTCGTAGGACGTGGGGCCGTGGTCGATCACGTCGTGACCGGCGGCGCCGAGGTGCTCGATCAGGTGACGGCTGAAGTCCAGCCCTGCGTGGTCCGTGGCGATGTGGATGCGCACGAGAGAACTCCTCCGGAAGAGCCGTCTGGGACCCGCGGTGCCCGGGCCGGGAGCCAGAGTACCGCGGGTCGGCTCAGTCGAACTGCGGGTCGCGGGTCCGCGAGCGCTTGAGCTCGAAGAAGCCGTCGAAGGAGGCGGCGGCGACGATGCCGTCCCAGAGGGTCAGCGCCTGCTCGCCCCTCGGGATCGGCGAGATGACGGGGCCGAAGAAGGCGACGTCGCCGATCGCGATGACCGGGGTGCCGACGTCCTGGCCGACCCGCTCGATCCCGTCGAAGTGGGAGGCGCGCATCGGCTCGTCGTGCTCGTCCGAGTCGGCGTGGGCGGCGAGCTCCGCAGGCAGGCCGAGCTCGGCGAGCGACTCGGCGATCACCGCGTCGACGTCGGTGCGCCCCCCCGGGTGGATCCGGGTGCCGAGCGCGTCGTAGAGCGGCTTGACGTGCTCGCGGCCCTCGCGCTCGGCGACGGCGGCGACCAGGCGGGTGTATCGCAGCGCGCGCGGGAGGAAGGCGCGGTACGAGTCGTCCACGTCCTTGTCCTCGTTGAGGACGGCGAGGCTCATGATGTGCCACTGCACGTCGAGGTCGCGCGCGGGGGTCACCTCGTCCACGAATCGCGAGGTCATCCAGGCCCACGGGCAGGAGGGGTCGAACCAGAAGTCCACAGAGGTCATGGGGACACGCTACGCCGCTCGCCGGGGCCGCGTCCGCGCTCCCCGGCGGCTCCGCAGGATCGGCGCCACGGGGCTCCACGGCGGGTCCCGGCAGCTCTAGGGTGGATCGGCGGCGCCCGCACCCCGGCGCCCGCGGCAGCGCCCGAGACGAACGGATGGAGCACCCCCGTGCCAGGAGACAACCTCACCCGGAGCGAGGCGCAGGAGCGCGCCTCGCTGATCCAGGTCCACGACTACGACATCGCCCTCGACCTGACCCGGGGAGCCGAGACCTTCCTCAGCACGACCACGGTGCGCTTCTCCGCCACCGAGGGCGCCTCGAGCTTCATCGACGCCGTCACGGGCACGGTCCACTCCGTCACCCTCAACGGCGCGGAGCTCGACCCCGCCGACGTCGCCGACGGCGTCCGGATCCGCCTCGACGTCCTGGCCGCGAACAACGAGCTCACGGTCGTCGCCGACGCGCTCTACACCAACACGGGCGAGGGCCTGCACCGCTTCGTCGACCCCGTCGACGGCGAGGTGTACCTGTACTCGCAGTTCGAGGTGCCCGACTCCCGCCGCGTCTTCGCGGTGTTCGAGCAGCCGGACCTCAAGGCCGAGTTCCGCTTCACCGTCACCGCGCCCGCGCAGTGGCAGGTCGTGTCGAACCAGCCCACTCCCGAGCCGGTCCCGGCGGGCGAGGGGATCGCGACCTGGAGCTTCGAGCCCACCCCGCGCATCTCCTCCTACATCACGGCCCTCGTCGCCGGACCCTACGTGGTCGAGACCGACTCGCTCGTCTCCTCCGACGGCCGCACCATCCCGCTGGGGGTCTTCGCCCGGGCCTCGCTCGCGCCCTTCCTCGACGCCGACTACGTGTTCGAGAAGACGAAGCAGGGCTTCGCCTTCTACGAGGAGAAGTTCGGCGTCCCGTACCCGTTCGCGAAGTACGACCAGCTGTTCGTCCCCGAGTTCAACGCGGGCGCGATGGAGAACGCGGGAGCGGTGACCTTCACCGAGACCTACGTGTTCCGCTCCAAGGTGACGGACGCGATCAAGGAGCGCCGGGTCGTCACGATCCTTCACGAGCTCGCCCACATGTGGTTCGGCGACCTGGTCACGATGAAGTGGTGGAACGACCTCTGGCTCAACGAGTCGTTCGCCGAGTACGCCTCCACCCTCGCCACCGCGGAGGCGACGGAGTGGACCGAGGCGTGGACCACCTTCGCCGCGATGGAGAAGAGCTGGGCCTACCGCCAGGACCAGCTGCCCTCGACTCACCCGATCGTCGCGACCATCAACGACCTCGAGGACGTCCAGGTCAACTTCGACGGCATCACCTACGCCAAGGGCGCCTCGGTGCTCAAGCAGCTCGTCGCGTGGGTCGGCGAGAAGGAGTTCCTGGCCGGCGTCCACGAGTACTTCGTCAAGCACGCCTTCTCGAACACGGAACTGCGCGACCTGCTGGTCGAGCTGGAGGCCACCAGCGGGCGCGACCTCACCGAGTGGTCGGCGCAGTGGCTCGAGACGGCCGGCGTGAACACGCTCCGCCCCGAGATCGCGGTCGACGAGAGCGGAGCGATCGCGTCCTTCGCGATCCTGCAGACCGCGGTCGAGGAGTACCCGACGATCCGCCCGCACCGCCTGGCGATCGGCCTGTACGACTTCGAGGGCGAGCGCCTCGTCCGCGTCGAGCGCCTCGAGCTGGACGTCGACGGGGAGCGCACCGAGGTGCCCGAGCTGATCGGCCGCACCCGTCCGGCGCTCGTGCTGCTCAACGACGACGACCTCGCCTACGCGAAGGTCCGCCTCGACGACGCTTCGCTCGCCGTGGCCGTCGAGCACCTCGCGAGCATCGACAGCCCCCTGGCCCGCTCGCTGGTCTGGGGCTCGGTCTGGGACTCGACCCGCGACGCCGAGTCGGCGCCGCGCGACTTCGTCCGCCTCGTCCTGGGCAACGTCGCGACCGAGACCGAGTCCACGACCCTGCGGACGGTGCTCAACCAGCTCGTCGCCACCGCCACCCAGTACGTCGCTCCGGAGTACCGGGCCGAGGTCGTCGAGGAGGCGGGCGATCAGCTGTGGACGCTCGCGCAGAGCGCCGAGCCGGGCAGCGACGCGCAGTTCCAGTTCGTGAAGTTCTTCGCCGCGATCGCGTCCACCCCGGCGCACCTCGAGGCCGTGCAGGCGCTGCTCGACGGCTCCACCGCCCTCGGCGGCCTCGACATCGACACCGACCTCGGCTGGGAGCTGCTGATCGCTCTCGTCGCCGGCGGGCGGGCCGGTGCGGACGACATCGACGCGGCGCTCGCCTCGGACAACACGGCGACCGGCCAGCAGTCGGCCGCGCACGCTCGTGCCGCACTGCCGACCGCGGAGGCGAAGCGCGCGGCGTGGGACTCCGTCACGGCCGACGACTCGGCACCGAACACGATCGTCCGCTCGACGGGCCTGGGCTTCCAGCGCGCCGCCGACCCGCGCCTGCTCGACGCGATGGTCCCGGTCTACTTCGACGCCCTCCGCACCCTCTGGGAGTCGAAGAGCTACAAGATCGCCGAGTATCTGGTCGTCGGCTTCTACCCGGCCGCCACGCCCTCGCAGGAGATCGTCGACGCCACCCGCGCCTGGCTCGACGCGAACCCGGAGGTCCCGGCGCTGCGCCGACTCGTGATCGAGAACCTGGCCGGCGTGGAGCGTGCGCTCCGCGCCCAGGAGCGCGACACCCGGGGCTGACAGTGAGCCGCCCGGTCCCCCGGCGCTCGGCGCTGCGGGACCGGGCGGCTCTCCCCGTTCCCGGCGCCTAGCGCTGCGGGACCGAGCGGCGCTCCGGCCCGTCATAGGCGGACAGCGGCCGGATGAGCGCGTTCGAGCCCCGCTGCTCGATCACGTGGGCCGTCCAGCCCACCACCCGCGCGGCGACGAACAGCGGAGTGAAGATCCCGGTGTCGAAGCCCATCAGCCGGTAGGCGGGGCCGGACGGGTAGTCGAGGTTCGGCAGGATGCCCGTCCGCTCGGCCATCGCCGCGGCCAGGGCGTCGTACAGCTCCATCATCTCGCCGGCCCCCTCGTGCTCGGCGAGCCGCCGGAGAGCGGCGTCCATGGTCGGCACCCGCGAGTCGCCCGACTTGTAGACCCGGTGGCCGAACCCCATGACCTTCCGGCGCTGTCCGAGAGCCTCGGCGAGCCACTCGCGGGACCGCCGGTCCGCCTCCGGTCCGGTGCCGACCTCGTCGAGCACGTGCAGCACGGCCTCGTTCGCCCCGCCGTGGAGCGGTCCCTTGAGCGCTCCCACGGCGGCGGTCACGGCGGAGTGGACGTCCGACAGCGTCGACGTCACGACGCGGGCCGTGAAGGTCGAGGCGTTGAAGGAGTGCTCGGCGTAGAGCACCAGCGAGACGCGGAACGCGTCGACGACGACCGGCTCCGGCACCTCGCCGAAGGTCGTCCAGAGGAAGTTCTCGGAGTAGTCGAGGTCGTCGCGCGGCTCGATCGGCTCGAGGCCGCGCAGGCGGCGCTGAGCGTAGGCGACGATCGCCGGCAGTGCCGCCCAGAGCCGCACGGAGCGCTCCAGCACGGCCTCGGGAGCGTCGGCGTCCGGATCCTCCTCGAGCGCGCCCAGGACGCTCACCGCCGTCCGCACGACGTCCATCGGGTGCGCCGACAGCGGCAGCAGGTCGATCACGGTGCGCACCTCGGGGGCCAGGGCGCGGTGGGCCCGCTCCACGGCGGCCAGCCCGGCCGTCTCCTCCGCAGTGGGGAGCTCGCCGTGCCAGAGCAGCCAGGCCACGTCCTCGAACGAGGTCCCCGCCGCGAGCTCCTGCACGGGGTAGCCGCGGTAGAGCAGCGAGTTCGACGCCGGGTCGACCTTCGAGACGGCCGTCGTGTCGACGACGACCCCCACGAGTCCCTTGCGGATGTCCTGATCGGTCGTGCTCATCCTTCGCTCCTTCGCGAGAGGCGGGCGGCGGCGCCGGGGAGCGCCGCCGGTTCATGCGGGTCGGCGCGCTCAGGCGCCGTAGTGGTCGGCGAGCGAGAAGTCGAAGACGCCCTCGTCGAAGCGGCTGTACGAGGCGTAGTCGAGGAGCTCGTAGAGCTCGGCGCGCGTCTGCATGCCCGGGACCTCCGAGCGGAGCGAGCCCTCCGCCTTGAGCGCGTCGAGAGCCCGCATCGCGGCGCCCATCGCGATCCGGAGCAGCGAGACCGGGTGGATCACGACGTTCACGCCGACGTCGGCGAGCTGCTGCGCGGTGAACAGCTCGCTCTTGCCGAACTCGGTCATGTTGGCGAGGATCGGCACGTCGATCGCGGCGCGCACGGCCTCGAACTCGGACAGGTCGCGCATCGCCTCGGGGAACACCGCGTCGGCTCCGGCGTCGACGAGGCGCTTGGCGCGGTTGATCGCGGCCGGCAGGCCGTCGAGGGCGCGGATGTCGGTGCGGGCCATGATCACCAGATCGGAGTCGCGGCGCGCGTCGACGGCCGCCGCGATCCTCCGCACCGAGGTCGCCTCGTCGACGACCGCCTTGCCGTCGAGGTGCCCGCAGCGCTTGGGGTTCACCTGGTCCTCGATGTGCAGCCCCGCGACTCCGGCGTCCTCGAGCATCTGCACCGTGCGCGCGACGTTCAGCGGCTCGCCGAAGCCGGTGTCCGCGTCGACGAGGACCGGCAGGTCGGTCAGGCGCGCGATCTGCTGCGAGCGGCCGGCCACCTCGCTGAGCGTGGTGAGCCCGATGTCCGGCAGCCCCAGCTCGGCCGAGAGCACGGCGCCCGAGACGTAGATCCCGTCGAAGCCCTTCGCCTCGATGAGGCGCGCGGAGAGCGGAGTGAACGCGCCGGGCAGCTGCAGCAGCTCGCCCGAGGCGAGGCGCTCGCGGAAGAGGCGGCGCTTCTCGGCGGGAGTCCGGGTGGAGTGGAGCATCGGGCGTCCTTCCCAGGGCGGTGTCCGGGTCCGAGCGGACCCGCCTCGAATCTATACGCGCTCGGGGCTCGTGCACCCGTCTCGGAGAGAGGCGTCCCGTAGCCTGGAGCGGTCATGCTGCTTCTTCAGACCTCCACGCCGGACCCTGTCGCCGCCACCGTCTCCTTCTTCGAGTCCGAGCCCTTCTGGAAGGTGGTCGCGATCCTCGGGATCGTGCTGGGCGCGCTGCTGGTGCGCGTCATCGCCCACTTCGTGATCGGCCGCGTCGTCGATCAGATCGTGTCGGGAGTGAAGCGCCGCCAGCGCGTCGAGGACACCCAGTCGATCGCCGCGTCGCCGCTCGCGGCCGTGCGGGTGGTGCAGCGCACGCGCACGCTCGGGTCGATCCTCAACAACCTGAGCTCGATCCTGATCGTCGTCATCGCCCTGGTCATGATCGTGACGACGATCGACAAGGACCTCATCGGCTCCTTCGCCCTGCTGACGGCCGCCCTCGGCGCGGGCCTCGGCTTCGGCGCGCAGAACATCGTCAAGGACGTCCTGAACGGGCTGTTCATGGTCGCAGAGGACCAGCTCGGGGTCGGCGACGTCGTCGACACCGGGCAGGCGACGGGCGTGGTCGAGTCGGTCGGCGTCCGGGTGACGCAGATCCGCGACGTCAACGGCACCCTCTGGTTCGTCCGCAACGGCGAGATCGTCCGGGTCGGGAACATGTCGCAGGGCTGGTCGCGCGTCATCGTCGACCTGGCCGTGCCCTACGAGACGGACCTCGAGCAGGTGCAGTCCACGGTCCTCGCGACCGCGAACGAGCTGGCGGCGAGCAGTCGCTGGCGGGCCCGGATCATCGACAAGCCCGAGCTCTGGGGCCTGGAGTCCATCGCCGACGACGCCCTGGTCATCCGGGTCGTGGTCAAGACCCGCACCACCGCCAAGGACGACGTCGCCCGCGAGCTGCGCCTGCGCCTGAAGAAGTCGCTCGACGCGCTCGACGTGAAGCTCCCCTCGCTGGCCACCGTCGTCCTCGAGGGCTTCGAGGGGGCGACGAGCGTCGGAGGCGCCAAACCGCCGCGGACCACGCCCTCCCCCACGATCAGCACCGAGCACGGCAAGCCCGTGCGGCTCCCCCGCGCGCTGCGGCGCGGGAGCGGGACGCCGCCCCAGGACGGCGGCGGCACCTCCGGCCCGACCGGAGCGCGCTCGTGAGCGGCCTGCAGATCGGCGGCACGCCTCCGCTGCGCAGCTTCTGGGAGCACATCGGCGGCCGGCCGACGTTCGAGCGCCTGGTCCGCCGCTTCTACGAGGGCGTCCGCGAGGACGAGGTCCTCTGGCCGATGTACCCCGAGCACGACCTCGAGGGCGCGATCCAGCGGCTGACCGGCTTCCTCGAGCAGTACTGGGGCGGCCCGGGCACCTACAGCGAGGAGCGCGGCCACCCGCGCCTGCGGATGCGGCACCAGCCGTTCCGGATCAACCCCGAGGCCCGCGACCACTGGCTCCAGCACATGCGGACGGCCGTCGACGATCTCGAGCTCGCTCCGGCCGACGACGCCCTGCTCTGGGACTACCTGGAGCGCGCCGCCCACGCGATGGTGAACACCTTCGAGGAGTAGCCGCTCAGCCCGGGGTGCGGACCAGCACGTGTCCGCGCCGTGAGGTGAGGCGGCGCCAGGCGCCGCTCTCGAGCAGGGCGACCGGGTCGTCGGCGCCGAGGAACCCGAGCGCGAAGAGGGCGAACGCCGCTCCCGCCGGGACGTCCTCGAGG
Source organism: Rathayibacter sp. AY1C5 (assembly GCF_002931705.1). Taxonomy (NCBI): domain Bacteria; kingdom Bacillati; phylum Actinomycetota; class Actinomycetes; order Micrococcales; family Microbacteriaceae; genus Rathayibacter; species Rathayibacter sp. AY1C5. Next base: position 58,237 of record NZ_PSWD01000004.1, read on the forward strand.
CCGTCGAGCGGGCGGCCCCAGACGCTCGACCGCACGCGGCCGACGATCTGCTCGCCCGTCTCGGAGCCGACGGCCGCCGCGATCTCGTCGATCCCCTCGCGCGCGACGCGCTCCAGGAAGCCCGGGTCCACGGGCTCGCGCCGGGTCCAGCCGCCGCGGGGCGGGGAGACGCCCGCCCAGGGCCCCGCCGTCGCGTCGTCGCCGTCGGGCAGGACGACCGGCTTGCCGTCCGCTCCGCCCGGCTCCCACTGCAGGCGGGCGAGGCGGTCCGACAGCGCACGGATCGGCACGACCCGGTCGAAGCCGGCGGGCTCGTCGAGCGCGAAGACGCGCAGGCCCAGCACGGTCGCGGAGCGGTCGAGCAGACCGCGGGGCTGGAGGATCGGCGTGTAGGCGGCCAGCACGTGGTCGTCGGCGAGGAGCCGGACCGCACCGTCCTCGACCCGGGCCGAACGGCCGAGGAAGACGCGCAGATCCGACAGGCTGGGCGGATCCGCCAGGGAGAAGGACGAACTCATCGCGTCGATAAACTTACCCGAGGCCGCTCGCCCGACCGCCCGACACCCCGGAGGTACCGTGCCCGATCCCCTGTCCTCGTTCCTCACCGCGCTCGACCTGACGGACACCGGCGCCCGCACCAGCGAGGACATCTCGACGGGTCCCTCGCAGTGGATGCCCGAGGGGCGGGTCTTCGGCGGCCAGGTCCTCGCGCAGTCGCTCATCGCGGCCGGTCGCACCGTCGAGGGGCGCTCCGTGCACTCGATGCACGGGTACTTCCTCCGCCCCGGAGACGTCTCCCTGCCGATCACGTTCTCGGTCGACCGGATCCACGACGGGCGCTCCTTCTGCACCCGTCGGACGCAGGCCTACCAGAACGGACGCCCCATCCTCTCGATGATCGCCTCGTTCCAGACCGAGGACGAGGGCCTCGACCACCAGGCGCCGATGCCGGAGGGGATCCCCGACCCGGAGTCGCTGCCGAGCACCGCCGAGATCCTCGCGGGGGTCGACCACCCGGTCGGCAGCTTCTGGGCCACGCAGCGCCCCTTCGACGTGCGGCACGTCGAGCAGCCGGTGTACCTCCGGGCTGACCCCGAGCGGGTCGCGCACCAGAGCGTGTGGATGCGCTCGCTCGGACCACTGCCGGACGATCCGATGCTGCACCGCGCCGCCCTCGCCTACGCGAGCGACTACACGATCCTCGAATCCACGCTCCGCCGACACGGTGCGGCCTGGACGACGCCCGGCCTGCGGATCGCGAGTCTCGACCACGCGATGTGGTGGCACCGCCCCGCGCGCGTGGACCAGTGGCTCCTCTACGTGCAGGAGGCGCCGAGCGCGTCCGGCGGACGCGGGCTCTCGCTCGGGCGCATCTACACGCAGGAGGGCGTGCTCGTGGCGAGCGTCGCCCAGGAGGGCATGGTCCGCGTCCCCCTGGGCTGAGCTCAGCCCCGCTTCGAGAAGGTGATGGGCTCCTCGACGTAGGGGCCCCACGCCTCGCGGAGCTCCTCCGGGATGCGCTGGGGCCTGCCCGTCGCGGCCGTGACCAGCACCAGAGTGGTGGCCGCCTTCGTGAAGAGCACCCGCGGGACGACGCCGGCGGGCGAGTAGAGCTCGTAGCAGACCTCGAGGCTCGCCCCGCCGATCCGCCCGATCCACAGCTCCACGTCGATCGGCGCGCGCATGTACGGGATCGGCGCGAGGTACTCGATCTCCTGCCGGGCGATGAGGCTGATCGACTCGGCGCCCGGCCGTGCGTCGAGCACCGCCGTCGCCATCCCGCCGGGCTGCGGCGAGTCCGGCTTCCAGAACGCCTGGATGCGCGCCTCCTCGAGCAGGCGCAGCATCTCGGCGTTGTTCACGTGCGCGTAGGCGTCGAAGTCCGACCAGCGCAGCGGGATGGCGACGTGCAGGCGCATCAGTCGCGGGTGAGCTTGCGGTACGCGGAGCGGTGCGGCTTCGCCGCGTCCGGGCCGAGGCGCTCGATCTTGTTCTCCTCGTACGCCTCGAAGTTGCCCTCGAACCAGTACCAGTTGGCCGGATCCTCCTCGGTGCCCTCGTAGGCGAGGATGTGCGTCGCGATCCGGTCGAGGAACCACCGGTCGTGCGTGATGACCACGGCGCAGCCCGGGAACTCGAGGAGCGCGTTCTCGAGGCTGCCCAGGGTCTCGACGTCCAGGTCGTTGGTGGGCTCGTCGAGCAGGAGCAGGTTGCCGCCCTGCTTGAGCGTCAGCGCGAGGTTAAGGCGGTTCCGCTCGCCACCGGAGAGGACGCCGGCCTTCTTCTGCTGGTCCGGGCCCTTGAAGCCGAACTGCGAGACGTAGGCGCGGGAGGGGATCTCGGTCTTCCCGACGGTGATGTAGTCGTGCCCGTCGGAGACGACCTCCCACAGGTTCTTCTGCGGGTCGATGCCGCCGCGGCTCTGGTCGACGTAGGAGATGTCGACCGTCTCGCCGATCTTCAGGTCGCCCGAGTCGAGCGGCTCGAAGCCGACGATCGTCTTGAAGAGCGTGGTCTTGCCGACGCCGTTCGGGCCGATGACGCCGACGATGCCGTTGCGGGGCAGCGTGAAGCTGAGGTCGTCGATGAGGACGCGCTCGCCGAACTGCTTGTGCAGCTTCTTCGCGTCGATGACCTGGGAGCCCAGACGGGGGCCCACCGGGATGACGATCTCCTCGAAGTCGAGCACGCGCGTCTTCTCGGCCTCGGCCGCCATCTCCTCGTAGCGCGCCAGGCGCGCCTTCGACTTGGCCTGACGGCCCTTGGCGTTGCTGCGCACCCAGTCGAGCTCGGTGGTGAGCCGCTTGGCGAGCTTGGCGTCCTTCTTGCCCTGGACCTCCAGGCGGGCGCTCTTCTTCTCGAGGTACGTCGAGTAGTTGCCCTCGTAGGGGTAGAGGTGTCCGCGATCGACCTCGGCGATCCACTCCGCGACGTTGTCGAGGAAGTACCGGTCGTGGGTGACGGCGAGCACGGCGCCGGGGTACTTCGAGAGGAACTGCTCGAGCCAGAGCACGCTCTCGGCGTCGAGGTGGTTGGTGGGCTCGTCGAGCAGCAGCAGGTCGGGCTTCTGCAGGAGGAGCTTGGTGAGCGCCACGCGGCGCTTCTCGCCACCCGAGAGGTTGGTGACGAGGGAGTCCCCCGGCGGGGTGCGCAGCGCGTCCATCGCCTGCTCCAGCTGCGAGTCCAGGTCCCAGGCGTCGGCGGCGTCGATCGCCTCCTGCAGGGTCCCCATCTCGGCGAGGAGGCTGTCGAAGTCGGCGTCCGGGTCGGCCATCGCGAGGGAGATCTCGTTGAAGCGGTCGATCTTGCCCTTGATCTCGCCCACGCCCTCCTGGACGTTCTCGAGCACCGTCTTGGTCTCGTCGAGCTCGGGCTCCTGCATCAGGATGCCGACGGTGTAGCCCGGGCTGAGCCGCGCCTCGCCGTTGCTCGGCGTGTCCAGCCCCGCCATGATCTTCAGGATCGTCGACTTGCCGGCGCCGTTGGGCCCGACCACGCCGATCTTCGCTCCCGGCAGGAACGACATGGTGACGTCGTCCAGGATCAGCTTGTCGCCGACCGCCTTCCGCGCGCGCACCATCGAGTAGATGTATTCAGCCATGCCCAGTCCTCAAGTCCGTCGGTCTGCGCGGAGTCGGGTCGCCCGCCGGTCCCCTGCTCCGCGCGGAGGCGCTGACGGAGGCTCGGACCGGGGCGGGACGCCGGGCCCCGGCCGACGCGGAGCGCAGGCCGCGGGACCGTCCGCACCAGTCGAGGATAACGGGAACTCGCCGGTCCGCGTCGGAGGGAGCGCCTGAACGCGAACCGCCCTCCGCTCCGGCCGGGCCGGTGGGGAGGGCGGATCGCGTCAGCGGACGACGGTGCGGATCAGCTGCAGGGCGTCAGGCGCTCCACCGCCTCGGACAGCGTGTCCGTGCTGCCGAGCAGGATCACCTGCGTCGCCTTGGACGCGGTGATGTCGGCGAGGACCGCCCGGGGCACGCAGGTGGGCTGGACCGCGAAGAGCGGGCTCCTGGTGTAGCCCGCCGCCGTGGCTCCGGCCAGGGCGTCGGGGAACTTCTCACCGGTCGCGAGGTAGACGGTCGTCGCCGAGGTGAAGGCCGCCTTGTTCAGCTTCTCCGAGGTGTCGTACCGGTCGGTCCCGCCGATGCGGGTGATCACCGGGCCCGTGATCGAGCGCTCGATGCCGGCGCTGACCGAGAGCGTCGAGCCCGCGATCGTCAAGCTACTGACCTTGAGGCCGCTGATGATCTGCTGGGTGAGGGGGTCCACCGTGGAGCCGGTTCCGTTGGTCAGCACCACCGGAGCGCGATTCGCGCCGGCTGCGGCGCTGGCGCTCAGGGCGTCGGGGAACTTCTCGCCCGTGGCCAGCCAGGCCATCGAGGAGGCGCCCCTGAAGGCGTCCTGGAGGATCAGCTTCGAGGTGTCGTAGCGGTCGACTCCGCCGATGCGTGTGGTCTTCCCCTTCGGCGCATACCCGGCCAGGTCGTTGTAGACCTGGCTGCCGACGCTGAGCTCGGAGCCGACGACGACGATCTTCGCGGGCTTGAGACGCGTCAGCTCGGTGCGGACGACCTGGCTCATCGAGTCGCGGTCGACCAGGAGCAGCGGCCCGCCCGCCTTGGCCGCGGCGGGTCCGGCGCTGAGCGCGTCCGGGAAGTTCTGCCCGGTGGCGACGTAGACGACGGGGACGTTCGCCGGGAAGGTGCGCTTGGACACCTCGACCGCGGTGCCCTGACGGTCGGTGCCCGAGATGCGCGAGACGGCCGGCGAGCCGGCGGGCGGGGCGGTCGGCGTTGCGGTCGGCGTGGGCGTGACCGGAGGAGTGGTCGGGGTCGGCGTGACCGGCGGGGTGGTCGCGGTGGCCGTCGGGGACGGCGTGACCGGCGGGGTGGTGGCTCCGCTTCCCGTCACACGGACCGCGGCGTCCGACGTGATGGTCGCTCCGCGGGGCTGCTCCACCCTGCCGTTGCTGATGCCGGTGACCTGGAGCAGGCTGCTCACGCGGTCCTTGTAGGCGTCGTAGGCGCTGGACGGGATCGTCACGGTGACCTTGGACTGATCGTTGTCCGCGACCACCTGGGCGGGGATCCGCTCGGTCCTGCTGGGACCGACGTAGGCGGCGAGCCCCTGGAGGTCGTAGAAGCCGTCCCGGTTGGACTCGAGGACGACGGTGTCGCCACCCTTGACGTCCAGAGCCGTGTCGACCTTCTCGTACGCGAAGTACGCGGCGCTCCGCTGGAGCGTCTGTGCGCTGCTGCTGAGGTCGACCCCGCCGACACCGCCGGCGCCGGAGGCTCCGGCGACGGAGAGGGTGGCCGACGTGGTCAGCTCGAAGCCGCTGTCGACCGGCTGGCCGATCGGACTCTGGTTCTCCTCCAGCGGTTGCTTCTGCGCCGTGATCTGGAGGGCGACAGTCCCACCGCCGAACGAGGAGAGAGGCTGCTTCAGGTCGATGCGGAAGGTGCGATCCCCGGCGTCGAGGTCCACCGCCCCTGTGAGGGCGTAGTCGCCGATCACCCAGTTGTACGTCGTGAACGCTGGGTACCTCCCCGTCGGCCGGGCGGAGTCGGACAGCGTGACGTTGAGCCCGGTGACGTCTCCCGCGACGGGAGCGGTCTGAGCGGCCGAGAACGTCTCGGTGGTCGACCAGTTGTAGGGGGTGACCTTCGTCAGCAGACGCTTCTCCGCTGCGGCAGCCGCTCCGGCTCCTGTCGTCACTCCGAGGACGACGGCTGCCGTGCTCGCGACCGCGATGGCGGTGCGCCTCCACCTCGCTCGCGTCGTCGTCTGCGGTCGGGATGTGGTCATGGCGAGTTCCCCCTCGTCGTGGTCCTCGTGCCGAGCACTCCCGTCGGCACGTCCGTCGCGGTGCCCGCGCTGGGGCACACGTGTCGGTCCGGGCAGCCTAACCGTGCGGAGCGGCGTCCCGGGGAGGGGAGGGCGCCGCCGACCACCGGGATCGCCGACCTGTCCGCTCGCACGAGGCGGTGCTCACGCTCGGATCCGTACCGGTCGGAGTGGTCCTGCAGGAGCGATGAGCGAACACCGGGCTTTTTCGGACTCGACGGGCGAGGGGCCTTGTCGAGGATCCTTTCGTCCTTTCCGACCCCGACCGGGGCGCATGGCGGAGCGGTTCCCGGTCGAGGCCGGCGCGTCAGCCCTGGATCGGGACGGTCCGGCCGACCAGGCAGGCGCCGGTCGCGATCGGAGCCGCGATCACCGCCCGCACCCCGCCGCTCTTCAGGCCGTACTGGCCGATGAGGCACGACTCCCCGAGCTTGACGGAGACCTGCACCGAGTCCGCGTCGAGTCCGACCGAGGTCTCGTCGGCCGTCAGCTGCATCGTTTCGCGGGAGAACCCCGCCGCGACGAGCGCGTCGACCACGCTGGAGCCGCTCACCTCCGGATCGGGCTCGGCCGCCGCGCGAAGGGTCTGCTCGAACACGGGGAGGTTCTGCTCCGTCGTCCCGCCCGGCACGAAGGCGACGGGTGCGGTGGACTCCGCCGGTGCCGGCGCCTCGGCCGCGGAGGAGGACACCACGGGGTCCGGCGCCGACGGCGACGTGCAGCCGGAGAGGCAGACGGCGAGACCGCCGAGCACGAGCGCGATGCGGGCCGCTCGGTTCCGTGTCACGCCCGGCTCCTCCCGACCGGGACGGCTCTCGCTCCGGTCCCCCGGATCAGAACGGGGTCTCCCCGGATCCTACCGAGAGACCGGGAGGGCCTCCGCCGACGCCCGCCGCCACCGGCGGCTCTGGCGCGGCATCACCGCGGTCAAGGCCCGACGCGCCCCAGTCCCCCGCCGCGGCGCCCTCGCGCGGCGCCTCCTCGCTCCACGCGGGCTCGGCGGCAGGGGCGGGAGCAGAGGCGCGCCCGACGGTCTTCGTGAAGCTGCTGGTCCCCCAGGCGAGGTCGTGCCCGATGCCCTCTGCCGTGAGGACCACATCGGTACCGGCCTTGCCTCCCGCCTCCCAGGCCCTCACCCCGAGCCGCCCGGTGACCAGGATCCGGTCGCCGCGCGACAGGGAGGACAGCGCGTTGCCGGCCAGGCCGTTGAACGCGGTGACGGTGTACCAGTTGGTCGAGACGTCGACCCAGCGCTGCTCCGAGCGGTCGTAGCGCCGCTGCGTCGAGGCGAGCCGGAAGCTGGTCATCGCGGTGCCGCTGGAGGTGTCGATGCTCCGGGGCTCGGTGCCGATGGTCCCGATGACGGTCAGCGTGTCGGTCATGGTCGTGTCCTCTCTACTCCTGCCCCGCCACGGCTGCGACGGGCACGGCGCCCGGGCGGAGGGGGCTGGTACCGCTCGGGCGCCGCAGTGCCAGTGTCGCGACGAAGGGCCCGCCTCCGAGGTGGAGGCGGGCCCTTCTGGGGAGAGGACGAGCGGATCGTCCCCTGTGGAGGAGCGTTACGACGCGGTGATGTACCTCGAGTAGGACTTGCGGATCTTGTTCACCTTGGGCAGTGCGACCGCCATGCAGTAGCCCTGGCCCGGGTTCTTCGCGAAGAAGTCCTGGTGGTAGTCCTCGGCGGGGTAGTAGACGCCCAGCGGCGAGATCTCGGTGACGATCGGGCCGTCCCACCACTCGGACGCACGGTCGCGCGCGGTCTCGAACAGCTCCTTCTCCTCGTCGGAGGAGTAGAACATCGCCGAGCGGTACTGCGTGCCGACGTCGTTGCCCTGGCGGTTCAGCTGTCGCGGATCGTGAAGGGTGAAGAAGACGTCGAGGACGACCTGCTCGGGGATGACCTCGGGGTCGAAGGTGACGGCGACGGCCTCGGCGTGGCCGGTGCGCCCGGAGCAGACGTCCTCGTAGTCGGGCTCGGTCGTGCGGCCGCCGGTGTAGCCGGAGACGACGTCGGTCACGCCGTCGAGGACGCGGTAGACGGCGTCCAGACACCAGAAGCATCCTCCGGCGAGTACGAATGTGCTCATTGCGTGTGACTCACTTCCTGTCGCGTCGACGCGTCCGGGGTGCCGGAGGCGTCAGTCGGTCCAACACGCTCACCACCTCCTGCATTCCGCGGATCCGCCCCCTGCAATAGAGTCGCGCCGTGAGCTACGACGCCGCCCCCGCCCGCTACGACCGCATGGACTACCGACGCACAGGACGGAGCGGCCTGCTGCTGCCCGCCCTGTCGCTGGGCCTCTGGCACAACTTCGGATCCGACCGCTCCCTCGACACGCAGCGCGCGATCCTCCGCCGCGCGTTCGACCTGGGCGTCACCCACTTCGACCTCGCGAACAACTACGGACCGCCCTACGGCGCCGCCGAGACGGCCTTCGGCCGCATCCTCGCGGAGGACCTCCGCCCGTACCGAGACGAGATCGTCATCTCGTCCAAGGCCGGATACGACATGTGGCCCGGCCCGTACGGGGACGGCGGCTCGCGCAAGTACCTGCTCTCCTCGCTCGACCAGAGCCTGCAGCGGATCGGCGTCGACTACGTGGACGTCTTCTACTCGCACCGGCCGGACCCGGAGACTCCGATCGAGGAGACCATGGGCGCTCTCGTCTCGGCGGTGGAGTCGGGCAAGGCGCTCTACGCCGGCATCTCGAACTACTCGCCCGAGCAGACCCGGGCCGCGCAGGCGGCACTGGCGGGCAGCGGAGTGCCGCTCCTCCTGCACCAGCCCCGCTACTCGCTCTTCGACCGCGGACCCGAGGACGGCCTCTTCCCCGTGCTCGACGAGCTCGGCACCGGCTGCATCGTCTTCTCGCCGCTGGCGCAGGGGCTCCTGACGGACCGCTACCTCGACGGCACCGTGCCGGAGGGGTCCCGTGCGGCGACGTCGCGCTTCCTCTCCTCCGACCGGATCGACGAGGCGTACCTGACGCGCGCCCGCGGCCTGAACGCGATCGCGCAGCAGCGCGGCCAGTCGCTGGCCCAGCTCGCCCTGAGCTGGGTGCTACGGGTGCCCACCGTCACGAGCGCCATCATCGGCGCGTCGAGCGTCGCGCAGCTCGAGCAGAACGTCGCCGCGCTGGACGCCGGCCCCCTCTCGCAGGAGGAGCTCGACGCGATCGAGGAGTTCGCGGTGCACGGCACGACCCTGCGCTGACGCCCCGGCGGGGATGTCGGTGGTCGGCCGTAGTCTGCGACAGTACTCGGCCGGTGGGTGCTCCGAGACTCGAGCAGGAGGAACCGATGTCCCTGTCCACGCTGCACGCCACCCGCACCCCGCCGACGCTCACCCGGGTCAACGCCCGGCTGTGGCGCGTGAGCACCGGCTCGGGCGCCGTGGTCGGTCACATCGAGCTGGTCGAGGATCCGCTCGGCGAGCGGTACCGCGCCCGGCTGCTGCGGGCGGGCATGCCCGCCGGCGCCGAGCTCGGCGAGTTCTGGAGCGTCGACGACGCGATCGAGGTCTTCCGCGTCGCCTGACGCGCCGATCCGCCCGGTCGGCGGCGTGCCGACCGGGCCGCGGCGACCGCCCCGGATAGCGTTCGCCCCATGCAGTGGTGGAACGAGTTCATGTCCTGGATCCGCACGAGCGAAGGACACCAGGCGGTCTTCACGGCCGCTGTGGTCCTGCTGGCCGTGGTGGTCGGAGCGATCGTGATCGCCTCCGTCTTCCGAGCGTCCATCGCGCGCCTCATCCGTCAGCAGGATCACGAGCGGAAGAACGCGGTCATCGCAACGCTCGTCGACGCCGCGGTCGACGCCTCGGCCTGGAACGTCCTCAGCAGCCCGGAGCGCGTCCTCAGCGACCGCGCTTCCGCGCAGGCCGAGACGCACCTGCGCCTCCTGCCCGTCAAGGGCTCCGGAGTCGCGGCCAACTGGGCCGCTCACGAGCTCGCCGAGCTGAAGCACACGTCGAGCACCGGCGGCTACCAGACGCAGGCGAGCGTGGGCGAGTTCCGCGACCGCCTCGTGCAGTGGCGGGACAAGCCCGGGCGCGCCCGGAAGGCCTTCCTCGCCGACCTCGAGCGCTGGCGCTTCTCGGAGACGGGTCGAGACCGCTCCGCCGAGTCCGCTCCGTCGTCCGATCGGGCCGCGAGCACCGCCGAGGCCGCTCCCCAGCGCACCGCTCCCCCGGCCGCCGCACCGACCGCCGTCGCACCGGTCGTCGTCGGCGCGGGCTCCGCCTCCGGCTCTGCAGCCCCGCAGACGCCCACGATCGTCCTCCCCGCGTCGGCCGGGGACGCCTCGCAGGAGGAGACCCGCCGCCTGCTCGCCGACGTCGACCGCCTGGAGGTGCCGTCGCGCGAGCGTCCCGTGGAGGAGCTGCCGCCCGTCGACCCGCAGCGCTCGGCTCCTGCCGCCCAGCCGCAGCCGGACGCGGAGCACGACGCGACGCCGTCGGCTCCGGCCGACGGAGACCGCGACGGCGTGCCGGCCGACGACGAGGCGGTCGTCCGGGCGGACGAGGCCCGGTTCGAGCGGTCCGCCTCGGACGACGACCGAGGCCAGGAGCGCAGCTCGGTCTGAGTGCTCCCGACCACGAGAAGAAGGCCCCGATCGCGAGTGCGATCGGGGCCTTCTCCGTGGTGCGGGCGGTGCGTGTACTGACTAGCTGTGTGCATCACGTGCACGGGCGACTCGGCCGACCAGTACGGCGAGGGGCGCCGCGACGATCGTCCACGCGACGGCGATTCCACCGAGGATGGCGAGGAGCAGCATGGTCGTACCTCCGTTCGTTACGTCGTTGTAATTCCGGACACCCCAAGACTAGGTGCCTGAATGACACTCAAACGCCTTCGGGTGGGAAACACGCCGGTGTTGCCTCCGATTTGCCGGTGTGTTACTGGTGGAGCGACCGCGAGTCCTCGTCCGAGGGTCACCGGAGCGGAGGAAAACCCCGTGGGTGCCGGGCGTCACTCCTCGGAGGAGCGCAGCGCCGCTCGAGGAGAGGCCGCGACGCGGTCGAAGGACGGGCGCGAGGCGTCGACGCTGATCCGCACGCCACCGGGACAAGACTAGGGACGGCGACCGGCGCGCTCCCGATCCGATGGTGCCCCCGGCAGGAATCGAACCTGCGACCAAGAGATTAGAAGGCTCCTGCTCTATCCGCTGAGCTACGGGGGCGGACTCCGACCACGATACCGAAGCGCAGAGGCCGCGCCCGCCGGGGCCTAGGCGCCCCGGACGAGTCCCAGCACTCCCACGACCAGGGAGACCACGGCGAGGGCGAGCGACACGCCGATGAGCACCGTGTGCACGCGGAGGAAGGTCGTCGCGCGGCCGTCCGCGTCGCGCGCCCGCGGGTCCTTGCGGACGCGGCGGAGGAAGGGCGGCCAGACGATCGCGTTCCACACGGCGTTGACGATCAGGAGGCAGCAGGCGAGCGTGATCACGAGGGTCCAGTGTAGGAGGAGCGAGGCGGCCGGACCGGGTGTCGGCGGCCGCCGATAGACTGCCCCGCATGAGTAGCGCCCCCGACCGTCTTGTCTGGATCGACTGCGAGATGACGGGGCTCGACCTCTCCGTCGACGAGCTCGTCGAGATCGCCGTCGTCGTCACCGACTTCGAGCTGAACCCGCTCGACGAGGGGCTCTCCCTCGTCATCCGGCCCGACGCGACCGCGCTCGAGAACATGGGCGACTTCGTCCGGTCGATGCACGAGACCTCCGGGCTGCTGGTCGAGATCCCCTCCGGCGTCAGCGTCGCGGAGGCCGAGTACGAGGTGCTGGAGTACGTGCTGAAGCACGTCCCGGCGGAGCAGCAGGCCCCCCTCGCCGGCAACTCGATCGGCACCGACCGCGCCTTCCTCGCGAAGTTCATGCCGCGCCTCGACGGCCACCTGCACTACCGCAACGTCGACGTCAGCACGATCAAGGAGCTGGCACGGCGGTGGTTCCCGCGCATCTACTTCAACGCGCCCAAGAAGCACGGCGGACACCGCGCCCTCGCCGACATCCTCGAGAGCATCCGCGAGCTGCAGTACTACCGCCGTGCCGTGTTCGTGGAGCAGCCGGGGCCGAGCACCGCCGAGGTGCAGGCCGTGTCGGCCGCCGTCGTGGACGAGTTCGCCTCGCGGATGTAGTACTCTCGTACAGTTGCTTCGGCGGGTCACCCCGCCGGAACACGCTCCTGGTGGGTATAGCTCAGTTGGCAGAGCGCCTGGTTGTGGTCTAGGAGGTCGCGGGTTCGAGCCCCGTTACTCACCCCAGTGGCTGTGCATGCAGCGGAAGAGGCCCGGAGTTCCGACTCCGGGCCTCTTCGCACATCCGGCGACCGGCAGCGATCGCCGACGCAGAGAGGTCCCGGATGCTCGAGCTGGACGAGGACGCCTTCGAAGCCCTGGTGATCTCCGAGCTCGACGCGCTCCCGGACGACATGGTCGACGGGTTCGACAACGTCGTGTTCGTCGTGGAGGACCGGCCCGAGGACGGGACCCTGGATCTGCTCGGCTACTACGACGGCGTCGCCCTCACCGAGCGCGAGCGCTACGGCTTCGGCGAGATGCCCGACCGCATCGTGCTGTTCCGCGAGCCGCACCTCGCCGCGTGCGACGATCTGGACGCGCTGCGCGACGAGATCCACGTCACGCTCGTCCACGAGATCGCGCACTTCTACGGCATCGACGACGACCGGCTGCACGAGCTCGGCTGGGCCTGACCGCCGCCGAGGGAGAGCCTCCCACCGGCATCCGCTCGTCGCCGCGCTCGGCGGGGACCCCTCAGCCGCGCACCGCTCCCCCGCCGCCCGTGTCCAGCACGAGGTCGGCGTTCTCCCGGGGCCGATCCCGAGCGCAGTAGGAGCGGAAGTCGCGGTCCCAGGCGTCCCAGTGCGGAGCGAAGAGCTCGCCGTCGCGCTCGAGCGCGCGCACGCGCCGCACCTCGTCGTCGGCCTCGAGCCAGACCACCAGATCGGCGTGGCGGCGCGCGGCGGCGCCGGCCGATCCGCAGCCCTCGAGCACGAGAAGTGGCTCGCGGACAACGCGGCGCCCGGCCGTCGTCCCGGCGGCCCAGTTCCAGGGCCGCCAGTGCGCCGCGAGGCCGAGGCCGTGGGGGCGGACGAGCGTCCCGGCCGTCTCCCGCGACGCCCGGTCGAGGCCCGTCCAGCCGGGGTAGAGGTCGTCCATCCGCACGAGCGCGACCGACGATGCCGCCGGCGCGAGACGGAGCTGCTCGACCAGCGCGCGCGCGAACGTCGACTTGCCGGAGCCGCTCGGTCCGTCCAGCAGCACCGTCCGACGACGCCGCGCGATCACGGAGCGGGCGAGGTCGCCCGCCGTGTGATCCGTCAGCGGCAGGATCCGCTCAGCCATGCAGGACGAAGCTCCAGGAGCCGGTGACGACGGCGGCGGTCACGGCGACGGCAGCGATCAGCACTCCGCCCGCGAGCAGCAGGAGGTCGCCGGCTCCGAGGCGCGACTGCCGCGCCCAGGTGCGCGGGACGCCGGAGCCGAAGCCCTTCGCCTCCATCGCCGTCGCGAGCCTGCTCCCCCGCCGGATGGCCAGCACGAGCAGCGAGAACGTGCGGGCCGCGAGGCTGCGGAGCGCCTCGACGGGCCCGCGGCCGTCGGCGACCCCACGGGCCCGGCGGGCCATCGACAGGGTGCGCCAGTCGTCGACGAGCAGACCGACGAGCCGCATGCCGGCGAGAGCGCCGAGCACGAAGCGCGAGGGCAGGCGCAGGATCTGCGCGAGGCCGTCCGCCAGGTCCGTCGGGTCGGTGGTGGCGATGAGGACCACGCTCGGCAGTCCGATCGCCAGGACGCGCAGCGCGATGGCCAGCCCGAGGGCGACGGATCCCTCCGTGACCGAGACGATGAGGAACTCCGCGAAGACGGCGCCGCTGTCGCGACCGTAGAGGACAGTCGAGAGGCCGGCGAGCGGAGCCGCGATCCAGACGGGAGCCGTCCGCCGCACGAGCTCGCCCGCCCGGAGCCCCGCGAAGGGCAGAACCAGCAGCTCGAGCGCCAGCGCCGTCGCCGCGGAGACCGCATCGACCGTGAGGAGGAGCGCGAACGCGATGACCAGGCTGGCGAGGAGCTTGGCCACCGGGTTGGCCCGGGCGATCCGGCTGCGCGCGGGAACGGAGTCGAGGAGCGTCATCCCGACACCACCTCGCGGGCGCCGAGGGTGACGACCGAGTCGGCGAGGGCGGCGACCAGCGCCTCGTCGTGGGTGACGGCGAGCACCGCCGTGCCCGCGTCGCGCTGCTCGGCGAGGAGGTCGACGAGCACCTCCCAGGTCAGGCGGTCCTGCCCGAACGTCGGCTCGTCGAGGACGAGCACGGACGGCGACCGGGTGAGGGCGGACGCGACGGCCAGGCGCCGCTTCTCGCCTCCGGAGAGGGTGAACGGATTGGCGTCGGCGAGGTGCGCGAGGCCGAGGCGCTCCAGGAGCTCCTCCGCCCGATGCCGCTCCGTCTCGTCGCGGGCGCCCAGCGCGAGCTCGGCTCGCACGCGAGCGGTGAGGAACTGGTGCTCCGGCTCTTGGAACACCATCGCGATCCGTCCGGCGAGCTGAGCCGAGGTCCAGCGGATCGGCTCCGGGCCCGCACCGGCGCGGAGCGACTCGGAGGCGGTCACCCGCCCCGCGACCGGCGGCAGGAGACCGGCCAGCGTGAGCGCGAGGGTCGACTTCCCCGCGCCGTTGGGTCCCAGCACGGCCGTGGCCCGCGCGGAGTCGACGGCGAGCTCGAGCCCCGAGGCCACGATGGTCGAGCGGCGGCGCCCGAGGACGGGCCGGCCGATGGCGAGGTCGTGCGCGCTCAGGGCGGCGGGCGAGGGCAGCACGCTCGCCCCGCGCCGGGCGGGGGTGTCACCGGACAGCCAGACGCCGGAGGCGCGGAGCACGTCGTGCGTTCGATCGAGGACCTCGACTGGAGCGCCGTCGGCGACGACCGCGCCGTCCCGCCCGAGCACCACGACCCGGTCGACGAGGCCGACCCACACGTCGACCCGGTGCTCGACGACGATCAGCGTCGCCCCCGTGCGGGCGGCCGTGCGCTCCACCGCCGCCCGCACCTCGCGTACACCGTCCGGATCGAGGTTGGCGGTGGGCTCGTCGAGGAGCAGGAGCCGCGGACGCATGGCGAGCACACCCGCCAGGGCGAGCCTCTGCTTCTGCCCGCCCGAGAGCGCCGAGGTGGAGTGGTCCAACGGCACGTCGAGCCCGACGTCGCCGAGTGCCTCCCGCACCCGCGCGGGGATCTCCTCGCGCGGCACGCCGAGGTTCTCGCAGGCGAACGCGACGTCGTCGCCGACCCGCGCCAGGACCGCCTGAGTGTCCGGATCCTGCAGCACGAGCCCAGCGACACCGCGCCGGGTGAGCGGCGCGGCTCCGTCGATCTCGAGCTCGCCCGCCGCGGAGCCGTCCTCCTCCCCGCCGAGGACGCCGGCCAGGGCGTGCAGCAGCGTGCTCTTTCCCGCGCCGGAGGGGCCGAGGAGCAGCACGCGCTCCCCCGGCTCCAGCGCGAGATCGAGGCCGGAGAGGGCGTCGCGGGAGCGTCCCGCGTGCCGCCAGCTCCAGCCCCGCGCCCGGACGTAAGCGCCGCTCATCGAGCGCCCGCGCCGGCTCCCTCGACCGTCCGGCCCTCGCGCCCGGAGGCGAAGCGGTCCAGCGCTCCCGAGGCCGCGAGCCCCCGCACCGCGAACCAGGACAGCAGCCCGGCCAGGAGCGCGCCCGAGACGATCGAGGAGGCGACGTAGACGGTCTTGAAGAGCGCGTCGTTGACGGCGTAGTACGACAGCAGGTCGTTGATCGCGAGGGCGAGCCCCGCACCGGCACCGGCCAGCATCGCGACGAGCGGACGGCCGCTGCGGTAGAGGAAGAGCGCCAGGACGATCTCCGCGCCGAGTCCCTGCACGAGTCCGGAGATCAGCACGGTAAAGCCCCACTGGGTGCCGATCAGAGCCGACACGGCCGCGGCGACCAGCTCGGTGTAGAGCGCGGCTCCGGGCTTGCGGATGATCAGGCCGCCGAGGACGCCGGCGAAGAGCCAGCCGCCGCCGAGGAGCCCGCCGAGCCCGGGCAGGAACTCGAAGGCGAGGCCGAGGACGTTCGTCGCCAGGCCCCAGGCCCAGAAGACGATCCCGCTCGCGACGGCGACGACGCTCGCCACCACGATGTCGACGACCCGCCAGCGCAGATCGCGCCGGGCCGGGGCGGAGGAGGTGAGGTTCTGCGCGTTCGTGTTCTGCGCGTTCGTGTTCTGCACTGACGTGCCCTTTCGTGGAAGCGAATGGAGGGCACGGGTTGGTAAGAGGAGATCGAAACGTTCCTTCGCTGGCATGACCCAGATCAGGTTCGACGGTCGAAGGCTGCTGCCTTCCTCTCAGCCCGGTGCACCGGACTCCCGTGTTCATCGGCAATCATAGACGTCATGTCGTGGTCGGTGGTCGTCGTCCTGGCCGTGCTGCTGATCGTCCTGCTGCAGGCCCTGCTCTGGCAGCGCCGTGCGCGGATCCGCCGCGAGCTGCTCAGCTACGGCACGCGGGTGCCGGCGCGCGTCGTCGGGCCGGATCCGGCACGCGGCGATCGCGATTCGGCACGGGATCTGGGCAGGCTCCTGGTCGTCTACCGGACCGCCGAGGGTGTGGAGAAGCGCGCGCAAAAGTACCCGCTGAAGCGGGGGGACGCGTGGATGGCCGGTGAGCCCGCCGCGGTGATCTACGACCCCCGCCGGCCGGACGACGCCGAGCGGCTGATCGTCGGCTTCGGCCGGACGAAGAAGAAGTGGTACCCCGCGCGCCAGCAGCGCGCCAGCTGACGCGGGGCCGCTCCGGCTACTTCTTGAGGGCGCGGATGATGCGCGCGAGGGCCTTGCCGGTCACCCACACGAAGGGGATGCCGACGGCGAGGACCGAGATCACGTTCGGCTGGAACCGCAGGCCGAGGTCGTCCTTGATGTAGGCGCCGATCGGGATGACCGTGGCGCCGCCGCCTCCGCCGCCGCCCTCCTGGCCGTCCTCGGAGCCGCTGCCTCCGCCGAAGCCGAACCAGCGGAGGGCGACGGGGACGAGCGAGACGCCGTCGACGGTGACGGGCTCGCCGTAGATCGTCGCGGTACCCGCGGTGGTGACGGTGTCGGCCAGGGAGACTGCGATGTTGGGCATGGTGCGACGGTACTCCGCGGCTCTCCGCGGCGACAAGCGGCCCGCCGGGGCGCACAGGACTCGTCCATGGACCTCCGGGGACCTGCTGCCATGATCGACGGATGTCCGCCCGCACCCGCCGCCGCCGCCCCGTGCGCTCGGCCGCGGTGGCGGTCGCGAGCCTCGTGCTCGCCGCCTTCCTCGCCTTCCACCGCGCGCTGCCCGATCCGATCGGCTGGCTGTCGGTCCTCGAGGTCGGGATCCCGTGGACGGGGCTCGTCGTGCTGCTCCTCATCGCGGCCGCGGCGGCCCTCCGGTCGCGCCGGACGGCGGCCGCGGTCACCGTGCTGGCGACGGTCTACGGCGTGCTGGTGCTGCCGGTCGCGCTTCCGGCGCCGGCCGTGCGCTCCGGCTCGTTCACCGTCGTCAGCCAGAACATCGAGACGAGCGGCGACGCCGGTGGGCTGGCCGCCTCGCTCGCCGCCCGCGGCCCCGACGTGATCGCGCTGCAGGAGCTCGACGGAGACGCCGTGGACGCGGTCGACGCCGAGCTGGCCGACGAGTACCCGTACTCGTCCGTCTCGAGCACCGTCGGCGTCTGGAGCCGGACCGAGCTGACCGACGAGGAGCCGCTCGACCTCGGTCTCGGCTGGGAGCGCGCGCTCGCCGTCGACGTCGACACGCCGGTCGGCAGCGCGCGCCTGTTCGTGGTGCACCTGGCCTCGTTCCGGCCGGGCGACCACGAGGAGCGGGACACCATGCTCTCGAACCTCGCCACCGCTCTCCGAGACGACGCGTCGGAGCGGACACTGGTCATCGGCGATTTCAACACGCCGACGGACGACCACCTGTTCGCTCCGGTGCTGGCGGAGGCGGGCCTCGTCCGCACGGGCGGAGTCGGCTTCCCGGCGACCTGGCCGTCCCTGCTGCCGCTCGTCTCGCTCGACCACGCGCTCGCCGACGGCGTCACCGCCGCGACCGTCGCGGTCCTGCCGCCGAACGGCTCCGACCACCGCCCGATCAGTCTGACGATCGGTTCCGCGTAGCGAGCGTGTCGCTGAGGTCGATCCCCTTTGCCGACTCGGGAGCCGACCGGGACAGGAGCGAGGCGGGACGCACGGCCCCGGAGCCGAAGCGGGCGGCCACGCCGTCGACCGCGAGCTCCGCGTCGCGCCAGTCGTCGGAGTCGCTCCACAGGGAGAACGCGACGTCGTCGCCCTCGACCAGCTGCTCGCCGCGCACGCCGATCAGCCGCACGGGCCGCCGCATCGGGTTGGCCGCCTCGAAGAGCGCGGAGGAGGCCTCGTAGAGGACCCGGGCCACGTCCGTCGCCTCGACGAGCGTGCGGGAGCGGGTGAGGGTGCTGAAGTCGCCGAAGCGCACCTTCACCGCGACGGTGCGGCAGCGCACTCCCGAGCGGCGCATCCGCACGGCGACCTTGTCGCAGAGCCGCAGCAGCTCACGACGGACGAGCTCGGGGTCGGCCACGTCGTCGGCGAACGTGATCTCGTGTCCGGCGCTCTTCTCGATCTGGCGGGTGTCGACCGGCCGCGGATCCACCCCGTTCGCCAGGGCGTGCAGGCGCCTCCCGGTCGCCTCGCCGAGGGCGGACACCAGCGACGGCAGCGGGGTGGTCGCGACGTCGGCGACGGTGCGCAGACCGCGGCGGACGAGCGCCTCCTCCGTGCTCGCGCCGACTCCCCACAGCGCGCTCACGGGCAGCGGATCGAGGAACTCGCGGACGCCGTCGGCGGGGACGACCAGCAGACCGTCGGGCTTGGAGCGGCCGGAGGCGAGCTTGGCGACGAACTTGGTGCTGGCGATCCCGACCGAGCAGGTCAGCCCGAGCTCGGCGTGCACCCGGCGGCGGATCTCGGTGCCGATCGCGAACGGCGAGCCCGAGATGCGGCGGGCACCCGCGACGTCGAGGAACGCCTCGTCGATGCTCAGGCGCTCGACCAGCGGCGTGAAGGAGTCGAAGATCGCCATGACGCGGCGAGAGGCCTCGCGGTAGCGCTCCATGTGCGGCTCGAGGACCACGGCCTGCGGGCAGCGGCGGAGGGCGACCGCCATGGGCATCGCCGAGTTGACGCCGTAGCGGCGCGCCTCGTAGGTCGCCGCTGTGACGACGGAGCGCGCTCCGTGGTGGCCCACGATGACCGGCCTCCCGCGCAGATCCGGCCGGTCGAGCAGCTCGACGGAGGCGAAGAACGCGTCCATGTCGATGTGCATGATGCTCGCGCGCGGGTCGTCGAAGGGCTCGGTCGTGACCTGCCGCCCCGTGCCGTCCTGCTTGCTCACGCGGTGCCGTCCTGCTTGCTCACGCGGTGCCGTCCTGCCTGCTCACGCCGCTCCGTCCTGCCTGCTCACGCCGCTCCGTCCTGCTCGACCACACCTCCGGACATGATCGCACCCACCACCGACATCGGCTTCCCGGCCGCTGCGCCCGGGCCGGCCGGGAATGAGCGCCGACCACTCGCGGTTGACCCGAGCACCACGACGCTCCGGAGAGACCATGACGCACGAGCAGCCCGACTCCCCCACCGCCACCGAGACCGGCCCCGGCGCCGAGATGAGCCGCTGGCTCGATCTGCAGAACCGCGCACACCGCGCCTTCGAGCTCCGGCTGAGCGCCGTCGAGGACTGGTCGGCCCCCACGCCCGACACCGAGTGGGACATTCGCGCGCTCGTGCTGCACGTCGTCCGCGAGCAGCAGCGCGCGCACACGCTCCTCTCGGGCGGCGACGAGTCGGCGCTGCGACTCGAGTCCGTCGCCACCGATCTGAGGAGCGAGTGGCGCCGCGTGACCGACCGCCTGCGCGTCGCTGTCCGCACCGTCGACCCGGCGGCGACCGTGCAGCTGGGGCGCGACACCGTCAGCGCCGTCGAGCTGCTGCAGGAGCAGACGGCCGATGTGACCGTCCACGCCTGGGACCTCGCCCGCGCGACCGGCAGCGACGAGCGGCTGGACGAGGAGCTCGTCGCAGCGGTCTGGGAGCTCTTCGCACCCCAGGAGGAGACCCTGCGCGCGAGCGGCCTCTACGCCGCGCCCGTGCCGGTCGACGACGCCGCCTCCCTCCAGAGCCGCCTGCTCGCCATCACCGGACGCGACGACCGCCTCGCCGCCTGACGGCCCGGCGCCCGGACGCCGTCAAGGCCTGGGGGCGTCCAGGGACGCCGCGGCAGGATGGAGGGGACCACGAACACGGGGCGACCCGCCCCGACGAGGAGAGGAACGTCCATGACACGCATCGCCGTCATCGGAGCCCACGGCAAGGTGGGGCAGCAGATCCTGCACCTGCTCTACGACGCCGGCCACGAGTCGGTCGGAGTGATCCGCAACCCCGATCACGCCGAGGACATCGTCCGGCTGGGCGGCGAGCCGCTCGTGCACGACCTCGAGGACACGACGCCCGAGGCCTTCGCCGAGGCGCTGGGCCACGTCGACGGCATGGTCTTCACCGCCGGAGCCGGACCCGACTCGGGCCCGGAGCGCAAGCGCACCGTCGACCTGGGGGCGTCCGTCCTCAGCCAGAAGGCCGCCGCGATCGTCGGGGTCCAGCACTTCGTGCAGGTCAGCGCGATCGGTGTGGACGAGCCGCTCCCCGAGGACACGGAGGAGGGCTGGAAGGCCTACGTCGAGGCCAAGCGCGACGCCGACGCGGCACTGCGCGACTCCGGCCTCGACTACACGATCCTCCGCCCGGGCGGGCTGACGGACGACGAGGGCACCGGCACGATCACGCTCGGCACCTCCGTCGAGAAGGGGAGCATCCCCCGAGCGGACGTCGCCGCCACGGTGATCGCCGCCCTGGCGCAGCCGACCTCCATCGCGAAGACGTGGGAGATCGTCTCCGGTCCCACCCCGATCGAGGACGCGGTGGCTCAGGGAGCCTGAGCCCCGGCACCTCCTCCTAGAGTGGGGCGGGTGAGCACCCACCCGCCCCGCCCCTGGATCCGCAGCTACGCGCCCGGCGTGCCGACGGAGCTCGAGCTCCCGACCGGCTCGCTCGTCGACATCGTCACCGAGTCGGCCGAGCGGTATCCCCACCAGGTCGCGCTCGAGTTCTTCGGCCGTTCGACCAGCTACTCCCAGCTCGCCGACGAGGTGGAGCGGGCCGCAGAGGGCCTCCGCCGCCTGGGCGTCCGCGCGGGCGATCCTGTCGCCCTCGTCCTCCCGAACTGCCCGCAGCACGTCGTCGCCTTCTACGCCGTCCTCCGGCTCGGCGCCGTGGTGGTCGAGCACAACCCGCTCTACACCCCGCGCGAGCTGCGCCACCAGTTCGAGGACCACGGCGCTCGTGTCGCGATCGCCTGGAACCGCGTCGTGCCGACGGTGCAGGACCTCCCGGCCGATCTCGGCGTCGAGACCGTCGTCGCCGTCGACCTCACCCGCGCGATGCCCGCCTCGATGCGCGCAGCCCTCCGCCTGCCGCTGAAGAAGGCCCGGGAGTCGCGCGCCGCGCTGACCGGGCCGGTCCGCGGCGCGATCGACTGGGAGACGCTGCTGCGCCGGCGGATCGACCCGGCGCACCCGCGCCCGGTCGCGGAGGACCTCGCGGTCATCCAGTACACGAGCGGCACGACCGGCACGCCCAAGGGCGCCGAGCTGACCCACGCGAACCTGACGGCGAACGCCGCCCAGTCGCGCGCCTGGGTGCCGACGGTCCGCCGCGGCGACTGCGTGGTCTACGCGGTGCTCCCCATGTTCCACGCCTACGGGCTGACGCTCTGCCTCACCTTCGCGATGAGCATGGGCGCGCGCCTGGTGCTGTTCCCGAAGTTCGACCCGGAGCTGGTGCTGAAGGTCGTCAAGAAGCACCCCGCCACCTTCCTCCCGGCCGTTCCGCCGATCGCGGAGCGCCTGGCGCGCAGCGCGCAGCAGCGGGGCGTCTCCCTCCGCGGCATCGAGATCGCCATCTCCGGCGCGATGCCGCTCGACCCGGCGCTGGTCGAGTCGTTCGAGGCGCTGACCGGAGGCACGCTCGTCGAGGGCTACGGCCTCTCGGAGACCTCTCCGGTCCTGATGGCCAACCCGGTCGGTCCGACGCGACGCGCCGGGACGGTCGGGCTTCCGCTGCCCGGCACCGACGTGCGGATCGTCGACCCCGAGGATCCCGACACGGAGGTGGCGACCGGCGAGCAGGGCGAGCTGGTCGTGCGCGGTCCGCAGGTGTTCCGGGGCTACCACCGCAAGCCCGACGAGACGGCGGCGACCTTCACCGGCGACGGCTGGTTCCGCACCGGCGACATCGCGACGATCGACGAGGACGGCTTCGTGCGCATCGTCGACCGGATCAAGGAGCTCGTGATCACGGGCGGCTTCAACGTCTCGCCGTCCGAGGTGGAGGAGGTGCTGCTCCGCCTGCCCGAGATCAAGGAGGTGGCGGTGGTCGGCCTGCCCGATCCGCGCAGCGGCGAGTCCGTGGCGGCGGCGGTCGTCCTGGAGCCGGGCGCGCAGCTCGACGTCGCAGCCGCCCGCAAGGCCGTCCGGGAGGCGCTGACGCCCTACAAGGTGCCCAAGCGGATCACCGTCGTCGACGAGCTGCCGCGGAGCATGATCGGCAAGGTCCTCCGCCGCCAGGTGAAGGCGATGCTGACCGACGAGGACTAGCCCGGAACGAGCGAGGGCCCACGACCACTGTCCGTGATCGGGGGCCCTCTGCAACGAGGCTAGAAGCCGAAGTCGCCGCCTCCGAAGTCGCCGCCCCCGCCGAAGTCGCCTCCGCCACCGAAGTCGCCGCTGCCGGAGTCGCCCCAGCCGCCGCCGTCTCCGGCGTCCGCACCGGAGGCGTCCGCACCTCCCGAAACCGCTCCGCCGTCGGCCGAGGCGTCTCCCCCGCCGTCACCGCCGGCGTAGTCGCCTCCCGCGTCGGGGAGGAACGCGCCCGCGATGGCCGAGCCGATCGCGAACCCGGCGATCGTGCCGAGCATCGAGGAGGCGAGGACGCCGCCGAAGCCCATGCCTCCGCCGCCGGAGAAGCGCCGCTCCATGAATCCGGGCTGGCGCAGCTCGCTCCTCGTGGCGGACTGGGCGAGCGTGCGGGGATCGTCGTCCTTCGGCGCGTCGCCGACAGGGGCCCCCTCGCTGAGCTCTCGGAAGACCTGCTGGCGCTGCTCCGGGGTCAGCTGCTCGAAGGCCTCGCGGTGCACCTGCTCGATCGCCTCGGGCGGCGCGGTGCGGAGGAGATAGCGGTAGCGCTCGATGGCACGCTCATCGTCGGTGCGCGGAGACGTCGCCGGAGGGGAGCCGTACTCGGGCCTGCGGTCCGCGGCCTGCGGCGGCGCGTACGTCGAGCGGCGTGCGCTCTCGGGCTGCTCGTCGCGGCCCAGCAGTCGGTCCAGGAATCCCATGATCTCCTCCTCGGCGCCCGACGGACGCACACCGCCACCGTAGGCCCCTCGTCGCTCCGGGTGCTGAGCGTTCTCTCAGAGGCTGCTCGGAGCGGGGGCCTCGGTCACTTCTGCTTCGGGATGACCACCCACATCACGAGGTAGGCGATGATCTGCGGCCCCGGGAGGAGGCACGAGAGCACGAACAGGAGACGCACCACGAAGGGGCTCCAGCCGAATCGGCGGGCGAGACCGGCACAGACGCCGGCGATGATCCTGCCCCGACGGGGGCGCACGAGAGTAGCCATGACTCCACTCTGGCGCAGGGCGCCTGAGCGGGGCATCCGGGAAACCCCCTAGGTCTGCGAGGGAGTCCCGTCGAGCTCCTCGGGCCGGAACGCTCCGACCGAGCGGGCGAAGGCGGCCGCGCGCTCAGCGTCGGCCTCCGGCCAGACCACGTGGAAGCGCTCGAAGACCACGTCGCCGAGGCCGCCCGGTGAGACGCGGGCGAAGTAGCGGCGGTGGCCGTCGAGCCAGGAGGCGCGCGTGCGGTCCCCCTCGCCCTCGGCCCAGGCGAACGCGTCGTCGACGGAGTCGAGCGGACCGGTCCGCACCTCGTCCGTCACGAGGACGACACGCGCCGCTCCCGCGCCGTCGCAGACGATCCAGTGGTCGCCCGCGACGGGCGCCCCCTCCTCGGCGAGGGACGCCGTGGCCGTCTTCACTCCGCGCCGCACGAGGCCCAGCAGCTCGTCCGCCATCGCCGTGCTGTCGCCGAACGACTCGACCGGCGGGAGCGCTTCGTCGACTCCCGGATGCGTGGAGCGGTACTCCGCCCAGAGGAGCGCCGCCGAGGCGGCGTCGGCGTCGGGGAGGGCCGTGCGCTCCGGCGCGACGGGCACGAGCGCCACGATATTCGCCCCGGCCAGGGAGGCGGGATCGTCGGGGTGGTTGTCGGGCGTGGTGACCGTGGCGAAGGGCCAGTGCTGCTGGAGCCAGCGGCGCGCGTAGGCGTCGAGCTCCTCCTCGAGCCGCGAGCCCCGGACGGCGGGGACGACCCACCAGGAGGCCTCGGCGGAGTCGCCGCCGCCGGGCCGGACGCTCAGAGCGCCCAGCGCCTCGGTGCGGTCCGGGCCGACGAGCAGGAACGCGTGCGCTCTGCCCGCACGCGACTCCTCCTCGAGGCGCAGGAGACCGCGTACGTCGTCGCCGAGGGACGCCGACGGCAGGGCGGCCGGATCGTCCCCGCGGAGGAGAGCCGCGAGCCACGGTCGCTGCTCGCCGATCACCGCGTGCAGGAGGTCCGCATCGCTCGAGACGAGAGGACGCAGGAGGGCGCCCGCCGGCAGCTCGAGCCGCGCGGGAAGGGACGCGTCGCCGGTTCCACCGCTCATGACCGCACCTCCCCGCGCACCGGCTCAGCCGGCCGCGCGCTCCAGGACGAGCTCGCGGACGCGGGCGGCGTCGGCCTGCCCCTTCATGGCCTTCATCACGGCACCGATCACGGCACCGGCGGCCTGCACCTTGCCGTCGCGGATCTTCGCGAGCACGTCGGGCTGCGAGGCCAGTGCCGCGTCGATCGCCTCGATGAGCGCTCCGTCGTCCGAGACGACTGCGAGTCCACGGGCGTCGACGACCTCCTGCGGGGTGCCCTCTCCGGCGATGACGCCCTGGAGGACCTCGCGGGCGAGGCGGTCGGTCAGCGTGCCGCTCTCGATCAGACCAGCGAGCTCGGCGACCTGGGCCGGGGTGACCAGGGAGGCCGGGTCCTCGCCCGCCGCGTTCGCGAGGCGCGCGATCTCCCCGGTCCACCACTTGCGGGCCGCCTGCGGAGCGGCTCCCGCGGAGACGGTCTCGGTGATCTCGACCAGCAGGCCGCTGTTGGCGACGTCCTGGAACTCGAGGTCGGTGAAGCCCCACTCCTGCTTGAGGCGGCGACGGCGGTCGGCGGGCTTCTCGGGGAGCGCGGCGCGCAGCTCCTCGATCAGCTCGGGGCTCGGCTTGACCGGGAGCAGGTCGGGCTCCGGGAAGTAGCGGTAGTCGTCGGCGTCGCTCTTGGGCCGGCCCGCGGAGGTGCGGCCGGTGTCCTCGTGCCAGTGGCGCGTCTCCTGCGTGATCGTGCCACCCGCGGCGAGGATCGCCGCCTGGCGCTGGATCTCGTAGCGGACGGCGCGCTCGACCGAGCGGAGCGAGTTGACGTTCTTGGTCTCGGTGCGGGTTCCGAGCTTCTCCTGGCCGATCGGGCGGAGCGAGACGTTCGCGTCGCAGCGCAGGTTGCCGCGCTCCATCTTGGCGTCCGAGATGCCGAGCGCCAGCACGATGTCGCGGATCGTCGCGACGTAGGCCTTCGCGTACTCGGGCGCGCTCTTCCCCGCGCCGTAGATGGGCTTCGTGACGATCTCCACGAGCGGGACCCCCGCGCGGTTGTAGTCCACGAGCGAGTACTCGGCGCCCTGGATGCGGCCGGTGGCGCCGCCGACGTGCGTGAGCTTGCCGGCGTCCTCCTCCATGTGCGCGCGCTCGATCGGGATCTGCACGAGCGAGCCGTCGGCCAGCTCGATCTCGACCGAGCCCTCGAAGGCGATCGGCTCGTCGAACTGCGAGATCTGGTAGTTCTTCGCCAGGTCCGGATAGAAGTAGTTCTTGCGCGCGAAGCGGCTGGACGGGGCGATCGAGCAGCCCAGGGCGAGGCCGAGGCTGATCGAGTAGCGGACGGCCTGCTCGTTCACGACCGGCAGCGAGCCCGGGAGGCCGAGGTCGACCGGGGTCACGTTCGTGTTGGGCTCGGACCCGAACTCGTTCGGCGCGTCCGAGAACATCTTGGTCTTCGTGTTGAGCTCGACGTGCACCTCGAAGCCGAGCACCGGCTCGAAGGTCTCGAAGACCTCGTCGTAGTCCATCAGCTCGGGAGCGGACGTGTGCGCGGAGGCCATCAGACGGCACCTTCCTCGGTCGCGGAGAGCACGGAGTGGGTCAGGTCGGGGGCCTGCGCGAGGAGCGGGCGGCCCCACTTCTCCTCGAGCAGCGCCTCGAGCGCGGCGCCCACGGTGTAGAGGCGCACGTCCTCCCGGGCGGGAGCGAGGAACTGGATGCCGACGGGCAGCCCGTCCTCGTCGGCGAGGCCGGCGGGGACGGAGATGCCGGGGATGCCGGCCAGGTTCGCCGGGATGGTCGCGACGTCGCCGCGGTACATCGCCAGCGGGTCGTCGAGCTTCTCGCCGAGGCGGTAGGCGGTCGTCGGTGCCGTCGGCGAGGCGATCACGTCGACGTCCGCGAAGGCCGCGTCGAAGTCCCGCTGCACCAGGGTCCGGACCTTCTGCGCGCTGCCGTAGTAGGCGTCGTAGTAGCCGGCCGAGAGCGCGTAGGTGCCGAGGATGATCCGGCGCTTGACCTCGGGGCCGAAGCCCTGCTCGCGGGTCGCGGACATGACCTGCTCGACCGTGCCGCCGCCCTCCGGCGTGACCCGGAGGCCGAACCGGACCGAGTCGAACTTGGCGAGGTTGCTGGAGGCCTCCGCGGGGAGGATCAGGTAGTAGGCGGCGACCGCGTGCTCGACGCTCGGGAGGCTCACCTCGACGACCTCGGCTCCGGCGCCCTGCAGGATCTCGAGCGCCTCGTGGAAGCGCGCCAGCACGCCGGGCTGGAAGCCCTCGCCGCCGTCGAGCTCCTTGACCACGCCGATCCGGAGGCCCGTCACGTCGGCGCGGCGCACCGCGTCGGCGAAGGAGGGCCAGGAGTCGCGCAGCGACGTCGAGTCGCGCGGGTCGTGGCCCGCGATGACGTCGTGCAGCAGCGCGGAGTCGAGGACCGTCCGGGAGACGGGGCCGATCTGGTCGAGGCTCGAGGCGAGCGCGATCGCTCCGTAGCGGGACACGCCGCCGTAGGTCGGCTTCACGCCGACGGTGCCGGTCACGTGCGCGGGCTGGCGGATCGATCCCCCGGTGTCGGAGCCGAGGGCCAGGGGCGCCTCGTAGCTCGCGACGGCCGCGGCGGACCCGCCGCCGGAGCCGCCGGGGATGCGGTCGAGGTCCCACGGGTTGTGGGTGGGGCCGTAGGCGCTGCGCTCGGTGGTCGAGCCCATCGCGAACTCGTCCATGTTGGTCTTGCCGATCGGGACCAGCCCGGCCTCGCGGACCTTGCGCATGACGGTCGCGTCGTAGGGCGGGCGCCAGCCCTCGAGGATGCGGGAGCCGCTCGTGGTCGGCATGTCGTTCGTGACGATGACGTCCTTGACCGCGAGAGGCACTCCGGCGAGGGGGTGCAGCGACTCGCCGTCGGCGCGCCGGCGGTCGATCGCCTCGGCGGACGCGACCGCGCCCTCGCGCGCGACGTGGAGGAAGGCGTGGACCGCTCCGTCGACCGCGTCGATGCGCTCGAGGTGGGCGCGGGTGGCCTCGACCGAGGAGACCGAGCCGTCGGCCAGCTTCTCGGAGAGGGCGGACGCGCTGAGGCGGACGAGCTCGTCGCCGTGCGCGCTCACTGCTCCTCCCCCAGGATCGCGGAGACCTGGAAGCGGCTGCCGTCGTGCTCGGGCGCGCCGGAGAGCGCCTGCTCGAGCGTGAGGGTCTCGCCGACCACGTCGGGTCGGAAGACGTTCTCGAGCGGGATCGGGTGGCTGGTCGCCGGCACCTCGGGCGTGGCGACGGCCTGGACCGCGCGCACGGAGTCGACGATCTGGCCGAGCTCCCTGGTGAGGCTCCCGATCTCGTCGGAAGTGAGGTCGATCCTGGCCAGCTGGGCCAGATGGGCGACCGTGTCGGCCGTGATCTCGGACATGCGTCTCCGTCTGGTGGTTCGGGGGGATTTCCGGCCGCCAGTCTACTCGGCGCGCCCGCACCGCCTCCGCCCGTGCCGCCCGCCCGTCAGGAGCCGCCGAAGAGGCTGGCGCCGTGCTTCAGGAGTGCGTTGTACGCGCCCTCGTAGGTGGTCGGCAGGTCCTCGCCGGGCTCGCCGTACCGGGCCAGCAGCAGGCCCATCAGGCCGACGGCGGGCGGGCTCAGCGGCTTGTCGCGGTTCACGTGCGCCGGATGCGCGGGCGCCGCCTCGGGGTTCGGAGGCAGGTACTGCGGCACCGTGGTCGGCCAGTCGCCGATCTGCCGCGGCTCGTCGAGGGTCAGCACCCCGAAGAGGTCGGGGGCGGAGGCGTCGCGAGCGGTCAGCGGCTCGAGGCCGTGCAGGGCGCTGAGGGTCCGGATCACGGCGCCGTGGTGCAGCTCGTCGTGCACGATCGTGCCGGCCCTCGTGTACGCCGAGACCGCGATCGCCGGCACGCGGCAGCCGAGCCGGTCGAAGGCGAAGCCCATCTCGCCCTCGCGGCCGTCGCCCGGCGGAGTCGCCGACGGCGGGGGGACGTGGTCGTAGAGGCCGCCGTGCTCGTCGAAGGTCGCCAGCAGGAGGGTGTTCACCGCGTTCGAGCCGGTCGTGCTCGCGCTCTCCCGGATCGCCGAGTACACCTGGTGCAGCAGCAGCTCTCCGGCGCGGACGTCGGACAGCGCGCTGTCGTAGACGGGCGTGCCGTCGACCTCGTCCTCGTGCAGGACGCCGGTCGGCGGGTGCATGTCGTTGTGGTCGAAGACGAGCCGCGGCTCGAGGAAGGCGTAGTCGGGCAGCTCGCCGTTCTCCACGTCGGCGTAGAAGCGGTCCATCGTCGAGAAGTGGGTCTTCCAGTACTTCTCGAGCACCGGCGCGTGCAGGAAGCCGGTGTAGGAGACCACCTGCAGCGCGTCGAAGTAGACGCGCCAGGTCCTCCCCGCCTCCTCGAGGCGGTTGAACACCGTCGGCGCGTCGGCCAGGTCGTCCGCGAGCCACTTCTCGTAGCCGCCGCCCTGCTTGTTGGTGACGAAGCCGTGCGAGGTCGACGCGTGCAGGAAGGACCTGTTGCAGAAGGTCTGGGAGGGGACGGCGCAGAACCACTGGTCGAAGACGGCGAACTCGCGGGCGAGGGTGGAGAAGACGGGCAGCATCTCCGGCGAGAAGCCGCCCATGATCGTCCGCGCCTCCTCCGCCGTGGGCTCCTGCCCCTTCTTCATCACCCTCAGGTGCTGGACGTAGTCCTCGAGGAAGCCGCTCATCGTCGGGGCGGCGGCGTCGGCGGGCGCGTTGAAGGGCGCGGTCATGGCGCCGACGGTGCGGCCGGCGTTCTCGGGCGGATCCACCGTGCCGAAGAGCTGGGTGTTGACGTGCGGGTACTCCTCGCCCGGGTCCGGGTCGGGCTGGCGCATCACGGAGTCGGTGGCGCCCTCGTAGACGTGCGTGCCGACGGTCAGTCCCCCGGCGCTGGTGTTCGTCCGCTCGTCGGGGAGGAGGCCCTCGAAGCTCTCGCCCGCGGGCAGGTCGTCCGGTCCGTAGAGGCGGCCGAGGACGTTGTCGAAGGAGCGGTTCTCGAACATGATCACGACGACGTGGTCGAATCCCGGCTCCGTGCGGGCGGGCAGTCGCGGCTCCTCCTCGCGGCGGGGGCCGGAGGCGACGGCCGCGCCGATCGCGCCACCGGCGAGGGCTCCGGCTCCGACTCCGGCGGCGGCGGTGCCGGCCAGGAAGCGGCGGCGCGAGCGGGAGCGGGGAGCTCCGTCGTCGTGCTCCGAGGGAGTCCGCTCGCTGGTCATCTCCGCCGCCTCTCCTGCGCCGCCTGCGCCTGCTCGGAGTGTAGCGACGCGCCCGGGACGGCGGCTCGAACGCGGGCGAGCAGTCCTGACTCCGGCTCGGGGTCGACGTGCGCGCGGCGGGCCGCGTCGCGGAGGCGGCGCCCGACCGGCGCGGGCGGCGCGAACGCCGGCGCCGTGCGGGGCCAGCGCGCGAGGGACCGGTCGGGACCGCTGAGGAGTGCGGCCAGCTCACGGACCTGCGGATCGACGAGGGCCCGGCGCACGCCCGCCCGGGCGCGGACGAGCTGCGCGGGAGTCTCCGGACCGAGCGGCACGCCGATCCGTGCACCCGAGGGGACGGCCGAGGCGAGCACGAGCGCCGGCACCGTGCCGGGCCGCTCCGCGCTCCCCCGCGCGGTGACGAGGAGCAGCATCCGCCGCCCCGCCCGCTCCGCGTCGCGGACGGCGTCGAACACGACGTGCAGCAGCTGCTCCGCGAGGCGCGCATCGGCGGATCGATCGGTGCCGGCGGCTGCGGCGTCGGCGAAGTCGGCCGGATCGACGAGGGACCGCGGCTCGACCAGGACGAGCGGAGGCAGGGTGCCGGCTGCGGCCTCGGCGGCCAGCGCGTCGATGGGAAGGAGGCGCCCGCCGCGGGAGCCGGCGGCGCCCGGATCGCGGTGGGGCCACTCCGGATCGGCGAGGAGCGTGATCGAGACGCCCTGCCGCTCGTCGACCGCGAGAGCCCAGCCGGTGCCGGTCTCCCGGGCCGCGCGCAGCGCCGCCGGCAGCGGATCGCGGCCGTCGGCGCGCCAGTGGTCGGCCCGGGCGAAGGCCGTGGCGAGGAGCGCGTGCACCGGCAGCATCTCGGGGGCGAAGCGCGCGCCCGGAGGATCGTCCGGGCCGGGCGCGGTCATCACGGCGTCCGTATCACCGGTGAACACCGGACCGTCCGGATCGTCGAGCGCGCCGAGGACCTGGTCGCGGCTGCGGCCGGCGAAGGAGAGCACGACCAGGTGGTCGATCCGGCCCAGCACCTCGGCGGTCCGGCGCTCGGCGGGGGTGGGCCTAACCGCGGCGTCGAGCGCGAGCGACGCTGCGTCGGCGAGGGAGCGGCGCAGGAACGCACGCCGCTCCCCGCCGCCCGCGTCAGGCATCGGGCCCGGTCGGCTCCTCCGTGCTCGGGGCGGCCGCGTCCGGGACGGCGTCGGTGTCCGGCACGGCGTCGTCCTCCGGCGAGGCGTCGGAGCGCGATGCGCCGGCGACGTCCCCGTCCGGGCCGGCGGCGGCCTCCTCCGGAGCGTCGGCGGACGCCTCCTCCGGCAGTGCGATCGCGTCCGGTCCCTCCGTCACCAGGAGGTGGAACTCGGCCGCGGTGATGATCCGGAGCCCCAGGGCCTCGGCCTTGCCGAGCTTGCTGCCGGCGCCGGGACCGGCGGCGAC
Source organism: Rathayibacter sp. AY1C5 (assembly GCF_002931705.1). NCBI lineage: Bacteria > Bacillati > Actinomycetota > Actinomycetes > Micrococcales > Microbacteriaceae > Rathayibacter > Rathayibacter sp. AY1C5. The sequence continues at coordinate 89,590 of NZ_PSWD01000004.1, forward strand.
GTAGTCGGTCTTCTTGGAGACGCTCGAGCCGGCCTTGCCGCCGGCCGCGAGGATGGCCTCCTGCGCCCCCTCGCGGGAGTACCCCTCCAGGCTGCCGGTCGCCACGACCGTGAGACCCGCGAGCACCCCGCCGGCGGCGTCCGCGGCACCGGGACCGGGGTGGCCGGGCGTGGCGAAGCGCACTCCGGCCGCGGCCCAGCGGTCGACGACCTCGACGTGCCAGTCGACCTCGAACCAGGCGATCAGGGCGTCGGCGATGATCCCGCCCACCCCGTCGACCGCGGCGAGCTCGTCGCGGCTCGCCCCGCGGATCGCGTCGAGCGAGCCGAAGTAGCCCGCCAGCGCGCGCGCGGCGACCGGGCCGACGTGCCGGATGCTGAGCGAGACCAGCAGACGCCACAGCTCCTTGGTCCTCGCCCGCTCGATGTTCTCGATCAGCCGGAGGGCGTTGGTGGAGGGCACGGAGGCCGCGTCCCCCGCGAAGGCTCCCGCCTCCGGGTCGAAGGCGCCGTCCTTGGCGAGCTGCCGCTTGCGCTTGAAGGGCGTGACGACCTTCGGATCGCCCTTCGCGTCGAGCTTCTGCAGACCCGTCTCGGAGTCGCGGACGACGACCTCGATCGGGAAGAGATCGGCCACCGTGAGCTCGAACAGGCCGGCCTCGGTCCGCAGCGGCGGCTCGGCGGGCACCAGGGGCTGGGTCAGGGCGGCGGCGCTGACCTCGCCGAGCGCCTCGATGTCGAGCGCGCCGCGGCTGCCGATGTGCTCGACGCGTCCGCGGACCTGCGCGGGGCAGGACTCCGCGTTGGGGCAGCGCAGGTCGACGTCGCCCTCCTTGGCCGGAGCGAGCGTGGTGCCGCACTCGGGGCACTGCGTCGGCATCACGAACTCGCGCTCGGAGCCGTCGCGGAGCTCCACCACCGGGCCGAGCACCTCGGGGATCACGTCCCCGGCCTTCCGCAGCACGACCGTGTCGCCGATGAGCACGCCCTTGGCCTTGACCACGTCGGCGTTGTGCAGCGTGGCCTGGCGCACCTCGGACCCCGCGACCTTCACCTTGGTCATCTGGGCGAACGGTGTCGCGCGGCCGGTGCGCCCGACGCTCACGACGATGTCGAGGAGCTTCGTGTGCACCTCCTCGGGCGGGTACTTGTAGGCGATCGCCCAGCGCGGCGCCCGGCTGGTGGCGCCGAGCTCGTCGTGCAGCTCGAGCTCGTCCACCTTCACGACCACGCCGTCGATCTCGTGCTCGACCGAGTGCCGCTCGCGGCCGTGGCGCTCGACGAAGGCGAGCACCTCCTCCACGGAGGCCGAGACGCGGTTGTGGCCGCTGACCGGCAGTCCCCAGGAGGAGAGGAGCCCGTAGACCTCGGACTGGGTCGCGACCGGCGGGTCCGGCCAGGCGCCGATGCCGTGCACGTAGAGCGCGAGGGAGCCGACGCGCGCCTCGCCGGCGCGCAGGTCGAGACCCGACTTCTTGTCGAGCTGCTGGCGGAGGCCGCCGCTCGCCGCGTTCCGCGGGTTGGCGAAGGTCGGGAAGCGCCGCAGCGCGCTCGTGCGCGCCTTCTCCTCCTCGAAGACGCCTCGGGTGGCGGCCGGGCGGGTCGACCAGCGGGTCCGCGCCTCCTCGACCGCCTCGTCGCGCAGCGTCTCCTGGAGGGCGTTCAGCTCGGCGAAGGCGGCCACGGGGATGAAGACCTCGCCGCGGACCTCGACGAGTGCCGGGTGGCCCTCGCCGGAGAGGCGCTCGGGGATGCCCGCGACGCGGAGGGCGTTGACGGTGACGTCCTCGCCGGTGCGGCCGTCGCCTCGGGTCGCCGCCGTGACGAGGCGGCCGTTCTCGTAGTGGAGGGAGATCGCGAGCCCGTCGATCTTGAGCTCCGTGAGCCAGGCGACGGGGCGGTCGGCCGACGCCACCGTCTTCTCGCACCACTCGCGCAGCTCCTCGGCCGAGAACACGTTGTCGAGGGAGAGCATCCGCTCGGCGTGGTCGATCGGGGCGAGGCCCGCTCCGACGATCCCGCCGACGGTCCGCGTCGGCGAGTCCTCGGCGGCGAGCTCGGGGTGCTCGGCCTCGAGCGCGGCGAGCTCGCGCACCAGGGCGTCGTACTCGGCGTCGGACAGCGGCGAGGAGTCGGCCGCGTAGTAGTCGTCGCTCGCCGACCGGATCCGCGCCCGCAGCTCCTCGACGCGGGCGGCGGGCTCGACGGCGCTCACCGGAGCACCGCGGCGTCGGCCGCGACCGTGCGGTCGATCGTGCACTGGCCCAGCACGCGGGTGCCGAGGTAGACGACGGCCGTCTGGCCGGGGGCGACGCCGTCGAGCGGCGAGTCCGGAGTGATCACGAGCTCCACCCTGCCATCGACGTGCGACACCACCGCGGAGGCGCGGACCGGGTCGGCGTGGGCGCGGATCTGGACGTCGCAGCGGAAGGGCGCGTCCGCGTCCTCGGGAGCGGCCCCCGCCCAGGTGAACCGCTCGCCGGCGATCTCGCCGATGCGCAGCGCCTCGCGCGGACCGACCACGACCTCGTTGCTCACCGGCCGCACCTCCAGGACGAAGCGCGGCCGGCCGTCGGGCGCGGGGACGCCGAGGTGCAGGCCCCGGCGCTGGCCCACCGTGTACCCGTGCGCCCCCTCGTGGGAGCCGACCACCGCGCCGTCCCGATCGACGACCGCTCCGGTCTCGGGGGCGACGCGCTCGGCGAGCCAGCCGCGGGTGTCGCCGTCGGGGATGAAGCAGATGTCGTAGCTGTCGGGCTTGCTCGCGACGCTGAGGCCCCGCTCCGCCGCCTCCGCGCGCACGAGCGCCTTGGACGGCGTGGAGCCGAGCGGGAACATCGAGTGCCGCAGCTGCTGCTCCGTCAGCACGCCGAGGACGTAGGACTGGTCCTTCGCCTCGTCGCTCGCGCGGTGGAGCTCCGGGGAGCCGTCGGCGGCGGTGCGGAGGGAGGCGTAGTGGCCGGTGCAGACGGCGTCGAAGCCGAGGTCGAGAGCCTTCTCGAGCAGGGCGGCGAACTTGATCCGCTCGTTGCAGCGCATGCAGGGGTTCGGGGTGCGGCCCGCCGAGTACTCGGCGACGAAGTCGTCGACGACGTCCAGCTTGAACCGCTCGGAGAAGTCCCACACGTAGTACGGGATGCCGAGGACGTTCGCGGCGCGCTGCGCGTCCATCGAGTCCTCGATCGTGCAGCACCCCCGGCTGCCCGTGCGAAGCGTGCCGGGCATCCTGCTCAGGGCGAGGTGCACGCCCACCACGTCGTGCCCCGCCTCCACCGCGCGGGCCGCGGCCACGGCCGAGTCCACTCCACCGCTCATCGCCGCCAGAACCTTCACCGTGCGAGTCTACGTTTCCCGGGGGCGCGGCCGGCAGGGGGTCAGGCGGGCAGCACCGCGCGGTTCGAGAGTCCGGCTCGGGCGGCGCGGGCGTAGGCGCCGGGCAGCGCGGCCAGGAGGGCGTCGACGTCCGCGTCGGTCGAGGTGTGGCCGAGCGTCATCCGGAGCACCCCGCGGGCCTCGTCCTCGCTCCGGCCGAGCGCGAGGACCACGTGCGAGGGCTCCGGGATCCCCGCCGTGCAGGCGGACCCGGTCGAGACGGAGACGCCCGAGGTGTCGAGGAGGAAGAGGAGGGAGTCGCCCTGCGCACCGGGGAAGGCGAGGTGCGCGTTGTTGGCGACCCGGCGTCCGGAGTCGAGGGCGGGCCCGGTCAGGGTCGCCCCCGGCACGGCGGCGAGGACGCCCGCGACGAGCCGGTCGCGCAGGGCGGCAAGGCGCTGCGCCTCCGCCGACCGCTCGGCGTCCGCCTCGACCGCGGCGGCGGCGAAGGCCGCGGCGCCCGGCACGTCCTGAGTGCCGGAGCGGACGCCCCGCTGCTGTCCGCCTCCGTGCAGCACCGGGACCACGCGGGCGTCGCGGGCGAGCACGAGCGCACCGGTCGCGATCGGCCCGCCGACCTTGTGACCCGAGACGCTGACGGCGGCCAGTCCCGCGCCGCGCCCTGAGCCGGAGGCGCGGCGGATCTCGGCGATCCGCAGCGGCACGTGCCCGAGGGCGGCGACCGCGTCGACGTGGAGGGGGACGCCGGCGCGGGCGCACGCCGCCGCCAGCTCGGCGATCGGATTGATCGTCCCGATCTCGTTGTTGACCCAGAGCACCGTGACCAGGGCGACCGAGCCGGGGTCCTCCTCCAGCACCGCGGCGAGCGCCTCCGGCCGCAGGGTGCCCTCGTCGTCGAGCGGCAGCCACTCGAGGACGGCGCCCTCGTGCTCGGCGAGCCAGGCGGCCGAGTCGAGTGTCGCGTGGTGCTCCCCTTCGGCGACCAGGACCCGGACGCGGGCCGGGTCCTCGCTCCGGCGCTGCCAGTAGAGGCCCTTGATCCCGAGGTTGACCGCCTCGGTGCCGCCGGCGGTGAGGATCACCTCGATCGGCTCGCAGCCGAGCACCCCGGCGAGCGCCGACCGGGCGTCCTCCAGCCGGCGGCGCGCCTCCTGGCCGGAGCCGTGGACGGAGGAGGGATTGCCGCCGTGGGCGGACGCCTCCGCGAACGCGGCGAGCGCCGAGGCGCGCAGCGGGGTGGTCGCGGCGTGGTCGAGGTAGATCACAGCAGCCCTTCGTCCCGCGTCGGGGGCACGGAGGGAGCCGGTGCCCGTCACTACTGTAAGTCGCATGACCTCTCACGATCCCCTGGCCCGGCTCGGCGTGACCGTGGACGATCAGGGCGGTGAGCTGCGGGTCTGGTCCGAGAGCGCGAGCGCCGTCGATCTGCTGCTGTACGACGAGAAGGACCCGACCTGGGTGACCCGCACGGTCCCGCTGGCGCGCGACGACGCCGCGGTCTGGTCCGCGCGCTCCGATCTGCTGGCCCCCGGCCGCCGCTACGCCCTGCGCGTTGACGGGCCGACGGGCCCCCGGCACCGCTTCGACCCCCGCCGGGCCCTGCTGGAGCCGTACTCCCGCGGCCTGCACCGGGTGGCGGAGAACGAGTGGCGCTCGGTCGTCGTGGACGACGCGTTCGACTGGGGCTCCTCCTCCCGGCCCGGCACCCCGATGGACCGCACCGTGATCTACGAGGCGCATGTGAAGGGGCTGACCCGGCTGAACCCGGCGCTGCCCGTGGAGCTGCGCGGCACCTACGCCGGCCTGGCGCACGAGTCGACGGTCTCGGCGCTGCTCGATCTGGGCGTGACGGCGGTCGAGCTGCTGCCCGTGCACGCGTTCGTGTCGGAGCAGCGCCTGCTGCGGCAGGGGCTGACCAACTACTGGGGCTACAACACGCTGAACTTCTTCGCCCCGCACGCCTCGTACGCCTCCTCCACCGCGCAGCGCGGCGGACCGACCGCGGTGCTCCGCGAGTTCAAGGGGATGGTGAAGCTCCTGCACGAGGCCGGCCTCGAGGTGATCCTGGACGTGGTCTACAACCACACCGCCGAGGAGGGGCCGGGCGGGCCGATGTCGAGCCTGCGCGGGATCGACGACGCCGGCTGGTACCGCCAGACGCCCGAGGGCCACTACGTGGACGTCACCGGCTGCGGGAACACGATCGACTTCGGCCGGCCCGCGGCGCAGCGCCTCGCGTTGGACTCGATGCGCTACTGGTCGGGCGAGGTCGGGATCGACGGCTTCCGGCTCGACCTGGCCGCGACCCTCGGCCGGGACGAGATCGCGCACTTCCGGAGCGACCACCCGCTGCTGCGGGCCGCGGTCGAGGATCCGGCGCTGGCCGGCGTGAAGATGATCGCCGAGCCCTGGGACGTGGGGATGGGCGGCTGGCAGACCGGGAACTTCCCGGCCGGGTGGTCGGAGTGGAACGACCGCTACCGCGACCGCGCCCGCAACTTCTGGCTCTCGGACATCGACTACGCCCGCCGCGCCGGCACGGCCCCCGTCGGCATCGGCGGCTTCGCGACCCGGCTCTCGGGCTCGTCCAACACGTTCTCGGCGGAGCGGGGCCCCCTCGCGTCGGTCAACTTCGTCACCGCGCACGACGGCTTCACGCTGGCGGACCTGGTCTCGTACAACGTCAAGCACAACATCGGCAACGGCGAGTCGAACCGCGACGGAGCCGACACCAACCGCTCCTTCAACCACGGCTTCGAGGGCCCCACCACCGACGAGCGGATCACGCTGGCGCGGCGCAAGGCGATGCGGAACCTTCTCGGCACCCTGCTGCTGTCGGCCGGCGTGCCGATGATCACGGCGGGCGACGAGACCGGGCGCAGCCAGCGCGGCAACAACAACGCCTACTGCCAGGACTCGGACCTGACCTGGGTGCGCTGGGAGGGCCTGGCCGACTGGCAGCTCGCGCTCCGCGCGCACACGCGCACCCTGCTGCGCCTGCGGCGTGAGCACCCGGCGCTGCGTCCCTCCCGCTACGGCAGCGGCGACGCGAGCGAGCCGGGCGCCACGACCATGACGTGGTTCGACGCCCACGGGCGCGGGATGAGCGAGCACGACTGGACCTCCGCCGCCAACCGGACGCTGCAGTACCTCGCCGCCTCGACGCCGGTCGAGGGCGAGCCGGACCGCGTCCTGCTGGTGGTGCACGGCGTCGAGCAGGACACCACGGTCGTGCTCGCCGACGGCGAGGGGGTCACCGGCTACACGCGCCTGTGGAACAGCGAGGAGCCGGAGCCGCTGGAGCACGGCGAGTCGTTCGAGCCGGGGCAGGTCATCCGCGTGGCCGGCACCTCGATGCAGCTCTTCGCCGCGCACGGGCCGGCGGCCGAGCAGGACGCCTGATGGCGCGGAGCGGGCCGGGGACCCCGGCGACCGTCGCGCTGACGGCGGCGGGCGTCCCCTTCACTCCCCGCCAGTACCGGCACGACCCGGCCACGACGCGCTACGGGCTCGAGGCGGCCGAGGCGCTCGGCGTCGAGCCGGAGCGCGTGTTCAAGACCCTGATGGTCGATGTGGACGGCGAGCTCGTGGTGGGCGTCGTGCCCGTCACCGGCTCCCTCGGGCTGAAGGAGCTCGCGGCCGCGGTCGGAGGCAGGCGGGCGGCGATGGCCGACCCCGTGCTGGCCCAGCGCCGGACCGGCTACGTGCTCGGCGGCATCTCGCCGCTCGGGCAGAGGACGCGGCATCGCACCGTGATCGACGAGACCGTCGAGCTCCACGACACGGTGCTCGTGTCGGGCGGGCGCCGGGGCTTCGACATCGAGCTCACCCCCGCCGACCTCGTCGCCGCGACGGCCGCCCTCCTCGCCGACATCGCGCGCTGACCCCCGATCCCTCGCCGTCCTCCTCCGGGCGCCGTTTCGCTCGATGCGCCGTCCTCCTCCCGCGAGATCCCACTCCGGTCCGCGAGACGCCGAGGAAGGCGCACCGGAGCGGCATCTCGCGGAGAGGGACCGGGCGGGGTCAGCCGGCGGCGGCGGCCAGTCCCAGCTCGGCGGAGCGGGCCAGGAGGGGATGCCGCGGCACGACGCGGACGGTGTAGCCGAAGGAGCCGCTGCGGTCGAGGGTGACCACTCCGGCGTAGGGCACGCGCCCGACCGCGTCGGCCGGCACCACGGCACCCGACTCCTCGACCACCTCGAGCTCGTGGTGGCGGACCTCGGTGAGCGAGCCGTCAGCGGACGTCGTCCCGTAGACGACCTCGACCGAGACGTCCGCCGGCGAGAGCTCGCCCAGGCGCACGCCCGCCCGCACGGCGAGCCGGTCCCCGCGCTGGGGCACCGCGTCGATCCCGCCGGACTCGACGGACGCGACCGCGACCCCGGGCCAGCCGGCGCGGACCCGCCGCTTCCAGGTCGCCAGCTCCTTGGCCGGCTCGAAGTGGTCGGCGGCGACGGCGCGCCCGGCCTCGGCGGCCGGCGAGTAGAGCGCCTCGACGTACTGGCGCACCATCCGCTCGGCGGAGAGCTCGGGCGAGAGGGTCGCGAGGGTGTGCCGGATCGACCGCACCCACCGCCGGGGCACGCCGTCGTGATCGCGCTCGTAGTAGCGCGGCACGACCTCGGTCTCGAGCAGCTCGTAGAGCGCCTCGGCCTCGAGCGTGTCGCGGGCCTCCGGGTCGAGCGCGCGGTCGGAGGAGGGGATCGCCCAGCCGTTCTCGCCGTCGAAGTACTCGTTCCACCAGCCGTCGAGGATCGAGAGGTTGAGCGAGCCGTTGAGCGCCGCCTTCATCCCCGAGGTGCCGCACGCCTCGAGCGGGCGCAGCGGGTTGTTGAGCCAGACGTCGGTGCCCGGGTAGAGCAGCTGCGCCATCGCGATGTCGTAGTCCGGCAGGAAGACGATCCTGCGGCGCACGTCCGGCTCCTGCGCGAAGCGGACGAGCCGCTGGATCAGGCGCTTCCCCTCCTCGTCGGCCGGGTGGGACTTGCCCGCGATGACGATCTGGATCGGGTGCTGCGGGTGGGTGAGCAGCGCGCGCAGACGCTCGGGGTCGTGGAGCATCAGGGTCAGCCGCTTGTAGGTCGGCACCCGCCGCGCGAAGCCGATGGTGAGCACGTCCGGGTCCAGCAGCTCGTCGAGCCAGGCCGGCGGGAGGCCGCCCGGGTTCTGCTCGCGCCAGGAGCGGGCGGCCCGGCGGCGGGCGTCCCGCACCAGCTGCTCCCGCATCGCCCGGCGCGCGGCCCACAGCTCGGTGTCGCCGAGCGCACCCGAGGCCCAGTCGGCCCGCGTCGTGTCGTCGGTGCCGAGCCGCTCCTCCGCGAGCCGCCGGAGGATCGGATCGGTCCAGGTGGCCGCGTGGACGCCGTTCGTCACCGAGCCGATCGGCACCTCCGCCGTCTCGAAGCCGGGCCAGAGGCTCGAGAACATCGATCGGCTGACCTCGCCGTGCAGCGTCGAGACGCCGTTGGAGCGCTGCGCGAGCCGCAGGCCCATGTACGCCATGTTGAACGCCGTCCCGGAGTCCCCCGGCTCGGCGCCCAGCGCGAGCACGTCCTCGACCTGCACGCCCGGGAGCAGCTCCGTGGAGAAGTACTCCTCGATCATCCCGCGGTCGAAGCGGTCGATGCCCGCCGGCACCGGAGTGTGCGTGGTGAAGACCGTGCTCGCCCGCACCACCTGGAGAGCCTGGTCGAAGTCCAGGCCCGCGCCGATCAGGCCGGAGATGCGCTCGAGCCCCTGGAAGCCGGCGTGCCCCTCGTTCGTGTGGAACACCTCCGGGAGGACGCCGCCCGAGACCTCGGCCCAGAGCTCGAGCGCGCGGACCCCGCCGATGCCCAGCAGCAGCTCCTGCAGCAGGCGGTGCTCGCCCCCGCCGCCGTAGAGGCGGTCGGTGACGGAGCGGAGCGAGTCCTCGTTCTCGGGGATGTCGGTGTCGAGCAGGAGGAGGGTCACCCGGCCGACCTCCGCGCGCCAGACCCGGGCGTAGAGCGCGCGTCCCTCGGGGAGCGCCAGCACGATGCGGGCGGGCGAGCCGTCGGCGAGACGGACGACGCGCAGCGGCAGCCCGTCGGGATCGAGCGAGGGGTAGGACTCGAGCTGCCAGCCGTCGGCGGAGAGCTTCTGCGAGAAGTAGCCCGACCGGTAGAAGAGGCCCACGCCGGTGAGCGGCACGCCCAGGTCCGAGGAGGCCTTCAGGTGGTCGCCCGCGAGGATGCCGAGTCCGCCGGAGTACTGGGGCAGCGCCGCCGCGATGCCGAACTCCGGCGAGAAGTAGGCGATCGAGCGCGGGGCGGACTCCGGCAGCGACTGGTACCACCGCGGCTCGGTGCGGTAGCGCTCCAGCTCGTCGCGGAGGCGCCACGCCTCGTCGACGAAGCCCTGGTCCCCCGCCAGCTCGGCGAGGCGCTCGGGGCTCACTGCTCCGAGCAGAGCGGTGGGGTCCGCTCCCCCGCGCCGCCACAGCTCCGGATCGACCCGCTCGAACAAGCGCCGGGCGGGCTCGTGCCAGGCCCAGCGGAGATTGCCCGCCAGATCGCCCAGAGCCGAGAGCTCGGGCGGGAGGACGGAGCGGACGATGAAGCGGCGGATCGCCTTCACGGCACCCCTCGACTCTCTGCGGACCCCGGAGCGCCCGGTCGCGGAGCACCGGGGCGGTCGCGCTCGGTCACCCTAGCGGACCCCGACCACCGCGGATCGGCGGGACGCGGACCCGCCGCGACCCTCCGGCACGCGCTCCCCGGGTCCGTTTGCACAGGCCCGAGCGCGGGCGCAACCGTCGTGTGCGAGCCGCCGCCGGTCGCTACTGTCGTGACGTGGCTCAGATACCTTTCGGCAAGGCTCAGAACGGCAAGGACGCACGGCGAGCGGGTCGCGGACGCGCACCCCAGGAGGCGTCGGCGCCTCCCGAGACGGCCGCTCCGGCGCCCGCTGCCGCCCCCGAGGCGACTCCTGCTCCCCCCGCGGCCGACAGTGCTCCGGCCGCCCCGGTGACCGCGGACGCACCCGACGCGTCGCCGGCGCCCGCGACGACCGGGAGCGGCTACCGCGTCCGCGCCGAGCGCCTGCCGATCATCGACCCGCAGCCGCGGCTCGAGGACGACCGCTGGCCCGCGAAGGCGTTCGTCGGCGAGGTCGTCCCCTTCGCCGCCACGGCCTTCCGCGAGGGGCACGACCTCATCGGCGTCGACCTCCTGCTGAGCTCGCCGTCCGGGGCCGAGTCGGAGCACCGCATGTCGCTCCTCGCGACCGGCACCGACCGCTACGGGCGCCTCGTGGCCCTCGACGAGGAGGGCGACTGGAGCTACCGCATCCGCGCCTACGCCGACGACTGGGCGACCTGGCTCCACACGGCCGAGGTCAAGATCCCGGCCGGCCTGGACATCGACGTCACCTTCGCCATCGGCGAGGGCCTGCTGCGCAGCGGCGCCGACGACTCCTCGCGGCCCGAGGGCGAGCGCAGCCTGCTCTCCGACACCGCCGCCCGCGTCGGCGACACCACGCTGAGCGCCGAGGAGCGCCTCGCCGCGGCGACCGATCCCGCCGTCCACGGCGCGCTCGACGCCCGCCCGGTGATGAGCCTCACCAGCGTCTCGGAGCCGCGCACCGTCCACGTCGAGCGCACCCGCGCCGGCGTCGGCGCCTGGTACGAGTTCTTCCCCCGCTCCGAGGGCGCCGTGCGCCACGAGGACGGGACCGTGACCAGCGGATCCTTCCGCACCGCGATCGACCGCCTCCCCGCTGTGGCCGCGATGGGCTTCGACGTGCTCTACCTGCCGCCGATCCACCCCATCGGCCGCTCCTTCCGCAAGGGCCCGAACAACACGCTCGACGCCGGCGAGAACGACCCCGGCTCGCCTTGGGCGATCGGCTCGGCCGAGGGCGGCCACGACGCGATCCACCCGGACCTCGGCACCGAGGACGACTTCCGCGCCTTCCACGCCGCGGTCGAGGCCGCGGGCCTCGAGCTCGCCCTCGACTTCGCCCTGCAGGCCTCGCCCGACCATCCCTGGGTCACCAGCCACCCCGAGTGGTTCACGACGCTCCCCGACGGCTCGATCGCCTACGCCGAGAACCCGCCGAAGAAGTACCAGGACATCTACCCGATCAACTTCGACAACGACCCCGACGGCATCCGTCAGGAGTCGCTGCGGGTCCTGCGGCACTGGATCGACCTGGGCGTGCGGATCTTCCGCGTCGACAACCCCCACACGAAGCCGCTCGACTTCTGGGAGTGGATCATCCACGAGGTCAACGCCGAGCACCCCGAGGTCGTCTTCCTCGCGGAGGCGTTCACCCGCCCCGCGATCATGCGCGCACTCGGCAAGGTCGGCTTCCAGCAGTCGTACTCGTACTTCACCTGGCGCAACACCAAGGAGGAGCTCGGCGAGTTCTTCACGAGCATCTCCCACGAGACGGCCGACTACATGCGGCCGAACCTCTTCGTGAACACTCCGGACATCCTCACCGAGTACCTCCAGTACGGCGGCCGCTCGGCGTACAAGGTGCGGGCGGCCCTGGCCGCGACCGCGTCGCCGCTGTGGGGGGTCTACGCCGGCTACGAACTGGTCGAGAACGTCGCTCGCCCCGGCGCCGAGGAGAACATCGACAACGAGAAGTACGAGTACAAGACGCGCGACTGGGCCGGCGCCGAGGAGTCGGGCCGCTCGCTGGCGCCGTACATCACGCGTCTCAACGAGATCCGGCGCTCGCACCCCGCGCTCGGGCAGCTGCGGAACCTGCACGTGCACGGCAGCGACGACGACGCGATCCTCGTCTACTCCAAGCACCTGCAGGCCGCGTTCACGGGCACCGGGACCGACGACACGATCATCGTCGTCGTCAACACCGACCCGCACTCGGCCCGCGAGACCACGGTCCACCTCGACCTGCCCGCGATCGGGCTCGACTGGAGCGCGACCTTCGAGGTCGAGGACCTGATCACCGGCGCCGTCTGGACCTGGGGCAGCGACGACTACGTGCGGCTCGACTCGTTCGTCGAGCCCGTGCACATCCTGAGCGTGAAGGCGGACGAGCGATGAGCGGAACCACCCCCGAGGACACGAGCCCGGCCGCGGAGGCGGGCCTCGGCGCGCACGCCGAGACGGTCCCCACGACGGGCACCAGCTCGGCGACCACCTCCGGCCACGGCGCGCACGTCGCCGACGCGGCGTCCGACGCACGACAGCACCCCGGAGCGGACGGCGAGAACGCGCGCAGCTACGCGGTCGAGACGGTCCCGGAGGCGCCTCAGCCGGTCGCGGGCGACGACGCCGTGACCGTCGAGCGCGACGCCGACGACGCGGAGTCCGCTCCGGTCGGCAGCGGGGCCGAGGGCGACCTGCCCGACGACACGGACGCCGCCGATTCCGTCGCAGCCGACAGCGCCGCTCCCTTTGAGACGACCGCCGGCCCCGCCGAGACGACCGCGGACCCCGCATCCGCTTCGGGCCCCGTCGACGGCACCGCTGCGATCGCGCTGCCCGACATCCCGGAGTGGGTGCTGCAGCAGCTCGCCACCGGCAGCAACGCGCTCCCCCACGACGTCCTGGGCCAGCACCTCGTCGCGGCCCCCGGCGTCTCCGACCCGGTGACGGTCGTCCGCGTGCGCCGCCCGCTCGCCGAGAAGGTCGCCGTGGTGCTCGCCACCGGCGCCCGCGTCGAGCTCAGCCACCTCAGCGACGGGATCTGGCAGGGCTTCCACGTCCTCGGTCCGCAGGCGTACACCGTCGAGGCCCGCTACGGCGGCGGCGGCGAGTGGACCGCGGAGGACCCCTACCGCTTCTCGAAGACGGTCGGTGATTTCGACCTCTACCTCATCGGCGAGGGCCGCCACGAGCGCCTCTGGGAGGCGCTCGGCGCCCGTCACCGCGAGCACGAGGGGGTCTGGGGCACGAGCTTCGCCGTCTGGGCCCCGCACGCCCAGGCCGCTCGGGTCGTCGGCGACTTCAACGACTGGAACGGCGAGGGCCACTCCCTCCGCAACCTCGGGACGACCGGGGTCTGGGAGATCTTCGTCCCGGGCGTCGAGCCCGGAGCCTCCTACAAGTTCGACCTGCTCTCGCGTGACGGCCACTGGGTCCGCAAGGCCGACCCGATGGCCCGCGCCACGGAGGTGCCGCCCGCGACGGCGTCCAAGGTCCCCGTCTCGCACCACCAGTGGGGCGACTCCGGCTGGATGGAGAAGCGAGCCTCGGTCGATCCGCACACGCAGCCGCTCAGCGTCTACGAGATGCACCTCGGCTCCTGGCGTCCGGGACTGGGCTACCGCGACCTCGCGGACCCGCTGATCGAGTACGTCACCGAGCTCGGCTTCACTCACGTGGAGTTCATGCCGCTCGCCGAGCACCCGTTCGGCGGCTCCTGGGGCTACCAGGTCACCGGCTACTACGCCGCCTCGAGCCGCTTCGGCACGGCCGACGACCTCAAGTACCTGATCGACCGTCTGCACCAGGCCGGCATCGGCGTCATCGTCGACTGGGTGCCCGGGCACTTCCCCAAGGACGACTTCGCCCTCGCCCGCTTCGACGGCGAGCCGCTCTACGAGCACCCGGACTGGCGCCGCGGCGAGCAGATGGACTGGGGCACCTACGTCTTCGACTTCGGGCACACTCAGGTGCGCAACTTCCTCGTCGCGAACGCCCTGTTCTGGCTCGAGGAGTTCCACGTCGACGCCCTGCGAGTGGACGCCGTCGCCTCGATGCTCTACCTCGACTACTCCCGCAAGGAGGGCGAGTGGCTGCCGAACCAGTACGGCGGACGCGAGCACCTCGAGGCGATCAGCTTCCTCCAGGAGGTCAACGCCACGGCCTACAAGCTGCACCCCGGCATCATGATGATCGCCGAGGAGTCGACGAGCTGGCCCGGCGTCACCCAGCCCACCAGCTCCGGCGGCCTCGGCTTCGGGCTCAAGTGGAACATGGGCTGGATGCACGACTCGCTCGACTACATGGCGAACGATCCGCTGTGGCGCCAGTACCACCTGGGCGAGATCACCTTCTCGTTCGTCTACGCCTTCAGCGAGAAGTTCGTCCTGCCGATCAGCCACGACGAGGTCGTGCACGGCAAGGGCTCGCTGATCCAGAAGATGCCGGGCGACCACTGGCAGCAGCTCGCGAACGTGCGCGCCTACCTCGCCTTCATGTGGGCGCACCCCGGCAAGCAGCTCCTCTTCATGGGCCAGGAGTTCGGCCAGTACTCCGAGTGGAGCGAGGAGCGCGGTCTGGACTGGTGGATCCTCGATCAGCCGAGCCACCGCGGTCTCTGGAGCCTCGTCGGTCAGCTGAACCGCGTGTACCGCGACTCGCCGTCGCTCTGGGAGCTCGACCACGAGCAGTCGGGCTTCGAGTGGATCGACGGCGGCGCGGCGGCGGCCAACGTCGTCTCGTTCCTGCGCAAGGACAGCGAGGGTCGCCCGATCGCCGTCATCGCCAACTTCTCGGGTTCGCCCGTGCACGGCTACCGCGTGAGCCTGCCCACGGCCGGCCGCTGGGAGGAGCTCGTCAACACGGACGCCGAGATCTACGGCGGCAGCGGAGTCGGGAACTTCGGAGCGGTCGAGGCTCGCGAGGAGCCGTGGGCCGGCCGCCCGGCTTCCGCCGAGCTGGTCCTGCCCCCGCTGGCCGTGCTCTACCTGCGACCCGCCGACTGATCGGTCCCCGCACGGAAGAGGCCGCCCGCCGCGACGATCGTCGCGAGCGGGCGGCCTCTCGGCGTTCCGGCCGGCGTCAGTAGAGGAGGCCGGTGAGCCGGGCCCGAGCCTTGTTGACGCGCGAGTCGGTCTGGCCGACGATCTCGAAGAGCTCCAGGAGACGAGCGCGGACGGCGGCCTTCCCCTCGGCGTCGAGGCGCGGGAACATCGAGAGCAGTCGGTCGAAGGCGTCCTCGACGTGGCCACCCGAGACGTCCAGGTCGGCGACGGCGAACTGCGCGTCGAGGTTCGACGGCTCGGCTGCGGCGGTCGAGCGGATGTCGTCGAGCGTGCGGCCCTGGAGGCGGGCCAGCAGCCGCACCTGCGCGAGACCGGCGACGGCGAGGTCGTCGCGCGGGTTCTGCGCGATGGCGGTCTCGTACTCGGTGATCGCCGCGACGTAATCGCCCCGGTCGATCGCGTCGTAGGCCTCCTGGTGGTGCGGCGGCAGCGGCTCGGGCTCGCGCTCGCCGCCCTCGGCGGGAGCGACTCCCTCCACCGGCACCGTGCCCGTCACACCGTTCTGAGCGGCGAGCTGGAGGACCTGCTCGAGCAGGTCGCGCAGCTGCTCCTCGGCGACGAGGCCGCTGAACAGGGGCACCGGGCGGCCGCCGATGATCGCGGCGACCGTCGGCACGGACTGCACCTGGAACGCCTGCGCCAGCTGCGGGCTCGACTCCACATCGACCCCGACGAGCACGAACGCGCCGGCGTACGAGACGACGACCTTCTCGAGCAGCGCGGTCATGCTCTGGCTCTGGTCCGACCAGGAGCCGCGCAGGTCGACGATCACCGGCACGCGCGACGAGAGCTGGACCACCTGGTCGAACTCGGCGTCGCCGGCGGTCAGCAGCAGCGGATTCGCGCCGGGCGCGCCTCCGGGAGCGGCGGGCGCGGCCGGGGCGCCGGCGGAGGCGGCGGGCGGGGTGCGGCGGTTCACCAGCGACGAGAGGTCGACGGCGCCGCGGAGGTTTCCGGGCAGGGGCGGGACGGTGCTCACGGCAGCTGCACCACCGAGACGAGTCCCTGGCTCCATCCGAGCATCACGATCTTCTCCTCCGATCCGACGGGCGGTACGTAGAACAGCAGTTGGTATCCGTAGGTGGTCTCGATGCCGGTCGTCGACTTGTCCGTGCCCAGCAGGGTCTGCGAGGCGCCGGAGGTCGAGACGGTCGAGCCCTCGGCAGTGGGGCGGACGGTCGACGTCTCGGCGATGCTCGCCGCGACGAGGGCCCCCGAGTCGTTCGTCGCGAGCGCGATCGTCGGCGACGTGCCGGCGGCGTTCGAGAACTCGATCGAGGCGGTGTCCGGCAGCGCCTCGCGGTCGGCGTTCTTCTTGTCGACGCCGACCTGCCCCCGGAGGGTGTCGCCGTCGGCCGCGAAGAGCTCGGCGTACTGGCTCGAGTCGCCGTTGGCGAGCACGTCCGCGTACGCGGAGCCGACGGTCTGCGGGGCGAGCTTCATCAGGCGCGAGTCGGGCGCCACGATCGACGTGCCGACGGTGACGGGCGCGACGTCGGGGATGCGCGCGTTGGCCTCGAGCGAGATGGCGTAGTCGACCTTGTAGTCGACGCGCGGGCTCGCCTGGCTCATCATCAGCGCGATCGGGGCCTGGGTGGAGTCCGTCGAGTTCTGCACGACGGCGGTCACCAGGCGCGGCCACGACTCCGTGTCCTGCGGGAGCACCAGGCTCACCGGGGAGGCCGGGATCGTCTGCGGCGGGTCGATCGTCCCGCCCTTGGCGACGACGTCGTAGTTGGTGGTGCGCTCGGTGAGCGCCTCGCCCTGGAAGCGCTCGGCGAGGATCCCGGCGTCCCGGGCGGCGTCGGCGCGCGACGCGACATCGGCGACCTCGGCGACGACGGCCTCCGCCTGCTGCGTGGTGACCACGGGGGTCGGCTCGGCCGAGACCGGCTCTGCCCCCGCGGTCGCCGTGGCGGACGCGGTCGGCGCCTCGCTCGCGCCCGCGGCGAGATCCGGCCAGTAGTCGGAGCTGCAGCCGGAGAGGAGGACCGTCGTCCCGAGGACGACGGGCAGCACCAGGGCGGCCCGGCGGCGCGAGGGCGCCGGCGACGCCGTGGAGGCCTGGATCCCGGCACGCGGCCGGGGGCGGCGGGTTCCGCGGGGGATCCGACCCTGCGGTCCCTTCCGGCGCGGGCCGTGCTGACGGCGCAGGTGGACGAAGGCCCAGATGTAGAGGACGAGGCCGAGGAGGAGGAACACGGCTCCTCCGAGCAGCAGCGGGCCGGCGAGGGGCGTCGCGGTGTCCACGGGCCAGCTGACGCGCACGGAGTCGGCTGCCGGCGCGGTGCCGTCGCTCGCGATGAGGATGGAGACGTCCTCCGGCACGTCGAGCGCCAGGGTCACGCTCCCGCTCCCCTCGAACTCCTCGAGCCAGAGGTCGGAGCCGCGCGGATCGACGACCGCCGCGTCGGCGGTCTCGACGTCGGAGGAGAGCTGGACGCGCTCCCCCGTCTCCTCCGCGGAGGTGAGGGTGTCGTCGGCGCGCTCGTAGCCGATGGCGTCGTAGCTCGAGCCGCCCACCCAGCCCAGCACGTCGGAGGTCCGGGCGTAGGCGACGACGAGGTCGCCGCTGCCCTCGACCGTGATCGTCTGGCGTCCCGGGTTGGCGCCCAGGGTGCTGCCGTCGATCACCGCGTAGGGAGCGGAGGAGTCGAGCGCGGTCTCGGCGGTGAGGGACTCCGGAGGAGCCCAGACCGTCCGCTGACCGATGCCGAGCACGATCATCGCGGCAGCGATGACGGTGGCGATGATGGCGAAGACGAACCGCACGAAAGAACTCCTCCTGCGTTGCCGGATCGGGGTGACGGCCGGGGCCGGCTCGGGGTACGCAGCCGGACCGGGGCGCGACGGCAACAGACAAAGACAGTCCACGATAGCCGATGCCCTCGCTCCGATGCCCGGGAGAAGCCGAGAGTGCGGCCGGAGCGGCGCGCGGTGCGGGTGTCGCCCCGGCCGCGGCCTCCCTGCTGAATACACTTTCCCAGTGCCGCGAGCCCCACCGCGGTCCTGCTCTGAAGGAGACGACGTGGCGAACGACGAGGCCGAATTCACCCAGGTGTTCCGTGGCTACGACCGGGACGAGGTCGACAAGGCCGTCCAGGGCCTGCGCCGCGAGCTCATCCACTCGAACACCCAGGCGGCCGAGAGCGGCCGCGAGGTGAAGCGCCTCTCCTCCCGGATCGAGGGCCTCGAGAAGGAGCTGCAGCAGGTCGGCACTCCCACCTACGCCGGCCTGGGCGCCAAGCTCGAGCACACCCTGCGCGTGGCCGAGGAGCAGTCCGAGCGGATCATCGCCCAGGCCGAGAACGACGCCTCCGCCCTCCGCCGATCCACCCGCGACGACGGCGACCGCATCCTCCAGGAGGCGCGCGACGAGGCCGAGCGCCTGGTGACCGAGGCGCGCCGCCGTGCTGACCGGACCCGCGACGAGTCCGAGGCGCAGGCCGCGGCGACGCTCGGCAAGGCCGCCGACGACCGCGACGTGATGACGCAGGACGCCGTCCGCGAGGCCGCCGCGATCCGCGGCACCGTGGCGACCGAGGCCGCCGAGACCCGCGCCACCGCGAAGCGCGAGGCCGCCGCGATCCGCTCCGAGGCCGAGCGCGAGGCCGCGGAGATGCGCGCCGTCGCCGCCCGCGAGATCGAGGTCGCCCGCGCCGAGGCCGCCCGCCTCGCCCAGGCCAACGAGCTCCTGCGGGCCGAGGTCGCCTCCGAGGTGGACCGGCTCCGGGCGGCCGTCGAGGCCGAGGTCGCCCAGGCGCGCGCGGCAGTCGAGGCCGAGGTGCTCTCGACCCGCGCCGCGCTCGACGCCGAGGTCGCCGCAGTCCGCGCCGAGGGCGCGCGCGAGATCGCCGACCAGCGCACCCGGCTCACCCAGGAGCGCGCCGAGGCCGTCGCCGTGCTCGACGCCGAGCTGGCGGGCCTGCGCGCCGCGTCCGCCGACGAGGCCGCTGCGCTCTCGCGCGAGGTCGAGCAGGCCCGGATCGACCTGGTGGTCGAGCTCGCCGCGCGCCGCGAGGAGGCCGACCGCGACGACCTGCTCCGCCACCAGGAGGCCGTCGCGCAGACCCAGCGCTACCTCGACGAGTCGAACCTGCAGCTCGCCGACGCCATCCGACGCGCGAACGACAAGCGCCTCGAGGCGGACGCCCTCCGCAGCGACGCCCTCGACGACACGACGCGACTGCGCCGGAAGGCCCAGGACGACTCCGACGCCCTCCTCGACGACGCGCGCGACCAGGCGCAGAAGCTCGTCGCGGACGCGGAGCGCCGCAGCCGCGAGCTGATGGACACCGCCGAGCGGCGCCTCGACGAGATCCGCACCGAGCGCGACGCGATCGCCGGCTACGTGTCCGGACTGCGCGGGCTCATCGGCCACATCGACGGACTCGCGGACGACAGCGACGGCGACGGCTCCGACGGCAGCGGCTCTGACGGCGACGGCTCCGACGGCGGCTCGTCCGGCCGCTAGGCGGTCGGTGGGCGGGCGGGCTCAGCCGAGCTCGCCCGCCCACTCCGTCGGCAGCGGGGACGAGGCGGGCGCGACCACGCGCACGATCTCGTCGAGGACCCGCCGGGTCTGCGCCTCGCCGACCCAGAGGTGCTTCCCGCCGTCCACGGCGACGAGGTCCAGCTGCGGCACGCTCGCGAAGCGCTCGGCGGCCGCCTCCGGCCGCAGGTAGTCGTCGAACTCCGGGACGAGCGCCACGAGCGGGCGGCCGTCCTCGCCCCAGGCGGCGACCTCCTCCGCGCTCGTGCGGTGCAGCGGCGGCGAGAGCAGGATCGCTCCCTCGACGGGGTGCTCCCTCCCCCACTTCAGCGCGAGCTCGGTGCCGAAGGACCAGCCGACCAGCCAGGGGTGCGGCAGTCCGCGGTCCGCGACGAGGGCCAGGGCTGCGGCGACGTCGGCGCGCTCCTCGGTGCCGTGTCCGAACGCGCCCTCGCTCGTGCCGCGCGGCGACGCGGTGCCGCGGGTGTTGAAGCGGAGGACCGCCAGGTCGGCGAGCGCGGGCAGGCGGGCGGCGGCCTTCCGCAGGATGTGCGAGTCCATGAAGCCGCCGTGGGTGGGCAGCGGATGCAGGGTGACCAGGGTCGCGACCGGCTCGTGCTCCAGGGGCAGCGCGAGCTCCCCCACCAGGGTCAGGCCGTCGGAGGTGTGCAGCTCGACGTCCTCGCGGCGGGCGGGGAGGACGACGCCTCCGCGGATCTCGTGGGTCATCGTGCTCCTCGGATTCTCCAGCAGTGCGTGTGCCAGTGGCGGCGGCCGGCCAGGTCGGCCGCGTCGCCGAGCGCGCCGTCGGCCCGCCAGGTGACCAGGTGCGGCTGGCCGATGTCGATGGTGAGCCCGCAGCCCGGGCAGAGGTAGTTCTTCACGGCCCGCGCTGCGGAGACGGGCTGGACGTTCCACTCCCGGCCGGCGTGCGACTCGGTGCGCCGGAAGCCGGCGAGCATCTGCGAGAGGTCGCGCTGCTCGTCGTCGTCGTCACGGCGGCCGCCCCGGGGTCTGTTGCTGCGCGGCATCTCCCCAGTCTAGGAGGCCGCCGCCGGGCCCCTCCCGTCAGTGGGAGCTGTCGTCCATCTCGAGCCGGGTCTCCTCGGCGTCGAGCATCAGCTGCGCCCGCCGCAGCGTCCGCGAGGAGTAGACCCCGCGCCCCCGGGCGTCCAGCAGTGCCTCCCGCTCGGCGAGCAGGACCGCTCGGCGCAGCCGCAGGTACTGCGCGTGCGGGCCGAGGGGCGCATCCTCCGCGCGGCCGACCTGTTCCCACGCCACCTGCGAGCGGGTCAGAGTGTCGCGGCGCACGCGCTCGAGGACGCGCTCGCCCGCCTCGCCGTCGGGCAGCTCCGCCACCGCCTCGGGGAGGGCCTGGATGCCCGTGGCCGCGACCTCGTCGAGCAGCGTCGCGAGCTCGCGGCGGTCGGCCTCTCCGTCGGTGCCCTGGATGCCGGTGAGCCGGATCAGCGCGGGGAGCGTCGCACCCTGCAGGAGCAGCGTCACGACGGCGACGGTGAAGGCGATCAGGATCAGCTGGGAGCGGTAGGGAGTCTCGTCCGGCAGCGACTGGGCCGCGGCGAGCGTGACCACGCCGCGCATCCCGGACCAGGACAGGACGACTCCTCCGCGCCAGCCGAACGCCTCGCTCGTGGTCGCGGCCAGATCGGTCTCGCGCCGGAGGTAGAGCCGCTCCGCTCTCACCTGCCGCCGCCGGAAGCGCTCGTCGCTGGTGGCGCTGTTGCGCAGTCGCATGAGGCCCACCGCCAGCCGCCGGTTGATCCGCTCCGCCCGCCGACCGGAGCTGCGCAGCCACAGGAGCAGCGGCCACACGAAGAGGGCCCGCAGCACGATCAGGATGACCACGGTGGCCAGACCCAGCAGCACCGCGGTGCCCACTCCGAACTCGCCCGGGTCCACGACCCCGGAGACGATCGCCTTGATCTCGGCGCCCATGAGCAGGAAGACGCCGTTCTCGAGCAGGAACTGCGCCGTCCGCCAGTTCACCCGCTCGCTGATCCGCGACTGCGGCGAGAGGAAGCGCGCGCTGTTGTGCCCCGTGTAGATCCCGGTGACCACGACGGCGAGCACCCCGGACGCGCCCAGCTCCTCGGCCGGGATGTAGGCCAGGAACGGCACGGCGAAGGACACGGCGGTGTCGAGCACCGGGTCCCGCAGCTTCGAGCGCACGAAGACGGTGAGCACGCCCATCACCAGTCCGAGGACGATCGCCATCAGGACGGAGTAGACGAAGAGGACCCCCACCTCGCCCACGTCGATCGCGTCGGTCGTGACGGAGGCGCCGACCACGGCCGCCGCAGCCGTCGCGGCGCGCAGCAGCACCAGCGCCGACGCGTCGTTCACGAGGCTCTCGCCCTCGAGCACCGTCACCAGGCGGGGCGGGAGTCCGAGCTTCTTGCCGATCGAGGTCGCGGCCACCGCGTCGGTCGGGCTCACGACGGCGCCCAGAGCGATCGCTGCGGGCAGGCTCAGATCGGGGAACACGAGGTAGAGGAAGCCGCCGACCACGAGGGCGGTCACGACGACCAGCAGCACCGAGAGCCCGAAGATCGAGCGCAGGTTCCGCCGGAAGTCGGTGAGGGGCACCTGGATCGCGGCCGAGTACAGCAGCGGCGGCAGCACGCCCGCGAGGATCAGCTCAGGCTCGACCTCGATGTCCGGGACCCCGGGGAGGTAGGACGCGCCGATCCCGATGACGACCAGGAGCAGCGGTGCGGCGATCCCGAGGCGGCTCGAGAACCGCGCGACGGTGACGACCGTGATGATCCCGACGACCCCGAGCAGCGCGTAATCCACGGCACCAGGGTAGCGAGAGCCTCAGCCCGCCGGACGCGGTGCCGAGCGGAGGGGAACGATCAGTACCAGCCGACCGATTCGGAGTGGGCCCAGGCGCCGCAGGGCGAGCCGTAGCGGCCGGAGATGTAGCCGAGGCCCCAGGTGATCTGGGTGCTCGCGTTGGTCGCCCAGTCGGAGCCGGCCGTCGCCATCTTGCTGCCGGGGAGTGCCTGCGGGATGCCGTAGGCACCGCTGGACTTGTTCTCGGCGTAGACGTTCCAGCCGGACTCGCGGTTCCAGAGGAGGACGAGGCAGTCGTACTCGCTGTCGGCCCAGCCGCGCTGCACGATCATGTCGTACGCGATGGCCTTCGCGGATCCGGGATCCGGAGCGGCGGCGCGCTGGACGGGAGCAGCGGTCTCGGCCTCGGCGGAGCCCGACTCCTCCTCGTCGGCGGTCGCGGAAGCGGTCTGAGTCTCGGTCGGAGTGGGCGTCGGGGTCGGAGTGGGCGTCGGCTTCGCCTCGGCGCCGAACGAGTCGCGCTGGACGGTCCGCTCGACGGCGTCCGCGACGACGAGTCGCTGCGCGGAGTCGCCATTGAAGCGCGCCGGGGCCTGGTAGTAGGGGGACGCGACCGCGCCGCTGGACGGATCGACGACGTTCACCATGGCGAACGCGATCGACGCCGTGAAGGCCAGCACCGTCACCGGGATCCGAGCCCAGGAGCGCCGCACCGGGGTCTGGTGCGGGACCGCCGGGCGACCGCTGGTGCGGTTCGCGGGCGTGTGGGCGACGGAGGTCTGAGGATGCTGAGCCACGATTACGAAAGCATAACGGACGATGACCTGATCGGCCAGCAGATCCGGCTTGGGTCAGCGGACCGCCAGCATCACATCGACGACCGTGTCGAGCAGCAGGTCGACCTGCGCCTCGGCGTACCCGCCGCGCTGCGGGGCGAAGGAGACGGTCCGCACGTCGTCCACGGTCAGCACCGATCCGTCGCGGAAGTAGCCGGAGATCCTGTCGGCGAAGGCGTCGACCTGGCGGACGTTGTAGCCCGTCGTGAGAGCGCCGGCCCGGGTGAACCGCTCGCGGGGAGCGCGGGCCAGCCGGTTCACGATCTCCTGGGCGGTCGACCGCGCGTCCGCGAGCCACGCCTCCTCGCCCCGGGCCGCGATCGCGTACTGGCGCTCCCGCAGGGCGAAGGCGTCCTCGAGGCGCTCGAGCGCCGCATCGACGTGGGGCGCGGAGTAGCCGCCCTTGCGCAGGGTGAACGCGGTGTGGCGCAGGTCGGCGGCGCGGAGGTCCGCCGGTCCCCCGGAGAGCTGCGAGTAGGCCTCGCGCGCCGACGCGAGGAAGGAGTCGACCTCGGCCGTGTCGTAGCCGGGACGGGACTCGCGGGCTCGGGGGAAGGGAGCGGTCATCCCGACATCATGCCAAGCCGCGCGCCGGGAGCGGAATCGGCACGCCCCGGTGAGGCGTGCGCTCAGTGGGCGAAGAGGAAGTACAGCACGTAGGCAGCTGCGGCCGACGGCAGGATCGAGTCCAGCCGGTCGAGGACTCCCCCGTGGCCGGGCAGCCAGGAGCTCATGTCCTTGATGCCGATGTCGCGCTTGATCAGCGACTCGGCGAGGTCGCCGAGCGTCGCGGTGAGCAGCACCACGGCCCCGAACACCGCACCGACCCACCAGGGCTGGCCGAGCATCAGCAGGGCGAGCAGGACGCCGACGACGATCCCCGCTACGGCCGCACCGGCGAACCCCTCCCAGGTCTTCTTCGGGCTGATCCGCGGTGCCATCGGGTGCTTGCCCCAGGTGAGTCCGCTCACGTAGGCGCCGGTGTCGACGACGATCACGAGCACCAGGAACGCGAACGCCCAGAGCTGGCCGCCGGGCTCGGCGACGAGACGGATCGCGAAGGCGCCGAGGAAGGTCGTGTAGCCCTGGACGAACGCGCCGAGGCCGATGTCGAGGGCGAGGTCCCTCCGGCTGGAGGCGGTGCGCCGGAAGAGCTGCTCCCCCAGCCGCCAGAGGCCGACGAGGACGGATCCGCCGAGGACCGTGGCCCACGCGGCGCCGAGGCCGCCGTAGTAGGCGGCCGGCACGGCGACGACCGCCACGATCCCGGTCGGGATGCGCGGGATGTCCCGACCGGCGTGGCGCAGGGCGTTCGAGAGCTCCAGCGCCGCGAGCAGCACCACCACCCCCGCGAGCACCATGAAGAGCTCCTTGACCAGGAGGAGGCTGACGACCATCGCGCCGCCGCCGAGGAGTCCGATCGCGGTCGCCGACACGAGGTTCCGGCCGGAGCGCGCGGTCAGGCGGTCGTTCGTCGCCTCGAGCTGGGCGCGGGTCGCCTCGAGCTGGCGCTCGACGTCGGCCCGGCCCTGCTGGGCGCGCGCACGCAGCGCGTCGCGGGTGACCATCCGGGATCCCCGGGCACCCGGGACGTGCGGAGACGGTCTCTTCTCGCCGCCCTCGGGTCCTTCGGGGATCTCGGGCACCGCTACACCTCGAGCAGTTCGGATTCCTTGCGCTTGAGCGCCTCGTCGATCGCGTCGACGTGCTGCTTCGTGAGCGCCTCGAGCTCCTTCTCGCCGCGGGAGAGCTCGTCGTCGCCGATGTCGCCCTTCAGCGCGTCGAGGTCGTCCTTGCCCTTGCGGCGGATGTTGCGCACCGCGATCTTGGCGTCCTCGGCCTTGGTGCGGACGATCTTGACGAACTCCTTGCGGCGCTCGGCGGTGAGCTCCGGCAGGGTCACCCGGATGATCGTGCCGTCGTTGGTCGGGTTCGCGCCGAGGTTCGGCATGTCCCGGATGGCCTGCTCGATGTCGCGGAGCGAGCCCTTGTCGTAGGGCGTCAGGACGAGCGTGCGGGCCTCCTGGTTCTGCATCGAGGCGAGCTGCGACAGCGGCGTCGGGGTGCCGTAGTAGCTCACCAGCACCTTCTGGAACATGCCGGGGTTCGCGCGTCCGGTGCGGACCGTGGAGAAGTCCTCCTTGGCGACCTCGACGGCCTTGCCCATCTTGGTCTTCGCGTCGGCCAGTACATCCGAGATCACAGGGAGCTCCTTAAGAGAGGGAAGTGGTCAGTCTAGTTCGAGACGAGCGTGCCGAGCTCGGCGCCGCGGATGGCCTTCGCGACGTTGCCCGAGGGCTCCATGCCGAAGACCTGCATCGGCATGCCGTTGTCCATGCAGAGGCTGAACGCGGTGGAGTCGACCACCTTGAGGCCCCGCTGGAGCGCCTCCTGGTAGGTCAGTGCGTCGAGCTTCTTCGCGTCGGGGTTCGTCCGCGGGTCGGCGTCGTACACGCCGTCCACGCCGTTCTTGGCGACGAGGACCACGTCGGCGTGCGTTTCGAGCGCGCGCTGCGCGGCGACCGTGTCGGTCGAGAAGTACGGGAGTCCGGCGCCGGCGCCGAAGATGACGACGCGGCCCTTCTCCATGTGCCGGATCGCACGGCGGGGGATGTAGGGCTCCGCGACCTGCGTCATCGCGATCGCGGACTGCACGCGCGTCTCGGCGCCCGCCTGCTCGAGGAAGTCCTGAAGGGCGAGGGCGTTCATCACCGTGCCCAGCATCCCCATGTAGTCGGCCCGGCCGCGGTCCATGCCGCGCTGCGAGAGCTCGGCTCCGCGGAAGAAGTTGCCGCCGCCGACGACCACCGAGATCTCCACCTCGGTCGCGGCATCGGCGATCTCGCGCGCCAGGGCGCTGATCACGTCCGGGTTCACGCCGAGCGTGCCGGCTCCGAACGCCTCCCCCGACAGCTTCAGAAGCACCCTGCGGCGCTTGCCCGTCGTCATCGCATCCGTCTCCGTCATGGACGTTTCCTCCCGTAGACCCGTACAAACCTATCCCGCGCGGAGCGGGCCCCGCGACCACGCCCGGGGCCGCCCCGGGCAGAGCGAAGGGAGCCCGGGTCGACTGAACGACCCGGACTCCCTCCTGCAGTGCTGTTAGGCGCC
Source organism: Rathayibacter sp. AY1C5 (assembly GCF_002931705.1). Classification (NCBI taxonomy): domain Bacteria; kingdom Bacillati; phylum Actinomycetota; class Actinomycetes; order Micrococcales; family Microbacteriaceae; genus Rathayibacter; species Rathayibacter sp. AY1C5. Next base: position 115,885 of record NZ_PSWD01000004.1, read on the forward strand.
GACCTTGAAACGGGCGAAGCCCGACACGGTCAGGCCCGCGTCGCTCAGGACCTTGCTGACGGACAGCTTGTTGTCCTTCGCGTAGTCCTGGTCGAGCAGGGCGACCTGCTTGAAGTACGCGTTCACGCGTCCCTCGATGATCTTCGGCAGGGCGGCCTCGGGCTTGCCCTCGCCGCGCGAGATCTCCTCGACGATGCGGCGCTCGTTGTCGACCTCGGACTGCGGCACGTCCTCGCGCGAGAGGTAGGACGGGTTCGCGAACGAGATGTGCTGGGCGACGGAGCGCGCGGTCTCGGCGTCCTCACCCGCGTAGCCGACGACCACGCCGACCTGCGGGGGCAGGTCCTTGTTCGTCTTGTGGAGGTAGATCGCGAAGTGCTCGCCCGAGACGGAGGCCACGCGGCGCAGCTCCACCTTCTCGCCGAGGATCGCGGCCTCGTCGTTGATGAGGTCGGCGACGGTCTTGCCGTCGGCGGGGGCCGCGAGGGCCTCCTCGACCGTGGTGGAGCCGGCGGCGACCACCGCGGCGAGCACGGCGTCGGCGAGGGCGATGAACTTCGTGCCCTTGGCGACGAAGTCGGTCTCGCAGGCGAGCTCGATCATCGTGGCGACGCCGTCCTTCTCGGCGGCGGCGACGAGGCCCTCGCTCGTTGAGCGGTCGGCGCGCTTCGCGTTGCCCTTGGCGCCCTTGAGGCGGAGGATCTCGACCGCCTTGTCCAGGTCGCCGTCGGCCTCGACCAGCGCGTTCTTCGTGTCGACCATGCCGGTACCGAGCTGCTCGCGCAGCGTCTTGACGTCAGCGAGGCTGAAATTTGCCATGTTCTCGGAACTCCTCTTGGTTCGGAAACCCTGTGGCGCCGTCACTCGCGGCGGGCTCACGGGAGGAGCCCAGCACGCCGAGGTGACGGCGGTTCTTACTCGTGGTGAACGTGCACCGACCGAGCGGGGGCCGGACGACCGCGGGTGCGGCGTCCGACCCCCGTCACGGAACGGGGTGTCAGGCGGTGGCGGTCTCGTCGGTCGAGGTCGCGGCGGCGTCGGCCTCGGGGGCCTCCTCCGCGGCGGGGGTCTCGGCCTCGACGACGGCCTCGTCGGCGGTCTCGGCCTCGGCGTCGGCGACCTTCTCGGTCTCCGCGCCGGCCTGCTCGTTCGGCTCCTGCACGTCGGCGGCGGGCGCACCGGTGGAGAGCAGCTCCTGCTCCCACTCGGCCAGCGGCTCGACGGCGGAGACGTTGCCCTCGGCCTCGGGCTTCTGGTGGCGCTGGATGAGGCCCTCGGCCGCAGCGTCGGCGACGATGCGGGTGAGCAGGCTCACCGAGCGGATTGCGTCGTCGTTGCCCGGGATCGGGTACTGGACCTCGTCCGGGTCGCAGTTCGTGTCGAGGATGCCGATGACCGGGATGCCCAGCTTCTTGGCCTCGTCGATCGCGAGGTGCTCCTTCTTGGTGTCGACGACCCAGAGGGCCGACGGCGTCTTCGAGAGGTTGCGGATGCCGCCGAGCGACTTGTGCAGCTTGTCGAGCTCGCGCTTCTTGATGAGGAGCTCCTTCTTGGTGAAGCCGCTCTTCGACGTGTCGTCGAAGTCGAGCTCCTCCAGCTCCTTCATGCGGGCGAGGCGCTTCGAGACCGTCTGGAAGTTGGTCAGGAGGCCGCCGAGCCAGCGCTGGTTCACGTAGGGCTGGCCGACGCGGGTCGCCTGCTCCGAGATCGCGTTCTGCGCCTGCTTCTTGGTGCCGACGAAGAGGATGGTGCCGCCGTGGGCGACCGTCTCCTTGACGAAGTCGTAGGTCTTGTCGATGTAGGCCAGCGACTGCTGGAGGTCGATGATGTAGCTGCCCGAGCGCTCGGTCAGGATGAAGCGCTTCATCTTCGGGTTCCAGCGACGGGTCTGGTGCCCGAAGTGGACGCCGCTGTCGAGCAGCTGGCGCATGGTGACGACTGCCATGAGTCGTTCTCCTTGTCTCGGGGCCCGGGCGCACGACGGCGCCGAACTCCCGTTCGGTTGTCTGCGACGGCCGGTCGGCACGTCGCCCTGGCGCCCGGCGCACTCCCGCCCCGGCCGCGTGAGCGGAGAGGGACCGTGGGGAGCGGAGGCCGAATGGGCGCGCGTAGTCACCCCGACGAGCGAGGTGCTCCGTGGAGTCTAGCACCAGGACGGCCGCCTCCCCCGCTGCTGCGGGAGGGCGGCCGTCGGGGCGCGGGAGGCCGGTGCTACTTGCGCGCCGACTTCATCACGGTGCGGATGTGCAGGGTGTCCATCTCCTCCAGCGAGCGGCCCTTGGTCTCGGGCACGAACATGAAGACGAAGACGAACGAGATCGCCGCGAAGGCGGCGTAGAGGCCGTAGGCCAGGGTGAGCGACACGTCCTGCGAGAGGATCGGGAAGGTCACCGTGATGGCGAAGTTCGCGATCCACTGGGCCGAGGCCGCCAGGCCGAGGGCGGCCGCCCGGATCCGGTTCGGGAAGATCTCGCCGAGGAGGACCCACACCAGCGGGCCCCAGGTCGCACCGAAGAAGACGACGAACGCGTTCGCCGAGACGAGGGCGATCGGCCCCCACGCGCCGGGCAGCGAGACGTCCTCTCCGCTGATCGTCGACTGGCTGAAGGCGATGGCCATCAGCGCGAGCGAGACGGCCATGCCGGCCGAGCCGACCAGCAGCAGCGGCTTCCGGCCGACCTTGTCGACCAGGAAGATCGCCACGAAGGTGACGACGACGTTCACGACCGAGGTGAAGACCGAGATCGCGAAGGAGTTGGACTCGTCGAATCCGACCGCGCTCCAGAGCGAGGTGGAGTAGTAGAAGATCACGTTGATGCCCACGAACTGCTGGAACACCGACAGCAGGATGCCGACCCAGACCACGGGGAGCAGGCCGAGGGCGGGACCGCGGAGGCTGGAGCGCTTCGCGTTCTCGGAGTCCTCGTCGATCTTCTTCTGGATGTCCGCGAGCGCCTCGTCGACCTCGTCGCGCGGCGTGACCGTCGCGAGCACCGCGCGGGCGTCCTCGGAGCGGCCGCGGGTCGCGAGGTAACGGGGCGATTCCGGCAGGGTCAGGGCCAGGAGGCCGTAGATGACGGCCGGCACGGCGCAGGCGATGAACATCCAGCGCCAGGCGGCGACGCCGAACCAGAAGGGCTCGGAGGCGCCGTCCGCGCCGTTCGCGATGAGGGTGTCCGAGAGCAGGGCGGCGAAGATGCCGAGCGTGATCGCCAGCTGCTGCAGCGACGCGAGGGCTCCGCGGATGGCCTTGGGCGCGATCTCCGAGATGTAGGTCGGAGCGATCACGGAGGCGATGCCGATGCCGAGGCCGCCGACCACGCGCCAGAGCACGAGGTCCCAGACCGCGAACGCCGCGCCGGCGCCGATGGAGGAGATGAAGAAGAGCCCGGCGCCGAGCAGCATGACCTTGATGCGGCCCCAGCGGTCGGCGAGGCGGCCCGCGAGGTACGCGCCGAGCGCGCAGCCGAGCAGCGCGGAGGCGACGGCGAAGCCGATCAGCGCGGCCGAGAGCTGGAACTCGCCCTGCACCGCCTCCACGGCACCGTTCACCACCGACGAGTCGAAGCCGAAGAGGAAGCCGCCGACCGCCGCCGCGATCGCGAGGCCGACCACCTTCCTCTTCAGCTTCGCCGCCGAGGGGTTCGGGATGTCCGCTCTCCCGCTGGTCGTGTCAGATCGTCCGCTGGTCATGGTCGTCTCCGATTCTCGCCGCCGGTGGGGGCGGGGTGCCGCTCCCGAGCCGGATCACCGGCACGTTACTCCTCGCCGCGGCACCGCCGGGACGGGTTGCGCTCTCCCCCGGCCGATGTCCTCCCTCCACAGCCGGGCCCGTCGCGCTCTCCTCCCCTGATCCGCTCGGCCGACCACCGGTCTCGGACCGGCTCCAGGAGGGTGGCCGCATGCTCCGATCCCGACTCCTGCGCCCGGGCGTGTTCGCCCTCGCCGCTCTGCTCGTCGGGGCGCCTCTCGGCGCCTCGCCCTCCGGCACCTCGTCCCCCGGCCGGTCCGACCCGCGGTGGACCTCCCCCGTCGCGGGCTTCTCCGTCGTGGAGCCGTGGGGCGCGCCAGCGCACCGCTACGCCCCCGGGCACCGCGGGATCGACCTCGCCGCAGCGGCCGGGCAGCCCGTGGTCGCCGTCGCTGCGGGTACCGTGTCGTTCTCGGGCAGGGTGGTCGACCGGTCCGTGGTGAGCATCGTGCACGCGGACGGTCTGGTCTCGACGGTCGAGCCGGTCGACGGATCGGTGACGGCCGGGCAGGTCCTCACCGCGGGCCAGCCCGTCGGAGCAGTGGGTGCGGGCGGCCACTGCGACGGGAGGTGCGTGCACCTCGGCGTCCGCGAGGGTGGCGACTACGTTTCGCCGATGCGGTTCTTCGGCGGGATCCCCCGGGCGGTGCTCCTGCCGATGGACGACATGGCGCAGGGTGTTCAGCGAGTGGCGCGGAAGGGTGCGTCCAGCGACTCGCGCGTCCGGTCAGGCGCGGGGGTGGGCGAGGCGGTAGGCGTCGCGGATCCGCTCGGTCGAGACGTGGGTGTAGATCTGCGTGGTGCCCAGGCTCGCGTGGCCGAGCAGCTCCTGGACGGCGCGGAGGTCGGCTCCGCCGTCGAGCAGATGGGTCGCCGCGGTGTGGCGGAGGGTGTGCGGACCGGACGGTCCGGAGCCCTGCCCGCCGTCGAGGAGCCTCGCCACCACGCCGTAGACCGTGCGCGGGGTGAGGCGCGCGCCCCGCCGTCCCAGCAGCAGGGCCCCGCTCCCGTCGCCGGTCGCGAGAGAGGGTCGGGCGCGCTCCAGGTAGTCGACGAGCGCCTCCTTCGCGGGGACGCCGAACGGGACGACCCGCTGCTTGGCGCCCTTGCCGGTGACGAGCACGGTGAGCCGGCCGAGATCGACGTCGCCCAGGTCGACGGCGACCAGCTCGGAGACGCGGATGCCGGAGGCGTAGAGCAGCTCGACGATCGCGAGGTCCCGCAGCGCCACCGGGTCCTCGGTCGCGCCTCGCGCCGCGACCGTGTCGAGCACCTGTTCCGCCTGCGGGAGCGTGAGGACCCGCGGCAGTGTCCGTCCCGACTTGGGCGTCTTGAGGCGTGCGGCGACGTCGACGGGGAGCCGCTCGGTCCGATGCGCCCAGGAGGAGAAGGAGCGGACGGCCGCGGTGCGCCGGGCGAGGGTCGCGCGGGCGATCCCCGACTCCGACTCTCGCCAGAGCCAGTCGCGCAGCAGCTCGAGGTCGAGCTCGGCGGTGAGGAGCCGCCCCTTCTCCTCCGTGTGGGCGATCAGGCGCGCCAGGTCGGAGCGGTAGCCCTTCGCGGTGGCGGGCGAGAGGGACCGCTCATCGAGGACGTACCGGAGGAAGTGCTCGACCGAGTCGGCGAGCGTCTCGCCGGTCACGATCCGTCCGGCATCCGCGACCAGAGGTCGATGCGCCCCTGCTCGTCGAGCCCCTCAAGCCGCTCGATCAGGTCGGTGCCGAACCGCGTCGCGATCGGGGCCGGTGCCGTCGGCACGAACGAGGCGGCCACCGTCCCCGGGTGGACGTGGACGAGCGAGAGGCTCTGCGCTCCGTCGACGCCGGCGAGCTCCCGCTCGGGCGCTCCGAGGTCCATCGTGTAGCTGGTGGCGCCGGCGACGAGCACGGGCACGCCCGCGAAGGTCGCAGCCGTGGGGTAGTGCAGGTGGCCGCCGAGGATCGCGCGGACGTCGGTTCCGCGCACCACCTCCTCGAGGCGGTCGATCCCCCGCAGCTCGAGCACGGTCATCGCGCCGAGCGGCGTGGGCAGCGGAGGGTGGTGCAGGGCGAGGATCGTCCCCAGCGGGGCCGGTGCGGCGAGCTCGTCCTTCAGCCAGGCCAGCTGGGCGTCGGTGAGGTCGCCGTGGTGGAAGCCGGGCACCGCGCTGTCGAGCGCGATGAGCCGGAGCCCGCCGAGGTCGACGACCTGGTCCACGGGTCCCGCGCCCGCCGGGTCCTGCTCGAGGAGCACCCGCCGGAAGGCTCCGCGCTCGTCGTGGTTGCCCATCACCCAGACGATCGGGCAGCCGAACCGCTCGCCCACGGGGTCGAGCTGCTCGCGCACGCGCCGGTAGGCGTCCTCCTCGCCGCGGTCCGCGACGTCCCCGGTCACCACGATCGCGTCCAGGCGTCCGCCGCGCTCGGCCAGCCGGCCGACCGCCTGCGCGAGGCGGGCGACCGTGTCGACCTTCCCGTAGAGCGGAGCGCCGTCGGCCAGCAGGTGCGTGTCGCTCAGATGCGCGATGACCCTGTCGGCGGCGCGGAAGTGCCCGAGCTGCGGGCGCTCTCCGCCGTGTCCTGCTGCCGTGGCGTCCATGCCGCTCCCCTCGCCGATGCCCCTTCAGCGTAGGGCGGACCGCCGACAGCGCCGCGGCGGCGGGGCCGCTCACCCGGGTGCCCGCTCCCAGTCCCCGTCCTCGGAACGGTGGACGCGTCCGTCTGCGAGGAGCGCACCCAGCGCCGACAGTGCCGAATCGAGCGAATCCCCGGAGAGCCGGGCGACGGTTGCGGCGTCACAGCCTCCTTCGGATTCGACGACGGCCAGGACTCGCGCCTCAGCCGCGGTCAGCGCTCGGCACGATCCGTCGGCGTCGCCGACAGCGAGCAGTTCGAGCACATCCGCCGGCGAGGTGACGCAGGTCGCCGCGTACTCGCGGAGGAGCCGGTGGCAGCCGGCGGAGGAGGCACTGGTGACCGGGCCCGGGACCGCGCCGAGGGGGCGGCCCAGGGCAGCCGCGTGGCCGGCGGTGTTGAGGGATCCGGAGCGGGCGCCGGCCTCGACGACGACGGTGCCCGCGGTGGAGGCGGCGATGAGGCGGTTGCGCTGCAGGAATCGCCAGCGGGTGGGCGTGGTGCCCGGCGGGACCTCCGTTGCGACGGCGCAGCCGGGGGTGGCGATGATGCGGTGGAGGAGGTCGGCGTGAGCCGTCGGGTAGAGGCGGTCCGCTCCCCCGGCGAGGAAGGCGACCGTCCGGCCTCCGGAGCCGAGGGCGGCGCGGTGGGCGACCGCGTCGATCCCGAAGGCACCGCCCGAGACGACGGCGACGCCTCGCGCCGCGACGCCCGCGGCGAGCTCGGCGGCCACGTGCTCGCCGTAACCGGTCGCAGCGCGGGCGCCGACGAGGGCGAGGCGGTGCGGCGGATCGAAGGCGGCGGGATCACCGCGCAGCCAGAGCAGGAGTGGCGCGTGCGGCCCGAGGTCGTCGAGCGACTCGGGCCACACGGGAGCCCCGGGCAGGAGCAGCCGGGCGCCGAGTCGCTCGGCGATCTCGAGACGTCGGAACAGGAGCCTGCGGTCCAGGCGCGGTCGCCAGCGCGCCAGCCCCGACTGGAGCGCGGCGACCTCGGAGTCGAGGGGCGCGGGTGCCGGGCCTCCTTGGTCGGAGGGAGCGCGATGCGGGGGCGCGAGGATCTCCTCCGCGGACGACGAGGACACGACGTGGGCGAAGGCCTCGGCCGCGCCGACCCTCGCGATGAGGAGGGCGGCGACGGAGTCGCCGGGCTCGGTCAGAGAGTTCCAGCCGCACCGGGCTGCAGCGTCGACGAGTGCGCTCCGAGCACAGCCGGACTCGCCCGGAGGCTCGCCGTCGGCAGCCGAGCCCTGATCGGCTGAACCGCTCGGCAGCAGTCGACGAACGGCGTCGAGCTCCGCGGCGTCGAAGAGCGCGTCGGGCCGGATCACGCGGCACCCCCACGGAGGACGAGCGCGCGCGCGAGGTGGGCGGCACTCGGCCGGTCGGCCGCGTCGAGGTCCGCGAGCGTCCAGGCCAGGCGCAGGACCCGGTCGTAGCCGCGCATGGTCACCAGACCTCGCTCCAGAGCCCGGTCGAGCGTGCGGGACTCGGCACTGGTCGGGCGCACCGGGTCCGAGCGCAGCCAGGCGCCGGAGACCTCCGAGTTGAGCGTCCACGGAGTGGAGGCGAGGCGAGCCGCTGCGAGGGACCGCGCCGCGGCGACACGGGCGCGGGCCTCAGCCGTCGACATTCCGGACGTGTCTCGACGTGCGGCCAGCTGAGCCGCGCTGATGCGGCGGACCGTCAGGCGGATGTCGACGCGGTCGAGCAGCGGTCCGCTGAGCCGCGCGAGGTAGCGGCGGCGGACCGAGGGAGCACAGGTGCAGGTCTCTCCGGGGATGCCGAAGCGGCCGCACGGGCACGGGTTCGCCGCGAGGACGAGCTGCACCCGCGCGGGGAACTCGGCGACGGCGTTCGCGCGGTGGATGCGGATCACGCCGGATTCGAGCGGCTGGCGCAACGCATCGAGGGCGACGGACGAGAACTCGGGGGCCTCGTCGAATGATCTTGACGACTCCACTCCGGAGGCGCATACTTATGTTCAGTAATACCAATATGAAAGACCTGATCAGACCCACAATCGAACAGCCTCGTCGCACCGCCGCGATCTATGTTCGCATCTCAAAGGACCGCGTCGGCGCGGGGCTCGGCGTTGAACGGCAAGAGACTGACTGCCGGAAGCTCGCGGAGCGCGAGGGCTACGAGGTTGTGACCGTTTTCAGCGACAACGACATCAGCGCGTACAGCGGCAAGAAGCGTCCCGGCTACGAGGCGCTGCTCTCTGCCATGAAGTCTGGAGCGATCCAGGCCGTGTTCGCCTGGCACACGGATCGCGTGCACCGCCGCCCCACAGAACTAGAGCCCTATATAGAGGCATCAGACCAGTTCAACATCCCGACGTTCACCGTGCAGGCCGGCCCCCTTCGCCTCGACTCTCCCAGCGGACGTATGGGTGCTCGGATCCACGGCGCGGTCGCCAGCTACGAGGTAGAGATCGGCATCGAGCGCCAGAAGGCGGCGAAGCTCCAGGCAGCACAGAACGGCGAGTGGAGCGGCGGTCAGCGTCCGTTCGGCTGGCTCCCCGGGTCGATGGAACTCGACGAGAGAGAAGCGACGGTCGTCAGGGAGATGATCGATCGCTGTATCAGCGGTCAGTCCTGGAGGACGATCGCGCTCGACCTGAACGCCCGCGGGATTCGTACGCAGCACGACAAGGGCTGGAACGCCCTGAAGGTGCGCAACGTTGCCATTCGCCCTCGCAACGTCGGCCTCCGCGATCACAACGGGTCGGCTCAATACGCCGCCAAGTGGGAACCCCTCGTCGATCAAGACACATGGCAGCGCATGCAGACGGCCATCGCAATGAGTCAGAACCATCACAAGCAGCGCGGCCCGTTCCGGAAGCACCTTCTCCACGGATTCGCCTACTGCGGCGGATGCGGCAACCGTATGAACAGCTTCAGCAAGCAGCAACGTGACGGGTCACACACGCCCACGTACCGCTGCCGAGCGAACGACGACGAGAAGGGGAAGATCGGATGCGGAAAGGTGTCACGCATCGGTGCTGCTGTAGAGGATCTGGTTAAGGAAGCCGTGCTCTTCCGACTCGACTCCGACCACCTTGGTCGCCTCGTCGCCTCCACACAGACCGAAGCTCCTCGGCTTCGTCGCCTCCTCGACGATCGGCAGACACAGGAAGTTCGCCTTCAAGAGATCCTCTCCCTATACAGCGAAGGCGACCTCACCTTCGACGAGTACCGGACCGCCAAGACGACGGCGCGCGCTCGTCTGAACGGACTGAGCAGGAAGATCGACGCAATGACGGCGACGTCGGCCTTCGCGAACGCACCAGTTGGGACGAGCCTGCGGGACGCCTGGAACGGCGCCGATCTTTTGTGGCGGCGTCAGCTCATGGACCTGGTGGTTGATCGCGTCTGGATCGACCCGCTTCCACACCCCGCCGGACGAAAGCAGATCAGGTACAAGCAGTGGGTGTTCGATCCCGCCTACGTTCGAATCGACTGGAAGGCCTGAGCCGATCTAGTGGAGTGACGTCTCGTCGCTGTTGCCGACCCGGGCCTCCCACTCCTTGGAGCCGGGACCCATGCCGTGCTGCGGTCGAGGAGCATCCGCTGGCATATCCAGGAGCCCCATCAACGCGGCAACCTCGCCCGCGTAGAGGTGCTCGCCCACGTGATCTGCGAGGTCAGGGTCTACCTTCTGACCCTCCTTCATGTAGTGCGACAGCGCTCGAATCTGCTGGGCGAACCCTCGCGCACGACGGTCGAAGTCACCGGCTCGGATCTCATCGAGCAACATCGCGACCGCTCCCGCCAGCTCCTCTAAGCCGGCCTCTTCTAGCCGGATCGCCGTACGAAGACTCACGCCAGCTTCCTCCAGGTAGTCCTCCCGCCGCTGCATGAGACCGCCGCCAAGGCCGTCGCCCCCCAGCGCTCGCCAGGCAAGCACCAACTGCATCGATGGGGCGATGATGCCGCGCGCCTCCTCCATCGCGCTTCGTACTTGCTCGGGCGTGTACCCGTGACGCTCGGGATCGTCCTTCATCGCGGCTGGGTCGCCGTAGAAAGTCGCCTTCTTGCGCCACCGCTGGAAGGCGAGGTTGATGTCGGTCGCTGACCAGGTGTGAGTTTCCATGCTTCCTACCTTAGTCAGCGCTGACAGTTTTGCAACTGTTGACAAACTTGTCGCTGTGGGCAAACATGATCGCACTGGTCAGGACAACCGTCCGGCCCAGCCACATGGAGGGCACTCATGAGCAAGATCCTCGACCTACTGAGAGGCGTGAAGCCGAACAGCGCAGCACCGAACCCGCCGGCGATGGCTGAGGAGCCCCCTGGCCTAGACGTCCTTCGGGCCATCGCCGGCTACCCGTCGAGCCTCGGCAGCTACGGCATGGAGACGCAGCGTCATCGAACGGTGGGCATCCAGCGGGACGGCGTCGGGAACGTGATCGGCTCAATTGAGTGGATCGACGAGGACGAGCGCAGGCACGCGTTCGTCAACTTCCAGAACAACTAAGAGGAAGACACATCATGTTTGAGACAGTCGCCGCCATCATCGGACTCCTCGTCGCCGCAGGAGCGGGAGTCTGGATCGGAAGAAAGCTGATCCAGCTGGACAAGAAGCTCCAGCAGACGGGCCGAAAGAAGCAGATCAAGAACGAGCTGACCCAAGCGATGCTCGACGAGCAGTACCAGCAGCAGGCCGCCAGGGAGATCCTCGCTCAGTACGCGAAGACCGGTCGTCTCAAGTGACCTCCTCGGCGGCTGGTCCCTGTCGTGCTTCGTAAAGCCTGGAGCGCTCTCCTCTTCATCGTGGCGGCGGCCGTCCTCATACAGGTTGCTGCCGCCACGATCCGCCCCTACCTACCGACCATCGCGCTAGCGCTCACGATCTTCTTCCTTGCGGTGGTCGGCCTCGCGATCTTGTTTCTCATCTGGAAGATCCTCCGCAACCGCAGACGCCTCTTGTAAATGAGGTTCTTTCGTATCAAAGTGAAGGCGGATCTATGTCAACGCACCACTCACCCATGAAGTGCTACCAACTGACGTTCCCGTCCGGCCTCACCGAAGAGCGCGTGAGGGCGTTCCTCCGTTCGATCAGCGGCACACTCAAGTCGAGCTGGCTCGGCTTCTTCAACACGCCCACCATCGTCTTCGAGACGTGGGCGGACGACCGCGGCATCATCCATCGCTTGCTGGTTCCCCCTGGGGACGCGGCCTTCATCATCAGTCATCTGGAGACGATGGTCCCCGGAGTTCGTGTGACGCAGGACAAAGAGCGTCCGCTGATGCAGTGGGATCAGGTCACTGAGGTGGGCATGAGCAACCCTTCCCGCCAACTGGCCATCTCAGACGGCACCGATTTTGCCCACTCGATCCTGACGAGCGTCCAGGCGCTCGACGGCGACCAAACCGTCCTCATGCAGTGGGTCATCGCTCCCAAAGCGCCTGAGCGGCCGCCCGCCTCGGATCAACGGCCACGGTCGAATGAGATGCGCATCCGCTCCTCCCTCGCCGGACGGATCGAAGCGAGCCACGATGAGATCACGGATCGGCGCGCGAAGCTGGAGACCCCGAACTACATGAGCGTCGGCCGGGTCGCGATCAAGTGCGCCCCCGAGCAGGTCGATCGCCTCAACCGCGACGTTCTGCTCACGCTGTCTGCGACGTCCTCCGGCGCCAACCGCTTCACACGGAAGACCTCAACCAAGGCCAAGTTCATCGAGGCTGTCAACACTGCGTCCGCTCCCCTGCTCTTCCCGGCTCAGGTCAGTGTGATGGAGCTGAGCGCTCTGATTGCATGGCCGCTCGGTACCCCGTACATCGCCGGCCTGCCGAAGAGTCACACCCGCCACATGCACGTCACCAACGCAGTGTCGAACGGCTCGAACGGTGGAACGGTCATCGGGCAGTCCACCGTCCCCGGCAAGGAGCGACTCATCGCCATCGACAGGATCGATCGGATGAAGCACGTCCACATCATGGGGCCGATCGGGTCAGGCAAAACCGCGCTCGCGACGAACATGGTCGAAGGGGACTTCCGCGATGGGTTCGGCGTCGTGTTGATCGAAACGAAGGGTGACCTTTTCGAGTCCGCTCTCGAGCGTGTGCCAGAGCACCGGCTCAAGGACGTGATCGTCTGGGACCTGAGCGACACGTCCTACCCGATCGGCTTCAACGTGCTGGAGCAGAGTTCGTCTCGTTCCGCGGTCGACGAATTGAACGCGCTGCTGGCATCGATGTACCCAGAGGGCGGTGTCATCACGCCGCAGGTGATGTATCACGGCCTCCACGCGCTTGCGGAGGTCGACGGCGGCACGATGATCGATCTACCAACGATCCTGAGCCCCCAGACGGACGAGGAACGAGCCTGGAGGGACGGTTTGGTTGCATCAATCAAGAACCGCGACATCCGGAAGTTCTGGGAGCGATACCTCAGGGCAGACCCGAAATCGCAGGACCGTGAGAGCGCGCCACTTCATCGCCGTCTCTGGCAGTTCAGCACCAGGCCCGAAGTACGGAACTCGCTGGGTCAGAGCAAGTCGACGTTCAAGATGGACGACGTCGTTCGGGAGGGCAAGATCCTCCTGGTCAACCTGAACGGCGTGCGGATCGGAACGCAGACCGCATCGATGGTCGGCACGCTCATCATGAACTCCCTCTGGAACTCGGTACGCACGACGAAGCATGAGAAGCCGGTGATCCTCTACATGGACGAGTTCCAGAACTTCGTGACGATGCCGACGAGCCCAGCAGACATGCTCGCTCAATCGCGGTCGTTCGGCCTGGGCATGGTCCTCGCCCATCAGCACACCGGTCAGCTCAAGCCCGAGCTTCGTGAAGCGGTACTTGCCAACGCCCGGACGAAGATCGTGTTTCAGACCACCCAGACCGACGCGAGGTTGATGGCCTCTGAGTTCGGCACGCTGGTCACCGCCGAGGACTTTATGAACCTCCAGACCCGGGAGGCCATCGCGCGCGTCTCGACCAGTAGTGGCGTGTCGCAGCCCTTCACGATGCGTACCCGAGACCTCAGCCGCCCCTCGTCTTCGACAACAGCGATCCGAAAGATGTCACGAGCGATGTACGGGCGACCGATCGACCAGGTAGACACAGAGATCGAGACCCGGCGCACCGCCAAGCCGGTCGAACCGACGTCCAGTAGGCGGAAGCCCACCGTGGGAGTCAGGGAGTGGACAGACTGACCGTCCCTGCGAAGCAATGACGAAGGCCGAGTGCAGTGAAGCACCCGGCCTTCGTCTAGTTCAGATCTACTTGGCGGCGTTGTAAGCGTCGACCACCGTCGCGGGAATGCGCCCGCGGTCGGAAACCTGGTGGCCGTTCTTCTTCGCCCACTCGCGGATCGCCTGGAGCTCCTGCGGGTTGCTCTTCTTCGCGCTGCTGCTGGAGCTGGCGGGGGCGGTGCGTCCACTCGTCTTGCGCGCGACCTCGATGTACTTGGAGAACGCCTGGAGGAGCGTCTCCATGTTCTTCTTGTTCAGATCGACCTCGTACGAGACACCGTCAAGGGAGAACCGCACTGTTCCGCCGTCGTTGTCATCGATGGGGGTGCCGTCAAGGTCGTCGACGAGAGTGAGCTTCTGAGCCATATTGTCCTCCGGGTTGCAATGATCGTTGCCGACTATACACACGACCGCACGAGAAAGCCCCCAGCAATCGCTGAGGGCTTGAGTGTCCGTTGGCTCATCTTCGAGCCTTGACCGCGTCCTGCGCGCTCTGAGCGCGTCTCAGAGCTAGTTCTTCTCGACCTTGTTCTGTAAGAACGCGATCAGTCCCGATGGGATACCTACTGCGAGAAGCAGCGGGATCGTGTTGTCTACGAGGAAGCTGGTGACCGCTTCGGGTACGCCCGGCACTGCCCAGACGACGGCAACGAGGCCGACCAACGCACCGCCGATCGCCTGAATCGCGGTACGGATGCCCTTCCCTGCTGGTGTGTTCTTTGTTGGTTCTGCCATGTAATCTCCTTACTTTGCCCCGAAGAGCTTCTTTAATCCGACCAGTATCATCTCGCCGGCCGTTCGGTCCGCATCGCCGACGATCACCTCTCTGACGACCTCTTTCTCGACGATACGTTCGACCGGTACTTCCTTGATGACTTCCTTAATGACCTCAACCGGCTTCTCCACCGTGACCTCTGTCGGCCGCGCTTCAAGATCAGCGATCTGCGGCCTGTACTGGTCCGAGAAGCTCAGCGCTTCGATGCGCCGTGCCCGCCACTCTGCTGAGCGGTCCCAGCCGGACGACACGAGATCACGCCAGCTTCGCCCGACCCACCCGGCTAGCTCCTGTTGGTCGAACTGACCCGCGTGCGTCTCGTTGAACGGGTAGCCCTTCACTTCGCTGTTGATGATGCGTAGTAGCGATACATCGTCCTTCGTGATCATGTCTTCATCTCCTTTCAACTCCTTCCATGCGTAACCACCACCGTTCAGTACCGTCGTTCCGTCAAGGAAGAACGCGGACACGGCAGGGTAGGAGTTATTTATTACCCAGTTCCCGTTCGCGATCTGATGCCACCCCGAGCCACTGAACTTCCCGGCGCCGATCTCAAGGTGAATGTGATTGCCGTATGCGTTGCCTGCCGTTCCTTCCTGATAGAACACCTCGCCCTGCTCGATACGTCGCCCGACTGACAGGTCCGCGATCGAGTTGTCGTGTGTCATACTCACCACCGCAAAGTCCTGGCGTCCGTCCGCGAATTGCACAGGCTCCACGCTCTCGAACCACACGGTGTTGCCGTTAGCCCAAATCTTTTTGATCACTCCGGTAAATGGCGCGAAAGCGCTCTCGATACCCGCATCCGATCCAGCGATGTCAATAGCGTTACTTCCGACATGCGTTCCTTCGCCTGCACGTGTCGTGATCTTCATCACCTTCATCGGGAAAAGAATGTTCTGCATCACTCGGACCCCTTAGGCTTCAGGTCCAGGGCGTGCGTCATCAACAGGAGCGCATAGACGCTGCTCAGCAGACCTTGAATCTCGTGAGGTATCACATAGAGATAATTCGCCAAAGCCAAGATCGAGACGAACACGGCCGAGATCGTCAGCCATCTGTAGCCCTTGGTCCACGCGTTCACTGCTGTGAAGATGTACGGGATGAGCCGCAGCAACGCGACGAGCGTTGCCGAGATCACGATGCACCCCCTGCCCAGAATCCGATCGCTGCGGCGATGGCGGCGCCGATCAAGCCGACCGTTCCGACCAGCTCCTTGCTCTGGAACCACTTGTTCGGCACGACTTGAACCATCCTCGCGTTGGGAGCGTTGATCGTCTGGTTTGCGCTGTTCGGGTGCTCCTTTTGGTACGAAGCG
The DNA here is from genome assembly GCF_002931705.1 of Rathayibacter sp. AY1C5. Lineage (NCBI taxonomy): Bacteria > Bacillati > Actinomycetota > Actinomycetes > Micrococcales > Microbacteriaceae > Rathayibacter > Rathayibacter sp. AY1C5. Next base: position 131,550 of record NZ_PSWD01000004.1, read on the forward strand.
ACGGCGAGCAGTCCGGTCTTCCACTCCTCGATAGAGTTGACGCGACCGTTCGTCTTGATGGCTTGCGCCTCGACCCTCGTGAGCTGATCCTGTTGCACCGCTTGACTAGTGCTGATCTCGATCAGCTTGTTCATGATGTCTGCATTGCTCGGAATCGACACGCTAATTTACTCCAATGATTACGATCTCGATCGATCCGGAAGGCGTTCCGGTGATCAACGCGTAAGCAGTGATGGCAAGACCAGTCGAGGCAGATGACATCTCGAAGTTCCAGTTGAGATTGAACGCGGACCCGAGTTGAATCATCGATCCCTGGATCGTGTTGTTACCAAGAGTCGCCATGCCGGTTGGCAGGTTGGACGAGGAGATTGGGATTGTGTACGAGCCGCCTGCGCTGGTAGTCATCGAGTACGTGACTCGCTTTTTCCAGATGGAGAATGTCCCCATGTCGAGCTTTGTCCAGCCGTTTGCGTCGACAGTGACGGGGTGCATGGCGGAGCGAAGCCCTCCAACCGTGACTCTTTTATCCGTTCCGGCCGCTACGTCTCGAATGAGTAGTAGATCCTCGGCTGCCGCATTTGTCTTAGCTGGTTGGTCGGGTATTTGTACCATGGGTCAGTATTCCTTTATAGCCTCAATTTATCATCAAGACGGAGATACAGGAAGCTGTTGGTATTGTTCATTTGACAACTCCTCTTCGATGTCCGCGACAATCGAGCGCTGGTCGTCGAGAATCTCGCCAAGTTCTAGCACAAGCTTCGTCGGCATGTAGGAGCGGGAAACAATCTGGAGCAGCTGCGCGTCGATGAAGTTACCGGTGTTCTTGATCGCGATCATCTGGCCGAGCTGAATGCTCTCGATGTCGTAGAGCGCTGCGGAAACCTCGATCGTGGAAGTGAAGATCGGTCGAGCGAAGCGCGACATGACCTTGGATGCATAGCGCTGCGCCGACAGCGGCTGAGTGAAGCGTCTGTCCGTGATGCGGTAGACGCCGAGTCCGTGGGCCGTGATGGCTGCCAGATCCTCGAACACTTTGAAGAGCGGTCCGCTTCCGGTGTCACCGCCGACGAAGTAGATCCGGTTGCGCAGATCCTCGGCGCTCTTCTTGATCTTGACGCCCGTCAGGTGCTTGCCCATCAGGAGCGTGTGATCGGCCGACGCCGAGCGCGGACGGAAGTAGACGAGGTTGTCCGCGGGGTTCGCGAACCAGAACCAGCCGGCGTCGGTCTGGTCGAACGCGCTCTTGATGCCTTCGAGCTTCGTGTTCAGGCTGAACTTCGAGGTGATCCCGACGCCCGTGCTTGAGATCGTCGCCGCCGTGTAGCCGATCCTCCCCGGGTTCGTGTCCAGGATCGTCTTGACGATGCTCTCGATCTGAGCGCCAGAGAAGGTGACTGTGGTGTTCGCGCCGTTCTTGATGACTTCGCCCTTGGTCAACTCGGTTCCATGTGACGCGAGGGTGACGGTCACGCCCACCGCGGACCCGTATGTCGCCTCGTAGTCGATGATCTTGCCTCGGAAGACGGCGCTTCCAAGCGGCGCGCCTGCACTCACCTGGTAGGCGTTGCCGTTGGTGTCGGTGTACGGGCGCCCTAGGTGGTCGGTCAGCGGCTCGAAGCGGCCGTAGCTCACGAACACCTCCACCAGATGCCCGTTCTCGACGTCAGTGTCCGGACCGATCGCGTTCGGCGTCTCCGTGGTCACGAAGTACGGCTGACCAAGTTGGTCGGTGTATGGAGCGCCAGTGTGGTCGGTCAGTGGCGTGCGCTGCTCCAGCATGTTCTCAGCGGAGCGAGCAAGACGGACCGTCGTCGTCGTTCCCGGTGTATTGATCTGCTGGGTGAACTGGAGGTCGTCGATCACGTCGCGCCAGACGCCGATGTAGGTCCCGTCCGCTTTCGAGATCTTGTAGATGTAGTCCCGGGCCACCGTGTCAGTCGACGGTGAGGGTGTCGGCTCCCCCGCTGCGCGCAGGATGACTGCCCAGGTTGTGCCACGCATGTACTCGGTCGAGTTGATCTGAGCGCCGTACTCAGTGCCAGCAACTGGAGCTGGAGCATCGAGGACGGCGGAACCGGTGAAGTCTCCGTTGTTCGCGGTCGTCAGGTTGGTCCCTGTGCCCGTCGATGAGTACGAGGACGCTCCGTTGCTACCCGCGTACATCGCTACCAAGCGCGAGCCGTCTGCTGGGTTCGTCACCTTGCCCTGGTGCGTCTGCAGGAACTCACCGTCGTCGTCAAAGCTGATGCCCGCAATGGGGTGCGTCGGGTGAGCGCCGGAGTACTCGCGCACGGTCATGGCCATTGCGTTGTAGTCAGGTGTGCCACCTACAACCGGCGTCAGCGCCTTCACGATCGTCGTGCCGGCTGCGACGTTGGTCGCCAGCCAGAGCTGCTGTCCGCGCTGGAAGAAGCGGCTGCGGATCCTGGTCCACATGTTGCCCCGGTTGTCGGTGACCGATGCCGCGACGTTCGCGGTATCCCCTCCGACGATGAATAAGAGCAGGGTGTTGCCCGCCGTGACTCCGCTGATGGTCGTCGTGACCGAGAGGTCGTAGCCGTTCGCCGGACTCACCGAGCCTTGGACGTACTGGACAGCCATGGCTACAACCAGCGTCGCGTGTAGCGAGCAGTCAGGTTTGCACTTCGGCCGGTGAAGTCGTCGAGGTAGTTGATGACCCCGGCGCCAGGAGCCCAGGATGGGAAGACGCCAGCGAACGGTGTCGGCACGTTGTTGACGTAGACGGTCTGGTTCAGCAGGTCCACTTCAAGGACGTCGCCGCTCGCCCAGACGCGAGTGATGGCGATCCCCCTCAAGGAAGAGCCGTTGGTGAGAGTGACTGTGCGGCTCCCACTGCCTGCGACTGTCGTCAGCTCGAGGCGTAGGACGGGCTGTGCCTTGTAGGTGCCGCCAACTGCGATCGGAATCGCCTGGCCGGCCGAAGTCAGCGGGTACGACTGGATCAGGAACCGCTCAGCGAGGTCAGACCCGACGCCTGAGGGAACGACGAAGGCGATGGAGAAGCTGGCGCTGGTTTGTCCCTTCGGCCTACCGATGATCGGCTGCTGCGCCGTGCAGATGTATCGGCGCCGTCCTGTGCCGTTGTCGATCTCGAACGCCTGCTGCGACGGGCTCAGTCCTAGGTAGAACGAGTCGAGTGCGACGTCGAGTTCGGCGATGGTGGCAGCGCGGATCCAGCCCCCGACCGTGAACGTCTTCGGGTTCAGGGAGTCGCGAACAAAGACGGCCCCGTCATGCTGCGCGAGGTCCTCCGTCTGGATGTTCTTCTGCGCCGGGCTCCAGACGTCCGTTTCAACCGAAGTGATCGAGGTCGTCTGGAGATTCAGCGCTCCGTACGCGAGTTGAAGGGCAGGCATCAGGCAGGAGCTCCCATGCCCATACGGGCGAAACGCTGCGCCTGGTCCTGCTGCTTGAAGAACGCGTCGACAGCTCCAGCGGTCTGGAGGATGACATTGCCGTTGATGGTGAGCGACGAGCCTCCTGCGGCTCCTGACGCGTCCTGGGAGGCGGTCTTCCACGCCGGGGTCACCTGCGAACCAGCAGGCATGTTGACCAGCTCGGGACCGTGCTCACCCACGAGCGTCGTGCCGCCTGGTGCGTAGTTGGTACCGAGCGCGTGCTTCGCATTCACTACTGAGTTGAAGCCATTCGCAATGTTGGCACCAGCATCCGATAGAAAGCCTTTTGCACCATTGACGGCACTCTCGAACTTCTTAGAGATTTGGCCGGGTAGGTCGGCGAAGGCTCGTACGATCTCAGCTACCGTATCTTGCGCCCATGCAACTGCACTGTTCTTGAAGCCATCGAAAGCAGCTCCCACCTGTGGCCAGAATGAAGCCAGTCCATCGCTAGTGCGCTGCGGCATAGATGTAAACCAGCTCACCACGCGACCAACGGCATCAGAGGCAAATTGACCGATCCGCTCGGGTAACTGCGCGAACCAAGCGACCGCCGCATTGACAGCCGCGGGCACAGTCTCGGTCGCGAATAAGTACACGTAGCCGGCCGCCGCACCGAGACCAAAAGCAATCGCTGCGGGCAGACCATCGAAGAACTGACCCACCTGGCTGATTGCGTTCTCCACACCTTGAACCATTGAAGTCCAAAGGTCAGCCATCATGCCCTTGAAGCCCTCGATCCCTGCGGCGATGTTCTTCGGGAGGTCAAGGAAGAATGTCGTGATATTCGCGAGCGCAGATAGAAGGAAGGCGATAATGCCGATTGCAGCCTTGATCGCCACCACAAGAATCTTCCCAAGTGAGCCTGCCAAAGGACCAATTGCCTCGGTCATGAGCCGCTTGAAAGCTGGGAGCACCTCATCGGCGACCACCTTGGATAGGGCCTCCCAAGCTGGTCGGATGTAGTCGAGCGCTGCGATCACCGTCTCGCGTATGCGGAGGATGGTGTCGACGATTGCGCTGTCTTCCTGAATCCCTGGCATCCAGTCAGAGGCCTTGAAATCTCCAGAAGTCAACAACTTGAGCGCCCCTATGGCGTTCTGCACTCCAGCCGCTAGACGATCACCCCACGCCGTCGCGTCGAACTCGTTGATCTTGTCGAGTCCCTGCGATACCAGGTCGAAGATTGGTTTCGTCGCGGTGCCCGCCAGCATGGTGAGCTTGTCTTTGATCTGGTCAAACCGCGCGGCAGCCGTCTTTCCTTGTGCGGAAACGAGACTGTAGTCGATGCCCATCTCATTAAGCGTTCGGCTGATAATTTCCATCGCCGGCACGCCCTGTGCCTTTAGCTCATTGATGCGCTGTCGAGGCAAATTGAAGCGGTCGACGATTGATACCCAGTCACCACTCAGTGCTTCGCGGAGAGAGAAAGTTGCTCCGGTCAGACCCTCGGTCGGGTTGAGGGCGGCGAGGATCTCGGCTTGCTTGACCAGAGATTCGAGAGACTGTCCCGACGTCTTGGCGACCGGCGTGAGGTTGGCAGCGGCGTCCGCCATCTCGGTGAAGCTGAACTGCGTCTCAGACGCTTCCTTCTTTACCCATTCAAGAGTTGCGGCAACCTTGTCGCCGTCCTTCATGAACGCGTTGAGCTTGGCGCTTGCCTGTTCTACAGAGCTGTTGAACTTGAAACCGATGACCGCGCCGGCTCCGGCGGCGGCGGCTCCTGCTGCGCCCAGGGCGACGACAGCGCCACCTAGAACCTTGCCCATAGAGGCTAGAGCAGTACCAAACTTCCCCGACTTCTCGGAGGCCCCGTCCAACGACCCACCGACGCCATCAATAACCTTGGACGCTTCATCCCTAGCTTTGATCAGAATCGATATTGAGTTGGATGCCATCAAGCGTGTCGGTATTTAGTTAGGGTCTAGCCTTTCTTTCCTCCAATTTAGCACGGTCGCTATCCAATGACCATATGAGGAAAGCCAGCTTTATATCGGCCTGCGGCTCATTCAGCATTTCTGCAGCACTAAGGTGAAATCGCTCCCTATAGCGGAAGTGATTAATTTCGTCGACCACCCATGGCGGCACCTTCGAGTCGTCGCGGACTATGACGTTACGGAAGTGCTCTCGGATGGATTCGGCTCGTCGAGCGACTGTGTCGTTGCCGATCCTTTTGGGTCTTCAAACTCGACCCCCGTGATGTCTGCGAAGATGCGGTCGACCATGTCTGTCGGCATGAGATCGATGTCACTCTTCTCAAAGTCGACGAGCTTCACTTCTCCGTCCTCAACGACACGGACCTTACCGCCAACAATATGTTCTTTGACGAGATCTAGAATGGCTGTGAAGGCCGTCTCCTCATCGACACCCTCTACCTTGGTCGCACGTAGCTTGAAGCTATCTCCATAGGTACTCGGTCGCCACTCGACGTAGCAATCGCTCCAGCCCTCGAACTGATCCAAAGTTGTTCTTTTAGTGATGGCGAGCTGGCGAGTCATTGATGTTTCTCCGATAAAGTGTTGCCATCATTTACTCATAAGCCGCAGCAAAAGAAAAGAGCCCCGAAGGGCTCTATCTCCTCGTACACAGCGTCCGCCATCACTAAGCCGCCACGTACGACGCTCGCGTGTTCTTGAGTAGTGGAACGATCGAGCTATTCGTAGCCGTGTCGAACTCGCAGAAGAACTGCACTGTCGCGGTGACTACAGCATCGCGGTCGCGGGTCATCTCCAACTCTCGGTAGCGAACCTTTGAGGCAGTGAACGCAAGGCTGTCGTTGCCGTTCGAGATGGTGATGCTCATCGCCTTGAGGGCGTTGCTGAGGAAGTCGTCCTCGTACTGGGTGTCCCCTAGCCGCACGACGAACTCGCCGCGTGCCTCGAAGGCTCCGCGGTCGAACTCAAGTGCATCGTCCGTGCCGAGGGGGGCGAACGCCTCAGACGTGCGCTCGAGAGTGAGCGCTACACGGCTCGCCTTGACCGCTGGAGACGCGCCCAGACCTGCCGTGTTCGCAGCCACCTTGAGGGTGACGTGCTTGCTCGTGAACTCCGTCTCGGATGCGAGGGCGATCGTCTCTGTGGAGGTCGTGCCGATGCGTGCCTTGATGGCACTTGATACCTCAACCCAACCGCCGGCCTCGGCCGTGATCTCCAGGTTGTCGAACGTCGTGTACGGGTGTCGCTTCGACGCGAGCGGTGAGACGACAGCAGCAGTCAACGTCTTGGGGATGCTCGACTGGCTGTTGGTGAAGGTGTGCGGGTAGACGCCGCCGACGGCGGTGCCGGTGCTGACGTTGCCGAACATCCCGAGGAGCATCGCGCCGATGGACTGCACGGTGACCTTGCCGCCGATCGTTCCTTCGACCCACTTCGCTGTTACCTGGCTATCGTTCACACGGTCGACGACGCCCATGGCGCTCTCGTTCTCGACCGTCGTCTTCTTCGGCTGGATCCCCTGGGTCAACCAGTGGAGCCAGAACTGCGGAGCGACCGGCGTTCCCGGCGTCGCTTCGATTCCGAGCCCGATGGCCTCGCGTCGTCCTATGTATTGGTCACTAGTTGGCATCACCTACCTCTTTCTTTACTTTCTTCTCGACCTCAGCGACATCCGCCGCTTCGACTTCGCCGTGGCCAGGCACGAAGTACTTTCGCTTTGCGGCGATGACTTTCCTAGCGACCTCGGCTTTCGGTTTCTCTTCTGGGTTGACTTTGTTCATACCTTCAATGTAAGACAGTTCACAAATCTTTGCTATAGCTGACCTCGACGTTGATGTCGGCATAAAGCACGACCCCTACTGCCGTCTCATCTACTGACCACTCGCCTCGATCAACCGCGAGGATGTACGTGCCGATTGCCTCCTGAAACGTGTTGTCCTGGTCCGCCTCGTCCAGGGCGTCGAAGATGGCGTCCATCAAGACGTACATCTTGTCGGTGCTAGCCTCCTGGTCTGCCGCGCCAAACGGCAGGTAAGTGCGGATGACCCAACTCGGGGTGCGGTCGTTCTGTCGAAAGGCTGCCTTCTCGTTGTCCTGAACGGACGGCAAGATCCTCGCTGATGGGTAGCTGTCGAACTCCCCGAACGGGATACCCGATACCTCCGTGAATGCCGGCTCGTCGTCGAGCTGGATAGCCTGTAGCCGGCTCCGTAGGGCATTGCGGATGTCGAGTGATTTAGATTCGGCCATTGTTGACTCCTTCGATGTATCGGCTCATGCCGTTGATGATGTCTTTTGGTACGGTCACCCTTGCCTTCGAGAACGTCGGCTTCACGAACGGGTGTGGCTTCGTCCCCTTCTTCTTGATCGACGCAGCAACCGCGTATGGGTCGATCCCCTTGTGCCGCGCCCAGCGAGCGAGCGACGATCCGGGGCGGGCGCTGACCGCGTGCGGGCGGGTCCCGTTCTCAACCGCCTCGGCGTACGGGGTGTCAGGGAAGATCTCGGCTGATAGCGATGACGGGTGGGTGACGTACTTCACCGCGCGCCTCATGTCACCACTTGCTCCGACTGGCGCGACCTTTCGCATCTCGCGCTGCGTGTCGATCGCTGACGCCAGGATCAGACCGTTCAGCGTGGCAACTGACCGCGCAGGAAGCTCTCTGAAGACCTTCTGCACCGCGCGTGCGTCGATGTTCACCTGCATGGCCTAGTGGCCCTCACGCGCCGCGAGGACGTGGATGTGGCCGATCCTCGGCACGTCGTAGAGCCGTGCAGCTCGCACGTTCAACGTGACCTCCCCCCACACGAGCTGGTCACCGGTACGCACGTCAGCGCCAGGTCGGAGGTACACGTCGTACCCAACTCCGGGCGAGTAGTTGTTCTCGATCTCCGCCCGCGAAGCCATCGGCGTCACCAGACACACGAGGCCGGAGCTGACTGTCGAGCGGGTCGTGCGGCCGTTCGTCCCGACTGGGATCGATCGTCTAACGCTGACCCGGTGGGGGAAGAGGCGCGACGTCATACATTGCGCGTCCTGTAGCGGCTGATCGTGGCGAAGTGGAGCCCACCTGTCGCGGTGTCCTTGCCCGTCGAATAGGTCAGACGCATCGAGCCGATGCCCTCAGAGGTGACCTCCTTCTGGCCGTCACCAACGTAGTTGTAGAAGTCAGCAGCCAGCGCGAGTGCGGCCAGCTTGAGGTCAGCCGGCGGGAACAGCACCCCGTAGGTGTACGTGACACGGACGGCACTGCGCTCGGCACGGAACCCAGAGCGGACCGCGCTCAGCACGAGCCGGCCAGTGTCGCTGATCGAGTAGGCGTCGTCGCCCAGGGTGCTCCCGTTGACCTCCACGTCGGTGGCGGTGATCACGTCCTGGTGTCGGAGGAAGATCACGGACGCGTAGTCGTGCGTCTCGGTACCGCTGAGGATCTCACCCCAGGATCGTCCCGTCTCGCTCTCGACGTACTCGTTCACGGCGTTCACCGCGAGGGCGGCTTGAACAGCGTTGACCTCTTCGTCGAGGTAGCCCTTCAATTCGGTGACGGTGATTAGTTGACTCATCTGCTCCTAATAAAACACAAAGAGCCCTGCGTGAACAGGGCTCTGGTTCGCGGATGAACTGCCTAGAAGACGTTTGTGAGCTTCCCGAAGTTGTAGTTACCTACTGGAAGACCAGCAACTCGCTTGATGATGCGAAGACTGATCTTGTCGCGGCTAAAGTCGTCAGCATCAGTACCGAGGTCGACGCGAAGGCCGCCGCGGTCACCGATGATGTACTGCTTGAAGTTGCCGTACCAGATCTCGGTCTTGTTCGTGCCAGTTCCGAGGTTGGTTGGGATCTCGTCAACGATCTCAACTGGTCGTCCGAGCAGTGTCGCCGGTGTACCCACAGCGATGCTCTCGCGGTAGATAGGGCGGCCTGACGTGTCGACGAGCTTCTCGATGAGCTGGATCGCCGCTGACGGCATCACGAAGGTACCTGTCTCACGATACGCAGTTCCGAGCGCGTACTTCAGGTTGACGAGGTCGACATATGCAAGCGAACCTGCAGTCGTACCTACTTGAGGGACTGAGGTCGGAGTGATCGCTGTTGATCGGAGGCCGAATGGCTTTCCAGATCCGTCGCCGTTTACGAACGCAGCGTTCTCAGCGAGTGCCATCGCTAGGACGAAGCGGTCTTCGACGTAGTTCTGGATGCTCGGGTTGATCGCAGCGTCGGCCAAGACTTCACTCGTGAACTTGTCGAGTCCGGCCAGCTTGTTTGGTGTCAGTGTGGTCTGAGTGAATGTCACGCCGCTCTCAGTGATTGGCGCGCCTTCTGCTACCCAGTAAACAGTTGGCAATGAGCCGGTGCTCAGTACGAGCTTCGCAGGCATGTTGCTGATGACGGTCGCGATCCGACGCATCGGAGAAACATATTCGAGCTTGTCGCGGATACTTTGGTCGATCGTGGTCGGAACCAGAATGCCACCTTGGTTGCTCGTGCCGACTGTCTGAGCTTTCGCCTTGTAGTCTTTCGAGATCATGTCGTTGATCGCGTTCATTGCAGCGCGGTCGCCAGCAGCTAGGGCCGTGTAGAACGACTTGATGCGATCTTTTTCGTCGTCTGTGTTATTTTCCTTCGATGCGATCTGGTCCTTGCTGATCGCTTTTAGCTTGGTCTCGACGTCAGCCGCAAACGCTGCGACTTTCTCGTCGACAGACTTCTGAATCAGCTCTTGTATTTTGGTCATCTATCACCCCCTTCGAGTGTTCGTTTGTTGTGTTCTGCTATTCGTTCTCGGCTAGCTCTGCCTCGAGCGCAGCGATCTGGTCGTCGGTGAGGTCGGTTTCTAGGTCGATCTCGTCCTCCTCGGCACCGGACTGGTCGTCATCGCCGTCCTTAGCTGAGTCGTCCGCGTCGCCCTTGCTCGCGTCGTCGTCGCCACCGTCGCCGGCGTCGTCTGAGTCGGCTGGCTTGAGCTCTGCGACCTGGGTCGTGAGAGCCGTCACCGTCTCGGTCAGCAAAGCGATCTGCTGAGTAAGTTTGGTCAGCTCGTTGTCGTCGTCATCGTCAGACGCGTCCTTCGTGACCTGCGCCTCGATGGCGTCGGCCTCGTCGCGCATGCTCTTGATGAGGAAGCTGGCGTCCTTCGTGTCGAGCCCACCGCTCTTGTAGCTGAGCGCTAGAGCGTTGCGGTTCGCCGGGATGGCGACGACGCTCACTTCGAGCAGCTCGTTGTCCTTGAGAACTGGCACGTCGTCCTCGAACTCCATGGAGTGAGGGATGAAGCCAGCCGAGACGGTGCGAAGCGTGCCCGCCTTGACCTGTCGAAAGATCAGGTCGGCCTTCGGATTCACCTCAGCGGTGTCGAACTGGGCTGTAAGGAGCGACTTGCCGCTCTGGTCGAGCTGGATGTCGACGGCACGTCCAAGGATGTTCTGCGGCTCAGACGGGTCGTGGCCCCAGAGCACCACGGGGTTGTTCTTGTAGTGCGTGATGTCCCAGGTCTTCTGGTCGACCTTCTCGCCGTAGCGGTCCACGCTGTCGTCGCTGAACACGAACTGCACTGTTCGTTCCTCGTCGTTGATGGACTTCAGGCTGATGTTGAACAGCTTGTTGATCTTCTTGTTCAGTTGTGTCTTCATACTTGCCACTACTTATAGGGAAGTGGCGAGGGAATTGCAATAGCGAGGTTACTGACTCTCCGACCTTCCGAAGAGGTCGTCCATCGTGATTTCTTTTCGGGTTACTAGGCGAGGAGTCTGTCGCATCTTCAAGCGTTGGGGATGACGGTCGCCAAACCGCATGTTCCAGGACTGGTTCCGAGCGTCGGTGAAACGAATCTCGACAACCTCGTGATTCTTCTTCGACGTATAGAAGGAGCTTTCGGCTTCCTCCCCTGGTGCGAGAACCAGATCCTCGCGTTGATAACGCTCCACGCCAGCAGTCGTGACGGAGAAATCAGTGCGCGTCGTCGACGAGGTGTACCGCTTTGCCTGCTCGATCCAGATCGTTCTGCTCAACTTGATCGGCCACCGGGTCCGCGCTCGGAGCGCCGCCCAGGCCAATCTGATGCGCCCCGCCGGATAGTCGTCGACGTTGAAAGCGCGTAGCGTGATCGGCTGCGAAGATCGGTTCGTGACACGAATGACGCCCTCGAAGTTGAATCTCTCCAACGTGTCAAAGTTCTTCAGCTTTACAACTTCATGATCGAACGCGATGAGGTCAGCCTGGGCCCGATCCGCTGCAAGTCCGGACCTGTTGAAGGAGTGCACTGCGTAATACAACGCTCCCACGGTGCCGATCCCGGCCACCCAGTCGGCGACGCTGCCCCAGTTCCAACTGGCCAGGGCGGCCCACAATCCATCCACCCGCTCACCGTAGCGGCCCTACACTGCCCCCATGAACTGGACCGACGAGCGTGACGCTCTCCTCAGCGCAGCACCCGTCGCACCGGAAGCTCTCCGTGACGTGCACTCCCCCGGCCTCTACGCCTGGTGGGATCTGCACGGGGCGCTGACGCCGTTCTGGCCTGCGCGTTTCCCCGACGTCGTCACGAGCCGCCCGCTCTACGTCGGTATCGCGAAGACGACCCTCGCGGTACGCGGATCGGAGATGCACCTCAAGACGACGCGCATGTCCACGCTGAGACGGTCCCTTGTCGCGCTGCTCGTCGACGAGCTGGAGCTACGGGATCAGGTCGCGCCCGGGCCGGGTCAGAAGTTCGGGCTCACGGCGGAGGGCGACTCGCTCCTCACCCACTGGATAGCGAGCAACCTGAACGTGACGTGGCACGAGACGCCCGCGCCGGGAACGCACGAGCGGTTGATCGTTGGCGACCTGGTGCCGCCGCTGAACGACCACTTTGCGCACGAGGGACCGTACTGGGTAGCGATGCGGGACTTACGGTCGGAAGTGAGAGCGCGCGCGGCGGTGATACGTCCGGTAGGACGCGAAGCTGAACGGGAAGTTTAGTTACTCGGAACGTTATCATTGCGTCAGATAATACAGAAATTCGGGGTCACGAACATACTTTTTGCGGATCAAGTCGCGTGTCCAGACCGTTCCTCGAAAATCAGTGAAGGTAAGATGCGCGATGAAAGCATGTCTGCGTGGTCTCGAGAGATTTATCACAACCGTCTCTGCCTTTCCAGGCGGAATCTCTGAAAATGGGTCTTCCTGAACGACAGTTGCTTTTGTCAGTTTGGGGGGCAGTAGAGAAGTCAGACTGACTGCCAGAATTCCGCCATCTCTAAGCACCCTGACAAGGGTCAAGTATAGAATTGACAGGAATTTTACGTCCCCAAGAGAACGAACCACTAGATTTACATCAGAAATATCGGAATCGCTGTAGTTCCGGATGATTGCTTTAATGGTGCCGTCTTCTTGAGGTCGAAGACGAACGACGATCCGGTCGGCCTGAGACTGTCTCTCCCGTCGTCGCTCTGAAGCGAATGTGGCCACCGCGAGTAGAACAGCACCGCCGGTCAAAAGTCCGGTGACCCAGTCTGCGGCACTCCCCCAGTTCCAGAAGTCGTACCCAAACCACTGGGCAATCCCATCCCAGAACCTCCGCGCATCCACCCGCTCACCGTAGCGGGCTAGACGACCCTCCACGCACTCGGGAACGCCTTCAACGTCGCCGACGCGCCGGACGCCAGCGTGTAGGTGTTGGCCGTCGTCACGTTGCCGATCAGTTCGGTACCGCTGCCCTTGATGGTCGCGGCGGCAGCGTTGATGTTGACGAACTCGTACATGCGGCCCTGGCAGGTCGCGAGGGCGGGTAGCGTCTGGGTGGCGGTCGTGTTCAGCTCGACGGAGCAGTAGGTGGCGTCGAGTGTGGTGGCGGCGGAGATCTGGTTGACCTTGGTGGCGAGCGAGCCATTCACCTGGAATGTCGAGGTAGGGCTAGAGAGCCCTACGCCGACCTTGCCATCTAGCTGCAAGACGAGCCGGTCAGAGCCACCACCCGAGAACCGGAGGTCGGTGGAGCTTCCCGGCATATACATCTGCCATCTGAATGTGCCGGACTTCGTAAACGAAATGTACTGCTGGGTAGCGGTGGTGCCTTCGATATGCAGTTCGGTGTTGCCGCCGGCCGGAGCCAGCGAGAGCATATTCCCAGTGAAGGTTTTCGTACCGGCAATCGTCTGAGCGGTCAGCAGATCTACAAAGGCTTTGGTAGCCGAACCGGTACCACCTTGCGCAACCGCTAAGACTGACGACACCATACCAGCTGAGTCGTGGAACTCGTTGTGATCGAAGACTGTCGGTAGGACCTCGTCGCCGTACTCTTTTGCGGTCTGTGTCAACACACCATTGGGAACGTAGAACCTGTTGCCCGTGATCTCAACGCCACTGTGGTCAATATGACTAAAAGCCTTGACTGCGATTGTTGCTGTCGGCACGGCTCGGTCATCGATAAAGATGTTGTCCTTGACCTCACACTTTAGGACAGTCGTTGCGCCGCCGAGCGACATCAGGACATTGGTGGTTCTGTGAGGGCTGTTGTAGAAAATGTTGTTGTTGACCTTGACATACTTTTGAATGTTGTAGCCGATGATAATGCCGTCACCGCAGTTGGCGACGATATTGTTCGTGTAGGTCGCCGCTATCTGACTGTCGACGTCGACTGGAGAGTCGAATCCTTCAATGTAGTTGTCGGTCACTAGAACGTTGTAGGACGGTGTCGAGATGCGACCAGGAGCAAGGGCTGGACCGACGCTGTTCTGACTAGGCGTCCACGCTCCACGCATGATGTTGTCACTAATCACGATTCCGTAAGCGTTGTAGAAGTAGGCAAAGCCTTGCTGGTGACCGGCCGAGATAATTGCATTTGAGAAGTTGTTGCCGGTTAAGACGGAATTGATTGCCCGCCCGGTCGTCTGCACGCCGATGTAGAAAGCTACTCCGACTGAAGTGGTACTTCCCCCGTAAAGAATGTCCTTAAACTGGTTATTGATGACGAGTGTGTCGATTACATCCGAGTAAGGATCGAGATAGATCGCTGGTCCTCTAGTTCCCTGGAATCGACAGTTCGTTATTCGGGTGCGCTCCACGGTCCGTCCGCTCCGCGCGTAGAGGTGAATGGAGCGCGAGATCCCCGCCGCCGAGTAGAATCGGCAGTCGTCGATAAAGGTGTCGACCATAGATGCATAGCCATTCTGGCCGTCCAGCATGACGAAACCACCAAAGGCGTTAGTCGTACCTGTGAAGCTGCAATCGCGGATCCGCAGGTTGGTGTGCCCGTAGGAGGTGATCGCCGTATAGCTGTTGGTCACGTTGAGGTTCGCCTCGAAATCGATTCCACTGATAGTGACGTTGGCGCGGTTGTTGATGTTGATCATGCCGTTGTGACCCGAGGCTGGTGCTGAGGTGGTCAAGCGCACGCGCTGTCCAACGATCTGCTGTCCATCGCGCGGGATGAGCGAGCCAGCGATCGTGTAGCCCGTCGTGGTAAACGGAAGCACCACCACTCCCCCAACTCCGGCAGCTGTCATGGCTGCGTTGATCGCTACGGTGTCGTCACTGCCGTTACCCAGCGCGCCGTAGTCGAAGACGTTGAACACCTTCTGCACGTTCTTGATCACCGGTGCCGTGATCGTCCCTCCGATGTCACCACCGATCTGCAACTTCCCGTCTAACGCTGCCTGTGTCGCCGTGCTGACCGGCTTCGCAGCGTCGCTGGTGTTGTCGACGCTCCCGAGACCGACGTGCGCCTTCGTGATGCCCGTGGGGGTCCCGGTGAACGCAGGTGAGGCCAGAGGAGCCTTGAGTGCCAGCGCGCTGATCGTTGCCGTCGACACCGGTTTGCCCGCATCGCTCGTGTTGTCCACGTTGCCGAGCCCCACGTCACCCTTCACGAGGGTGACGGCGCCCTGCCTGCCTGCGACCGTCTGAACGGGCGCAGAAGCAGCAGCTTGAAACGCGTCAACAAAGCCAGCCGGGTTGCTGGAGTTGTACTTCGCGTTCAGAGCCGTCTGTACGGGCGCAGAGACGGGCTTCGCTGCGTCAGACGTGTTGTCGACCAGGTTAAGGCCGACGTCGGCCTTGGAGAGGACGACGTGACCGACTCGGCCGGCTACCGACTTCACTGCGGTGTCAGGAGGCGCACCAGGAGGACCCTGGATCCCGACCGTGATGACCTCGACACGCGTCTCGTCGACGCTGACGTTGACAACGTCCTCGAGTACCTGGATCAGATCACTCATACGGTGACCTCTTGGTCGAGCGTGACCACCCCCTTGAGGAGGCGCTTCACAACGGAGGTGCCCTCGGTGATCTCCAGGTCGTAGTTCGCGGTGTCGAAGTCGAGCGCCGTGGTGCGTGCGCTGCTGAGCTCAATCGCGATCGTGCCGGCCACGCCGCCGAGGGTCAGGCCGTCCGTGTCCGTGAGTGTCAATAGGACCGTGCCGTCTGCGTCGCGCACCTGCATGCGCGCGGTCTTGTTCGTGAGGTTGACGGGCGCGCCTGAGCCGTCCTTCCACGTGATGACGCGGGTGAAGGCGACGCCCTGCTCAATTGTGAAGTTGTACTTGCCTGCCATATGCCGCCCAATATGAGGGAATGCAGCATTTATGACAAGCTCGAAACGATCTCGCCCCGAAACCTTCGTCACTGCTAGCATCCGCTTCATGACCCTACGCCGCAGTGCCACGTTGATGTCCACCGCCGTTGTACTCGCCCTGACGACAGGATGCTCCTCTGGCCCCGCTCCTTCGGGCGCGGAGGCAGTAGCGACGCCGGCTCCGACGCAGGCTGAGGCTGAGGCGCTTGATCTCAGCAAGGTCGAGATTTCGGAGCTCATTCCCACAAATGAGAATCTTGAGGACAGATTTGGTTTTTCGGTTGTAAGTCGAAATAGCGAGAACGGCGGAGTCGTTGTCCAATCGAGAGACGAAGTTGAAATCCCAGATTTCGGAGAGCAGGTTGGTAAATGTGCAGAGGCGCTGGTATCTCGGTATACCAATCCGTGGGTGGAGAGAGCTGGTAATGGCTTCATTGACTCCTCATCGGGAGCAGACGAAGACGGCAGCGTACTCGTCGAGCAATACGCGTCCGAAGAAGATGCCAGCGCCGCAATGAACGACGTCCGCATAACAATGGATGAGTGTCCCGCGACGTCGGTGACTGGAGAACGCACCTATGAGGCCGTCAGTTCATCAGTTGACGGCGCTATCGGTCTCACCTCGACGTTTGAGGACGATCTCCAGACGTTCTCCGCCGTTCAGTACGGCTCCTATATTGCCGTTGCCAACTCCTCTGTGTCATCGACGCAGGCGGATCAATACCTAGTCCTGCTGATGGACAAGATTGACACCGCGCTGGGCGACTAACGAGCGCGGAGAGGCAGCAAGGTGCACCTACATCGAGGATGCAGCGGAGCGCCCATCACGTCGTCATAGTCGTGGTTGTAGACGTAGGTCGTCTCCTCCCCCTTCCGGTTCGTGCCGGCCTCGGTCTGGACGTCGCCCTTCGAGTAGAAGTTCTCCTCCAGCCCGATCACTCGGCCGTGCATCGGTCCGCAGAACTTGCAGACGCGCTCGTCCTGGGCGGTGTACCACTCCTTCGCCGTGACGATGCCGCTCTGGTCCCAGGCCGCGATGTCCGCGTAGCTCTGCGCTCGGGCGATCTCGGTCTGGGCGATCAGGTCAGCGCGGAGCGTGGAGGCCAACCCCATGACCGCTTCGATGCGAGCCTGGAGCTGGTAGCTGCTCTCCCCCGCGTTGACGCCTTCGGTCAGCGTTGCTCGGAGCTGCTTCTCCGTCTCATCGTTGACGTCCTCAGCGAGCTTCGTGGTGCGCTGCTGGTACCAGGCGGTGATGGCCTCGCTGTACGGGTCGTAGGTACTCGGTTGCATGCCGATCTGCTGCATGGCGTCCATGCCGGTCTCGATGATCACGGCGAGGAGGGCTGGCTCGACGGCAGCCTTCATGGCCACGTCGGCCTGCTCCCAGTTGAGGAGCGAATCGACGTAGTCCTTCGTGCGCTGTCCGGTGAAGGTGCGCTGCACTGTCGCGACGTTGGCCAGCACCTCGTCTCGCTGGCGGTTGAACTCGCGCTGAATCCCGGTGAGAAGACTCGTCTCGTAGCCGGTGGCCTTGCGCGTGTAGAGGTCTGCCTTGACGGCTCCCTCTTCCTCGCGGGTCACTGCCTTGGTTTTGGGACGCTCTTCTTACCCTCGCTCTTGGTGTCGTCTTGCACGTCGGCGTCATCGCCGCCTGCAGCGTCACCGGCGCCGGCAGTCGGCTTCGGTGCGTTGATCACGCGGTCGAGGGTCGTCGTGTTGATCGGGACGACCAACTGCGCACCGAGGTCATCAGGTAGCGGCTCGAGGCCGTACTCCTCGCGCGTCTCGTCGATCGTGCGCCACAAGTTCGTGCCGGCCTGCGCCTCCTTGAGCTTCGCTTCAACGTCCTCAGGGATCGGAGACTCGTAGTAGAGCTCAAGCGTCGGGTCGTACTTCTTCACGAGCTGGGTGTTCCACATCGCCATCTCGTCGTCGAGACGTGGGATCACGTTGAGCAGGATGTGCAGGTAGCGAGCCGCGTCCATGTTGGCGCGGTTGAAGTCGGTCGTCATGCCGAGCATCGACGGAGACACCGAGAAGATCGCGAGGATCTCGTCTCGGGTGAACGCGCGAGACGCGAGGAAGTCGAGGTCCTGGTGGGTGAGCATGTAGGGCTTCACGTCACCGTTCTCGACGACGAGCGACTTGAAGGCGCCGTCAGCGGTGTACAGCTCGTCCATCTGCTGCTTGAGCCGATCGTAGACAGCAGGGTCGATGTTCTCGCCCTGGAGGTTGAAGACCAGACCTGGACGGGCGTTGTTGCTGAACGTGCGGCGGTTCCAGGACTGCATCTGCTGGTCCGAGTCGACGGCCGCAGCGGCGGCGCTAATGATCGACTCGCCGTAGTACGGGTTCTCAGGGTCAGGGTTGTAGCCACGGATGACCTCGCCGATCTTGTACTCCTGCTGGGCGTACTTGATCACGCTGTCTGAGAAGCGCTCCTTGCCGAGCTTGAACTGGACGAGGTGAGACGGGAGCAGTTCGATCGCGTCGGGCAGCGCCTTGACGCCAGCGCTCATCTCGAACGGCGTGCCGCTCTTGCGCATGAGCATGAACGTCTCGCCGGTGAGGTTGAGGTAGGTGTGGTTCAACTCGCGGAGCTTCTTGCCGTTGAGAGCCACGTGCGGGTCGCCCAGGAGCGTCAGGATCTCGTGCTCCGTGATCTCCTCGAAGTCACCGTTGCTCTTGAGGCGACGGAGCTTGAGTGGCACGGAGGCGGTCGGTGTGACGATCGCGCGGTTGGCAGCGCGGACCCAGCCGATGTTGGTGCGGAGCTGCTCAGGCTTGGTGGCGTAGGTGACGAGTGGCACGGCACTGCCGTTGGCCAGGTCGAACATCGAGAGTGGCGGAATAAACTCTTTGTGAGAGATTGCTTGAGCGAGTCTATTGCGGAGTTTCGATATTCTGTTTGGCATGTAGGGCGTTGCTTATGTGCTTCTAGAGCCCATAGTAAAGCAACGCGGCCACTTCGGGAATACCAATCAGCGAATTGCAATGAAGGGAGTTTTGCGAGTCCATAAGCGACGCATCCGTCCAGTTCGAATGTCAGTCATCCATCGTCGGCCCTTTGCGTCAATAAAAACAAGCTTTGCATTGGCGTATGCCTCGAAGCCTGATATGACAGTCTCTGAGATGGCTCCCGGTTTGATTCGCTTGAAGAAAGCGGTGGAATTGCCGGAACGATCTTCCCACGCCTCATACATGATTCCCGCTTCAG
Source organism: Rathayibacter sp. AY1C5 (assembly GCF_002931705.1). Lineage (NCBI taxonomy): Bacteria > Bacillati > Actinomycetota > Actinomycetes > Micrococcales > Microbacteriaceae > Rathayibacter > Rathayibacter sp. AY1C5. The sequence goes on from NZ_PSWD01000004.1 coordinate 150,676, forward strand.
TTGGCACATAGCCGTCATCACGAGGATTAGTCCGGATAGCGCGCCCGACCTCTCGGTCTGACTGGTAGAACCACAACTCGGGGTCAACAATCACGCGATCGGATAGGTTCTCAACGGCAACCTGATGACCCTCCAGGTGTTCGCTGTACTGCGCGCGCACAACCACTTCCAGCGCCTGCTCGCGCCACTTCGCTCGACGGTTTAAGCCGTATCCTATGAGAGCCCCCGCGATACCGAGGGTCGTCGCGATTGCGGCGATCCAGTCGGGCCACGTACCCGGCTCGACACACTCCCAGAACCCGATACACGTCATCCCGCCACCGTAGCGGCCTCAGATCACCGTGACCGACGATCGCTTCTTGGCGCTCAGCACATCAGCGATGCCGTACCTCACCGCGTCCAGCGCGTGGTTCCAGTCATCGATCGGGACGTTGAGGCTCTTCCCCGTCTTCTTGTCGATCTTCCAGGCGTAGTTGCGCAGCTCCTTGATGAGGTTCACGCTCCGCGCCGTGACGTACAGCTTCTGCTGCTGCACGAGCTGGATGCCGTAGTCGATCGAGTCCGGCCCCTTCACCGCACCCGTGATGAGCACGCCGTAGTCCCGGATCTCCGCGATGCTCTTCGGCTCGGAGGAGTCCGCGATCGTCAGCGTGTGCGTGCGGCCAACGTAGGTGCCGTCCTGCGCGGCAGGCGTCAGCCACTCAGCGGTGCGGAGTGCGTTGGCCAGCGCCTTGTTCTTCTGGTCTGTGAGGTACAGCCGCTCATCGAGCAGGAAGCCGCCCTCGTAGCGGTACAGGTCCACCACCGCCGACGGGTCGTTGGTGAAGCCGAAGTCCAAGGTGTGACGGAGGAGCTGCGCGCCCTCGGGCACGGCCTCGACCTGCTCCCAGTTCTCGTAGATCACGCCCTCCAGCAGACCGATCTCCCCCAGGCCGTAGACGCGCCAGTAGTTGGCGTCGTGCATGCGGCTCTCGATCGAGCGCACGATGGCCGGCTCCAGCGCCTCGTTGTCCCGGTACGTCAGCTTCAGGAAGTCGTGCGGGTTGTGCGGCATGACCTCGGTGTGGACCCAGAACTCACTGGTCGGGTTGTAGTCGAGGATGACGAGCTTGCGGGTGCGGGTCTCGAGCTGGGTGTAGACCTCGTACGTGACGTTGTTGCACTCGTTGAGGAAGAGCACGTCACGGCGGGGACCGTGCGCCTTGGAGGAGTCGACAGAGAAGAACTCCAGCACGGCGCCGTTGGCGAACGTGTAGTAGAGGTCGCCCTTGCTCCAGGCGTTCTCATCCCAGTAGCGCTGGGCCTTCATGATGAAGCGGAAGTCGCGGATCGCTCCGAGCTTGAGGTGGGGCAGCGACTCCGAGACGACGCTGATGAGGATGTCTGGGTTGGTCTGCGCGACGTGGATCAGGTAAGCCAGGATCGAGAACGTCTTCGACGCACTGGTCCCGCCCTGGATGATCCGGAGGCGACGCCTAAGACTGCTGATCTTCGTCAGCGCTGTCGTCTGCTTGAGCAGTGCCGCCATCGTCGTCGTCCTCGATTACGAGCGGGCCCTCAGGCGCCACGCCTGCGAGCAGCGGTATCGGTCCCTCAGTGATCGTCGCGTCGATCTCGACCTTCGTGCCGTAGCCGTACTTCGCCAGCCAGTCGGCCGCCTTGAGGTCACCCTGGACGGCGCGAAGCATCGCGGCCGTCACGATCGCCCTGGCGGGAGCGCCCCTGAACTCCTTCCAACCGGTCTGTGGGTCTGGGAGCAGCGTCTCGAAGTTTTCGTCCATCATCATCTGCTGGATCAGCGTCGAGAGGCTCTTGCTTCCCTTCGGGCGACCCTTGGGGTTGAGGACTTGACCCTTCTTGATCTGAGTCGCTTTGCCCACACTGGCAGGAACGCCACTCTTCAGTAGCTTTTCTGCCTTTTGGCTGCCATTTTGCGCGGGGTCTGCCATCTATGTCTATTTATCGCACACTCGCTGCCTACTGTGAAGAGGGAACCTCTCCGTTGAGGATTGGGAACGTAATCTCATGCAACGAATAAAAGTCAGCTCCCGCTATCCCCATATCCCAACGATCCTGAAGGGCGGCGTCCAATTCGTCAATATCTGAATAGTAGGGAAGCATGCTGACTAGGTCTGCGCAGCTCTCAGTTTGATCAAGCACATGCTGAATGCCATCAGACCAGTCGATCACGACCGAGCGTGTTCTCGGGGTATCCCCCGTGGCCGGGGTCCCATCAATCGCCCGAAGAAGCACCTCATCGAAGGTCAGCGGCTGGTCCTCATTGCTCCAACCACCCCGGACATTGTTAGCATCGTCACCGGTGGTGCAGATGCTAATGAAAGTCTCTCGAATCCTGGCGTCTCGTTCGGACAGGTAATTTCCGGCAGAATCGATCGTAAGCTTCTCGCCTTCCGTCACTAGAGCGCTCGTGGAGCCGCCGGACGGCACATCTTCCGGCACATCTGCGGCACAACCTGCAAGCATCAGAATTACCGGAATCATTGCCAGTGCACTATTGCGCTTCATTAGTCACTTTCGCAAATAGGGATATGGAAAACATCATTCTTGCTTTGTTATTTCCGCAACGAGGGAACTCAGATAAGCGAAGTCGGGTTCAGTTGCACCGCTCGTGCTACGAGCCGCCAACGCTTCATCCGTTTTCTCGACCGATGCGACGTACTGAATAGTAGAAACGACGTCAGCGCAACTCGCAGCAACCTCTGCCAGGTGTGCCATTCCGGCAGGTTGAGCCTGAACGCGGGATGGCAGACCTGGCCTAGCAGGACTTGCAGCTTTTCCATCAAGCGCAAGCAGTAGAGCTGCTTCAAATGAGGACGGCTCTTCGCGATAGATCCACGCGCCCTTCACCTTAAGCGCGTCCTCCGCATTTGTGCAGATTTCGACGATGGAGTTACGCGAATCCATTTGCGAGATCGAGAGCCAGTTGCCTTCGGGGTCTGAAATCATCTCGTCGCTGGCATCAACCCCGACAGCTGATCCGTCGGACGTCGAAGCGTCGTCCTGCAATGCCTCCGGGTTGATCTGTACACCGCAGCCGGACAGCAGGAGAGGAATGAGAACAACAGCAAAGGCGGAGCCGTACTTACGTCGCATCGCGGCGTCCTCTCGGGTTTGACCGCACGGTAGCGGTTCGGAAGGTCCCTGCACAACTCTCAGGACACGGTGTCCACCCGGTAGTCCACCAGCGCCTTCGTCTGGCAGCGCCGGCAGCCGCGCACGACGAACCAAGCCTTGCCCGCGAAGCCGACGTTCTCGACCGTCACGGTCTGCTTGAACGTCTCCCATGTGTGAGCGCAGGTCGTCGGCTTGGTGCGGGCGGTACGACGCGCCTCGGTCGCGAGCTTGATGCGAGCGTGGAGGGCGGAGCGGAGGGCGTCGAGGTGGTCGGTCACGCGAGGAGGTCCGAGTTCTCGTGAATGTTGCCGATGACCTCCAGTGCATCCCACTGAAGCCAGTCGTCGATCTGTCCCGCTTCGTCCTGTTTGAAGGCACCGTCTTCGTACACGACCGACACCAGCCGAGTAATCTCCTCTCGGTCACCCCAATTGCTCTTCCAGAAGTATTTCAAGATGTCGCCCTCGTAGATCTCGACGCCGTTCTTGTCGTAGAGGCCGGTGAACTGCATGACCTCGATGTCGCCAAAGAACTCGCTACTGCGAGAGCTCCCGATCTCCTTCGTCAGAAAGACCTCGCCCTGCTCCGGTTGCTCGTCCGTCACTTTGTGCCACACCATGTCATCTACGAGGTACATACCCTTCTGGCGATGCAGCGAGTTGAAAGGTTGCCATGCCCTGAACTTGATCTCCCTACTCATCTCTCGCCTCCTCTTCCTTGTAGATCTGCACCTTCTCCCGCACGTCGACGTTCGCCCACTTCCACGCCAGCCCGCCGAGCTTGAGTCGATGGGTCAGCTCCACGCTCTCGTCGTCGTAGCCGAAGTCCTCTGCCCGCTCCATGCGGCGCACGAGGGCCTGGTCGGAGGTACCGGCGAACTTGGCGGCGATGCTGTGCTCTAGGTCGGAGTCCATCAGGCGTGCTCCTTGTTACGCTGGCGCAGCTCCCAACGAAGATCGTTTCGTCCTGTCACTACGTAGTCGTAGGGGTCGATGTCCCCGGCCTCGTTCTGCGGACCGAACACCGGATCATCTGAACCGATCAATTCCTCCGCATAGGCACGAGAATACTGCCGCACGTAGTCGACAAGTGACGAGGCCGCCATGACCACCTCGGACAACTGTTCTTGAGAGCAAAGACCAGACGACTTACCGAACCTTATGAAGGTCACGTGGCTCAGTATTTCCTTGCGCATATCCTCGTCAGTCATCGCTGACCTCGCCCATAATCGCTATACGTTCGCGTCAGCTCGGTGTCGTACTGCACCGGAGTGCGGTCTGCTCGTCGCAGGTTGAGGATGAATTGCTTGATCTTCTTCATTGAAGTGTTCCTGTTTAGTTATCTGCTTTCACTATGCGCCTATCGGTTCAATTAGTCAATACTATTCTTCACTATAAGAATCGCTCGTAGGCGCCACTGTTGTACGCGCTCCAGGGCGAGAACGAACCTCGCCCTGCGTAGATCGCCCATGCAGCGCGGACGTTCGCCTCGGCGTCGAACCGCTCCTCGTCGCCGATGAGCCCGCTCGCCACATGGACGCTGTTGACCTGCATGAGGCCAGCGTCGTTTGACCCATTGCTGTTCGCGCCGTTGAATGCGCTCGGGTCGCAGCCGCTCTCGGCCTGCATGACAGCGAGCGCAACATCGACGTCCCACGCGTACTGCGCGAGCAACGGTCGATACTGTTCGCAGCCGCTCGCTGCTGGTGATGGCTCCTTGACGCTCTGAGAGCTCGTGTGCGGCTCGATCGGTGCGCGAGGTGGCTCTGGTTCCGTCTGTGGTTCAACTGGAACGCTGGCGACGGTGTCTAGCGTTCGATGGCTAAAGACGCGGCAGCTACGGCTGCGTTGATCTGACGGTCGTTCTCACGAGCCAGCATCCAGCCGGTGATGACGCCGAGGGACGCGGTGACGAGGATGGTCACGATGAACCATGGGAGGACTCGCGACTGGAGTGCCCGCTTGAGCGCATTCGGTTGCTTGCTCGGGATGAACTTATCTTCGTGTGTTGTGTTGCTCATATTCAGTTGTCCTTGTTTAGTTGTGCTTACTTGACTTCCGCGAACGTGACCTTGGTCGGCGCTGCGTAGTTCTTGATTGCTATTAGGTGAGTCATGTTTGTGTTTCCGTTTATGTTTGACTATCCTTACTTATACGCCTTATCGTAACAATAGTCAATACTTTTCTGCTATGATCTGGCTACGTTACCGGGACGAACAGGGGTGGGATGACATGAACGATGAGGAAGAGCGCATCGGCCGTAATGAGGCAACGGACTACATCGGCGGCGTCGGCGTAGAGCTGTACAAGTACGTCAACGGCCAGGTGTTCATCAACGTGCTGAACGAGGACGGGACTGTCACAGAGTGGAGCGAGTCGGACCCCTCCAGCCGATGGGGCGGCACGTGGCGGACCTCACACCCACAGGGACCGATGAAGTACTTCAACCCGACCCTCCGCATCACCATCAACGGTCACGTCGTCACCGTCGAAAAGCGTGCGCACGAAGGATGGGTGCTGGAGGAGAGCCACGAGGGCCGCAGCAGCGACGTCCGGTTCGAGCGGCGCTAGATCCTCCGCACCGCGTTCGCCCACACCCAGGCGTCGAGCTTCGTCCCGTCGCTCATGCTCCACTCGATGTGGACGCCCCTGTCGTTCCACTCGACGGCGTACGCCTCCAGCACGACGGGCTGCTCAGCGAAGCGCACCCAGGCGCGGACCTTCACCGTCTCCCCGCGCCGGGCAGGGCTCTTCGCCAGGTCCAGCTCCTCGGGCGTCAGGCTGACCGGCTCAGGACGTACGCCGGCCTCCGCGACCCGCTGGCTCATCAGGCGGTCGTAGTGGTCGGCGTAGCGTCGATTCGATCCCATGGCCTCAGACGGTAGTCGAACGTATGTTCGAACGCGAGACGACGCGGCGTGTCCTACGGTTGCTCTGTGAGCGACGACAAGTCCGCGGTCCACCCCGTTGAGTGGCCTGCCATCTGGTGGCGAGATCAGGCGTTCTGGCGCGAGGTAGCGACTCGAACGGTAGCGGGCACCGCTGCGATCGTCATCGTCGGTTCCCCAGTTCTCATCTACGCGTGGATCAATGACCTGCTCCCGGGGGATCAGGTCTGGGCGATTGTGATCGGCGTCTCCATGTTCACCGTTGCGGCCCTGACTTGGTTCACTGCTTTCGTGCTACACAGGTTCAGGCCGGCTAACGCGGTAGTCGAACTCGTGCGGCACCGTCGCTTAATGAAGCGAATAGCTAGAGCCCCAAAACCTCTCGATTCACCAGAGTACGACGCGGCCTCGGCGGAGCTTGCAGTCCTGGAACCGAAAAAAGTCAGATGGCTGACAGACCGCATCGTTCGTCCAGTAATCGCCATCCCCGTCGCCTGGACACTGTTTGGGTGGACTGCTTACCGCTTCTGTAACTTCCTACTGGAGAGCTCCAATTAGACCCTCCTCCCCTACTACTGAGGAGCGAGCCCGCTGAACCGATCACAACCTACTCGTACGTCACGGCCAATGCTCACGAGGCTTCCCTCGGCTTGACAGTTGGGTTCTGGTCCAACCGTGACTTCTTGGTAGTTCAAGCACTCTGTAAGAGAAGTGATTTGATGGTTAGTCACGGCTCACTACACCTGAGGGTGCTCGCTCTTGCTGCCTTGGCTTGTTCTTGCACTCCACGGAGGGACAGGGGTTACGGCTAGCGGTGCAATTTTGATTGAGGATATGTGAGAGGTCGCAAGACTCGAACTTGCATCTTCATCACCTCCTGGAATGACATCTGGCCAGTTAGACGAGACCTCACAGCTATCCTCAAAGACAGACTGCGTACTGTTCGTTGTAAAAGTATTTACCAAGTAGCAGGACTGTCGTATAATGAAGGCAGCATTGAAGGCCACCCGCTCTACCCGAGCGGGTTTTCTTTTCCCTATCTAACTTGATGGTTCAGCAGCTTCAGCATTGAAGGCGCTTGAACTGTGCCTGATTATGAGCCAGCAGTCGAGTTTAGTCAATCTAATCCACTCGAATTCGACGGAATTAGACTAGGCAAACCGGCCATCCTCCCCCATACTACGAAACATATGGGCGGCGACTTACTCAAACTCACGAACAAGCAGTACACAGTGCCGCCAGACATCAAACGCCCGCAGAGCGCGGTGGACGCTGAGCGGGCGGAGGGATTGAAGCGAGAGCGTTACCAGTCGCAGATCGTCGAGCGATACCGTCGATACGCTCCACGAAGGCGCTTAAGCGCCGAAGTTGAGCCAGAAGACACAGGACACGACGGCGAAAGTACAAAGAGTTAGAAGCGTCTCGCGCTCTAAGCTCCTACGGCGATGACGATACGTGCGGTGGTTGATCCGTCGAGTCCTTGGACCGGTGGGCTTACGGCGGAGTGGCGTCAGATCGAGGATCTCACCAGTAGTCGTGTCGACGATCATGCTGCTACTCCCCACGCGTCCGCTTTCTCACACCACGTGCGGTTGGCTTCAATCTCCGCCGCGCGTTGCGTGAACCGGCTAAATGGGCGTGCCACTACTTGCTGGCTATATTGCTGTCTGATGAGTCCGAGTCGCGTCATATTCTGTACCTCTTTAGTTATGCTTTTATTATGCGCTCACCTCGAGAAATAGTCAATACTTATATGGTGCGTTAACCGAAGATCAAAGGCGCGAACGCAGAGGCCGTGGAGACAAGGAATAACTCAGAGTCGCCCTCGCCGTGCTGCTTGATCCAGTAACGCAGCTTGGCGGCTCTCTCGTCGTCTGGTGCTATGAACAGCACGTACGGCACGAACGACTCCGCCGCGTTCATCGCGGCTACGTAGCTCGTCAGCTTCTCGGTGATCTGTGCCTGGCGCTCCGTGCCCATGTCGATCTCAACCCAGAACGCCAGGTTGCGCCGCTTCCCGAGGTCCGCGATGTCGACGAACAGGTCTGGCCGCACGATGACGTTGCCGACCTTCCGGTGGCTCTCCGGCTCAGCGTCGAAGCTCTCGATGCGGATGCGCCCCCGCTTCTGGTAGTCCAGCAACGCCGTGTAGGCGTCCGCGATGGCCATCGTGTGCAGCTTTACCGCGCGGAACGGCCAGTACGTCCCCTCCTTGCCACACAGCGCCCACCCCTTGCGTCCGAGCTGGAAGACGAACTGACCGCTACCTGCCCCTGTGCCTCCGATCATGCGTCGCTCTAGGCGTGAAAGGAACTTCTGCTCGACGAGGCGCGCGAGGGCCCGGTACATAGGGGTGTCCGAAGAGCCCTCGAAATGCATTGTCCGAATGTGGCCGGCCGCCAACTGTCCGAAGCGTCCAACGGACAGGACTATTTGGCGGTCACGGTCGAGGAGAATCATGGAAGCGACTATGGGGCACGACAGTACGCGTGTCAACGCGGCGCCGATCCCTGTGCTGGCGCGGATCTGCCGTGGGTCGACCGGCACGTCTCCACCACAGCGATCCACACACCCAGCGGAACGACAGAAGTGCGACTCTTTCAAGATGTGGATAAGTCCATACAATTTCAGCAGACAAAAGTATTGACTATTCGTGACATAAGCGCATAATGAGACACAGGAAGAACGCGGGACACAAAGTTTGGTCCGACAGTCGCTCATCCATGGATACCAAAACTAAACAAGGGGGACACAATTAGGACAATCACACATGGAAGAAGGCACCTGGAAGATCGAGCGTGCTAGCTACGGCAGCGGGGCTACTAAAGTCAAAGCAACGGATCAATGGGATCCACTCATGCGGACAGCACTTAAGGAGCTAGGACAGCGAGAGACAGAACGAACCGGACAGAAGATATCGGTCGTCACACTACTCACCAACCTGAGCGTCCGAAACGGCGCGTTCGCGATCGAAAAGAGAAAGGAGCTGCGACAGATACTACGACAACTAAAGAAGGAGAACACACATGGCAGAAGGGTCAGCAGAAGCTAACACGCTCGCTCAAGCGCTCGTAGAGTTCCGAGCAGAGATGACAGTCGTGAAGCGCACTACCTCCGGTCAGGCAGGGTCACGAGCGTACAAGTATGCCGACCTGGCGACCGTCGAGGAGACAGCGCAGCCATACCTAGCGAAGAACAAGCTCGCGGTTACGCAACCGATCAACACTGAGGAGAACGGTTTCACCTACCTCAGCACCGTCATCCGGCACGAGTCAGGCGAGAGCGAGACGAGTCGTCTCCGCATCCCGATCGAGGGACTGCGACCGCAAGAGGTCGGCTCGATGATCACCTACTACCGTCGATACGCGTTCACTGCGAACCTCGGCATCGCCATCGAAGGCGAGGATGACGACGGCGACGAAGCTGAAGGATCGAAGGTAGTTGTCAGCCGAAAGGCTGCGGCTCCGACCGCCAAGCCGGCCAGCGAGAGCCAGGTCGCACTCATTGAGTCCCTCGCGAAGCGCAAAGGCAAGGACGACGAGTGGGTGCTCAGCACGCTTGAGAAGGTGAAGAGCAGCGCGCACGCATCTACGGTGATCACCAAGCTCCAAGAGTTGGAGGACGCGCAGTGAACGTCTTCGAGTACTTCAGCGACCACGAGCAGGACATGACGGCCGAAGCCGAGATCCTGGAGCACGAAGCGGGGTGCGCTCAGCCCGGCACCTGCCGAGCATGCCTACGCGAGAACGAACCGCGAGACAGTGACGGCCTCTGCGCCCACTGTGAGAGCACGCCAGCACGAGCACAGCTGCTCCCACTGCTGGCACCACTACAACTAACGGGCACGGCCCAAGGAATCTAGAGCATGCCGAAAGCACTTACCAAGATCAAGTTTCATTCAATCGCGCGGGACGTCAAAGACGGACGCCGCACGGTCGCCGAGATGGCGGAGTTCCATCACGTGACGCCTCAGACGGTCCGTACGGTCCGACGCACGAAGACGTGGCCAGCGTTTGTCCTGCACAAGCAGCAACGCTCGTCGTACATCGCCAACGCGAAGGACCAGAAGTTCCACGCGGCAGAGAAAGCGGGGCTCAAGCCTGTACGCCGTGCTACTCCGCCGGTACTGACGGGCGTTGAGCAGAGACTGCAAGACGGCCTGGACCAGCTCGCGCTGGTACCGACACGGGATGAGTTTGAATCAGCCGTCGCTGAGTTGAACCGTCGACTCGACCGACACGTTGAGATGATCTCGGCAAAGAAGGACAAACGAACCTGGCCATGGGGCAATCGCTAGTGGCCGGGACGAAAGCAGGCGCAGCGAAGGCGACCGCGAAGATCCTCGCCCGAGATCCGAACTTTTTCAAGAGGATCGGCAAGAGGGGCGGCAGCAACGGAAACACCGGTGGCTTCGCGGCGAATCGCGAGCTTGCCAGCGTGGCCGGCACCAAGGGCGGTCGCATCTCGCGCCGGGGCAGGGCAAAAACTAATGACACCAAGGAGGTGATATGAGCGAGTTCAAGGTAGGTCAAAAAGTCCAAGTGAGAATAGATGCGGGCAAATTCGGTACGTTGAATCACCAGGTGTTGCCTGGCCACCTAGCGCACGTCGAATCAATTGACATCAGCGAGCCCTATTCCTATAAATTGAGGACAGCAGATGGAACGACCGAAGTATTCAAGGCCGACCAGCTAGAACGATCGACAATCGAATGGGATGATCTCCAAGTCGGTGACATCCTCGTCAATAGTGACGGAGATGAGCGCGAAGTCCTAGGCATTGCTGGAAAGATGATCTTCCTTGACAACGGCGAAGGCGAGCTGGGTGAGTGGGACACCGCTAAGTACCTGCAGAATTACGACTGGACCATCAAGCAGGGGTCCCCCGCCGACGACACGACAGAGCTGTCCGTCGCGGAGATCGAGACGAAGCTCGGCGTGCCAGCGGGCACGCTGCGGGTGAAGAAGGACTGACCGTGGCAGTGGACTATAGAGAGACACTCGTCACCTACCTGCGCAGTGATGACCTCGACAGCGCAGCTAAGAGTCTTGGCCTCACGAGAGCCGCTCTAGCCGCACGAATCAAGGTGCTGAAGACGGCAGGCGTGAAGGTTCCCAAGCTCCGACGTTCTGGAGGTCTCACCTCCTTCGACGTGGCGCAGCTGAACTCACTCGTGCGCAAGTACGAGGCCGATAAGAAGCAAGCCACCTAGACGTCGCTCGCCACAGAGCAGTGGCGACACACGAACACCAGGACGTCGAGGGAACGGTCAGCGTTCAGCGCGCGGATGAAGCCAGGCTCCAGCCGGCGCCGCTCGCACGCGGTGCAGTAGTACCGATCGAGTCCCTGCGACTCCATGTAGGCGACCACGCGGTCACGGAGCGAGTCCGGACGCTGGATCGCCTGACGCGTCGGTCGTCGACCCAGACGGGACGCGACCAGACGCTGCACCTGACGCTCCGAGATCGAGAGCCCCAGCTCCTCCTTGATGAAGCGGGCTGACATGCCCTTCTGGGCGTAGTAGAGGATCTCCTCGATGTCGTAGCGGTCGTGCATAGATAGAACCATTTAAACACAAGGGGTCAAATGACCGAAATAAAGAAATACCTGCTATCGATCAATGAGGGTAATAAGCTCTCCACGCTAGAAATATTTAGCGCATTGACGCTGGACGAGATTTGTCTCGTCGTGCGCACGAAAGACTGGGTGGGATTCAGTGCAACTGCTGACGGATCGCAGAACATGGTCTACCGAGCAAAGCAGATCGACGGCATACTCGAACTGTCGCAATAGCGTCGAGTCGTGAAATGTATCTTCTGCGACGTTCCCACCAGGGGCCGTGAAGACAGGCCTAGCCAGGCAACAGAACAGCACTTTGTCAATTAGTTCAAAAGTTGGACAGCGCGGCGTGTTCATGGGCTGATATGTATCGCAGACCATGATCTGAAAACTCCGTCAAAGACGACGATGCTGACGACTTTTCCACAGGTCGCGGCCCGCATCGAGCGGCGGCACACTAAAACGTGTCGTACACCCGCTGCTCGCTCCGGGTCACGATTTGTGTTGAATTGGCGATTTCAGCCATTTAATAAGCTCCTCGCGAATTTGCTGCGCGGAGAAGCTTGCACTCATTGCAGTCGAGTTCAAGTTCTTCTTGTCAGAATAAGACGTTAACTTGACGGGCTGCTTCTTCATCAGCTTCAATGTCTTGGTGCGGAACTCGTGGCCAGCAAGCCATGCTCCGCTACCACCTTCCATCGCGATCATTTCCGCTGCGTTCTCCACCCTGAGCTTCAAGCTCAGACGCTCCGCTTGTCTCCAGTCACCATCCGCCGACTTGAGACAGAGATCGAACGCTTCGGTAACTAGGTCGAGGCAACGAACCAGCAACTCTTGTCGTCTTTCCAAAGTCCGATTGGTTTCCGCGACCATAACCGCGGAAGCGGCTTCTGCGGTTCGCTTTCGGAAGTCGCGACCCTGAATCGAAAGCGCGATCATGACGGACAGGATGATGCTCAAGAAGGCGGCGATCAGTTCAAGCCAGCTCGTGCGTCCCTCGACTTGCGACCACCACTGCAAAACGTCGTCGAGCAGAACGCTGAGATCCACAACCACACCCTACGGGTGACCAACCACATCAACGAACACCGAAGGAGGTGACATGCAACAGAACCAGCTACATCAACCAGGAGCGTCCAAGTGATCGCGCTCCTCCACCGCATCCTGCACGACATCGGTCGCTGCCCACGCCAACGAGCACACCACCCTTGCGACGGCGGTGATCGCTGCGGATGGGACGCCGCATGATCGAGGCCTACCCACTCCAGTGGCCCGCGAGCTGGCCGCGCACGAAGTCGCCTCAGACGGCCAAGTTCAAGACGCCGTTCTCGTACGCTCGCGATCAGCTACTCAATGAGTTGAGGATGCTCGGCGCGCGCAACGTCGTCATCAGCTCCAACATGATGACGAGACAGGACGGACTGCTCTACGCGAAGCAACGGATGCCCGATGACCGCGGCGTCGCCGTGTACTTCGACCTCGACGGTGAGAGCCAGTGCATCCCGTGCGACAAGTGGACGCATGTGGATGACAACCTTCAAGCCATCCGCCTGACAGTTGAAGCCCTACGCGGGCTCGACCGCTGGGGAGCGAAGGAGATGGTCAAAGCCGCCTTCCGTGGCTTCAAGTCCCTACCCGCCAGCGCGATCGTCACGCCCTACCAGTCGCGACTCTGGTACGAGGTGCTGGAGGTTCAGCCGAGCGCGGGCGCCGATGTCGTGCGAGCTGCCTATCGTCGCAAACTCCTGGCCAACCACCCCGACCAGGGAGGTGACGTCGCCCTGTTCCACGAAGTACAGAAGGCCTTCAAGGAGTCAGGCGCGTGAGCGAGCGTCAGCCGCCCATCGACGTACCGAGCAACGCTGAGCTGCTGGAGTCGATCTTGATGATCGAAGGACGGTTCGGTGACAGTTACAACCGCTTCCACAACTACAGCCTCCGCAACCTCGGCTTCCTGGCGATGCAGGGCTGCCCGCCGTCCCCCGTCGCCACGTTCAAGCGCTGGCAGGAGCTCGGCTACCACGTGAAGAAGGGCGAGAAGGCGTACTCGATCCTCCGCCCCATCACCGTGCGCCTCAAGGGCGACGAGAGCGCCGCTGAACCGGCACCTGACACAGAAGCCGAGCTGCCGAAGACGATGCGCCGGTTCAAGGTCGTCCGTGCGCTCTTCCACTACGCGCAGGTGGCCGGCGAAGGCGAGCTGCCTCCTTACGTGCCGCCGAACTGGGATGAAGACCGCGCACTCGAGACGCTGAATGTCACTGAGGAGCCGTTCCGCCTCTACAACGGGAACGTCATGGGGTACTCCTACGACCGCACCATCGCCGTTTCCCCTGTTGCTCCCTACCCGTTGAAGACACGGATGCATGAGCTGGGTCACGTCGAGCTTGGGCACACGTCCGACGAGCCCGAAGAGGAGGAACTCGGCGGGATGCATCGTGGCACCGCAGAGTTCGGCGCGGAGTCGACGGCCTACCTGGCGATACACCAGATCGGCGCGGAGGACCAGATGGATCCGAGCGAAAGCCGCGCGTACATCCAGCAGTGGCTTGCGGGAGGTGAACCGACCGAGACAGACATCCGTCAGGTCTTTGGAGCCACCGACCGGATCGTCAAAGCTGGTCAAAATAGCATTGACCAACAAGAATAGAAATGCGAATATCAGTGTGGAAGACCGTTATCGTCCACTTAGGCGGTGAGCGTCAATACCGTGGCAGACGTACCGTGTGCGCAACGTAAAGAAGCACAGCCGCCTCGCACCTTGAACAAAACGACAGATTGAGCACGTGAGAAGCATGAAGGATGAATGCTAGGCGAAAGTTACGCCGATGGCAGCGAAGACGGAGACGTCTCGCCGGGGTGATCCTCAGTCCGATAACTGCCCAAACTGCGACGTTCGAATCGTCGCCTCACGATGCAGTCGTTGCACAACCTCTGGTCGACGGGTAACCACCCTCCGCTCGTCGACCTCCTAGTTCCGCGCATGGAATCCCACCTTGCGTGCGCGGAACTAGGAGGACACAACTATCGAACGCACCACTCCCCCAGATCCCACCGGCCCCGCTCTCTTCAGGCTGGAGACGCTCTACGCCCTGCAACCTACCGAGACACGGGCCGAGCACGCTGCTCGCATCGAGGAGCACCGCTCAGCCGTTCTGGACCGCATCGGCTGGGTGAACCTGCTCCGTGAGGACCGAAGCATCGGCCTGGCCGAGGACGAAGCCACTCCCGAGTTCTGGGCGTGGGCGGAAGACAATGAGGACACCACGGACCAGGCGCTCGACGAGCTGGTCAGAACGCTCACGCTTCAAGCGGACGCCGCTGCTGCTCAGCGAGCCCTCGCCGGCCTGACTGACCGCACGCTCCGACTGAGAAGCCGGAGGCTTGGTGACGGAGACCTGCATGCGTAGGGCGATGCTGCCCAACACCGAGTCGGTCGTCCAGCAGCGGGTCTGCCTCTACTTGAAGACCCACTACCCCGACGTCATCTTTCGCTCAGACTTCGCCTCCGGTCTGAAGCTCACGATCGGACAAGCGAAGCTCCACAAGAGCCTGCAGTCCAGCCGTGCTTGGCCGGACCTGGTGATCTACGAGCCGAGAGGCGTCTCTCAGGGCCTCTGTATCGAGCTGAAGCGAGACGGAGTGGTCGTCTTCAAGAAGAACGGGACCCTTCGCGCTGACGAGCACCTGGAGGAGCAAGCCGCGATGCTCGCTGCGCTTAAGGACCGTGGATACACAGCACGATTCGCCATCGGCTACGACGCAGCGGTGGGCCTGATCGAGGAGTATTTCGCTCCCGCCTCTTCGTGATCGGAACTGCGCGCCCAACACCGGGCGTGCTAACCAACCACGAGAAGGATGTGATGAGATGCCCAAGGGCCTCGTTGTACCGGCTGACACAGAGCAGCCGCTGGAGCTTCGTTCGTTCGATGACTTTACCGAGTACCAGACAGCGGTCGGCGGCACGTTCGACGTGATCGAGCTGACCAACCCGGAGTCGTCGCTCTACCTGAACGACGAGGGCAAGATCAAGAACCTGCCCGCCAACCTCAGAGCCACTCTGCTTCTGTGGGCACACAACAGCGCCTTCCGGCATCGGGACTTCATCTCGGGCGACGTCGTCCTCATGGGCGCCGTCGACGAGGAAGGGGACACCGTCGACCTGCCGGACGAGCTGATCAACCTGCTCACCAAGACGAGCCGGTTCAAGACTCAGGTGCAGACGGGTGGCGAGGACTGGGCCGGCAACGGTATGACGTTCGACACATGGACGTCCGCCTACAACGCCGTGCTCGACCTCGCTGGTCGCTGGCTCCTGGTGACCGAGGTCCGGGTCATCCCTGCCTGAACGTGAAGAGCCCCGCAGCCAGCGGGGCTTCTTCTTTGCGACACGCCCGAGATTTAGCTCTGGCATGACAACTTTACCGGGCTTCGCCTGGTGACCATGGAACACCACAGAGCACCATAGGGCCTCATAGCGGCTGATAGCGGCGGACGATCAGGACAAAGTCTTTCGACATCAGCGGCTCGACACCAGAGGTGGTCGGTAATCTATTCGCAACGGAGAGAGAGCTAGTCGAGACGGGACAAAGTTCCGGTTCGACGTCACTGGGTGAGGGGAATCATGTCTACGAACGGCATCGATAAGGAGCGCAACAACGAGCTTTGGCGTCGGGTAGGGGTAGTCACTGCGGTCGGCAGCTTCGTCCTCAACGTCGTTCGAGTCTTCACCAGGAATTGAAAGGGCCCCCACCCCCCGCGAGCAGTCGGGTCGCTCAAGCGAAGGGTGGGGGCGTCGGTGGACCGGTCAGGAGTTGGGCTTGTAGCCCTTGCGACGGCCCTTGAGGCCATCGGCGTTCTCCAGCACGGCGCTGATGTTCGGCGCGAGTTTGTTAAATTCGGCCAGGGTGACGACCATCTCGGTCGTCACCCCGTTGCGGATCTCCAGCGACACCAGGTTGGCGGCGGGCTTGAGATCCTTGACCTCGATCGGGAGAGCGTCGAACTGCTTCGGCTCATCGAGATCGGGGTGCTGGCGGACAATGATCGTGACGATCTCGTCCTCGGTCGCTTCCGCACCAGTGAGGTCACTGACGCGAATTTGGCGGAAGCCCATGTGGACTCACACTCCTTCTAGTTGGTGACCTGCACGGGATGTGTCGGCCTGGGCATTAGTAAGAAGCATGCGGACTCGATCGTAAACCGTAGAAATTACAACAGACTTAACGACCCCCGTTTGAGACAATAGAAGTACACATGCAAGACCACTTCGACCTCAGCACCTACGTCAACAACTCCACGCTCGCTAGTGGCGTCCCGCTGGTCGTCGAAGCCGATTCCGTAGTCGCCAGCGCTGCGGCTCTCGTCGCGACGCGTCTCGCAGAGCCGCCTCTCCTCGCCGCGTAGGCCGTCAGGCAGCCACGAACCCACGGCCACGATCTGCGCCCTCCTACGGCCCGATCAGGGCCGTTTCTGGCCTCTTCGAGCGTGGTGTGCTTGGCTACTTGTTACGTCGTCGAGGAACAGCACTCCCCGGGTGGCGCGGGCGACCGCGCCGGGCCGGATGCGGCCGCTGCCCCCGCCGACGATCGCTGCGGACGAGGCGGAGTGGTGCGGACTCTCGAACGGCGGTCTGCGCACCAGCGCGCCACCGGTCGGCGCTCCGACCAGCGAGCGCATGCAGGTGGCCTCCAGCGCTGCGTCGTCATCGAGGTCGGGGAGGATGCCCGGCAAGCGCGAGGCGAGCATCGTCTTCCCGGCGCCGGGAGGCCCGAGCAAAAACACGTGGTGCCCGCCCGCCGCCGCGACGACCATCGCCTCGGCCGCCTCCTCGTTCCCCACCACGTCGGAGAGGTCGAGGCGGGCCTCCGGCTCGGACACCGTCTCAGCCGGCGGCGCGGCCTCGGGGAGCACCGGCACTTCCCACTCGGCTCCGTGCCAGACGGCGGCCGCCGCCAGCGAGGAGACCGCGATCACCTCGACGCCGTCGACCAGCTCCGCCTCGAGCCGGTCCTCGACGGGGACCATCACGCGGCGCCTGCCCTCGCGGGCGGCCGCGAGCACCGCGGGCAGCACGCCCGGGACGGAGCGCAGCCGGCCGTCCAGGCCGAGCTCCCCGATATGGACGACCGCGGCGACCGACTCCGCATCGACCTCACGGAGCGACGCGAGCGCGGCCAGCCCGATGGCGAGATCGAAGGCGGAGCCGTGCTTGGGCATCGCGGCCGGCGAGAGGTTCACGGTGATCTTGTACTCGGCGATGGTGCTGCCGGAGTTGATCGCCGCCGAGCGCACCCGCTCCTTCGCCTGCGCGAGCGCGGCGTCGGGCAGGCCGATGATCACCATGCCCGGGGTGCCGTCGGCCGAGTGGGCCTCCACCCCGACCACGGCTCCCGCGAAGCCGACGAGACCGACCGCGGAGGTCCTCCCCAGGCCCATCAGGCCACCGCCCGCAGGTGCCGGATCTGCGACGGGACTCCCCCGGGAGCGACGATGCCGACCGCGTCGATCCGCAGATGCCGGGAGCGCTCGTGATGCTCGTCGGCCCAGGCGTAGGCGAGTCGCCGCAGGCGCTGCGCCTTGGCCCGCGTGATGGCCTCGACCGGCAATCCGAAGCGCGTCGACGAGCGCGTCTTCACCTCCACCACGACCAGTGCCGACCCGTCGCGGGCGACGATGTCGAGCTCGCCCTCGCGGACCCGCCAGTTGCGGTCGAGGATCTCGAATCCGTTGTCTCTCAGGTGCGCCGCCGCGATCTCCTCGCCGCGCCGCCCCAGTTCGTCCTTGTCCATGCGTCCTCCTGCCGGAAGCGTGCCGGAGCAGGAACGAGCGCTGTACGGCCGGGAGGGGATCCGGGGAGAAGAGGGCCGAGGAGGCGGGTGGGGAGGGACGTCGGGCCGGAGTCTTCGGACGCCGCCGGGGGCGGCTATGCGACCAGCAGGAGGAATCCACGTTGCCTGAAGACGAGACCTGCGGAGCCGCGGATCCGAGAGAGCTCCGGAGCGGGGTGGGGCTCCGGGCTCCGGGTCTCGATGCGCCGTCGGAGGCGGCTACGCGACCAGCAAGGGGTCCGGAGCCTGCCGCGACAGAGGGCTACTCGTCGAGCGCGAGCTCCTTGGGGAGCTCGAACTCCTTGCGGGAGAGCTCCTCGACGTTGACGTCCTTGAAGGTCAGCACGCGCACCGACTTCACGAAGCGGTCGGAGCGGTAGACGTCCCAGACCCACACGTCGCGCATGGTGAGCTCGAAGTAGAAGTCGTGCTCGGTGTCGCGGCGGACCAGGTCGACCTCGTTCGCCAGGTAGAACCGGCGCTCGGTCTCGACGACGTACGAGAACTGCGAGACGACGTCGCGGTACTCCCGGTACAGTGCCAGCTCGACCTCGCGGTCGTAGTCCTCGAATTCGTCCTCATCCATCGTTGGACAATCCTACGCCGAGCCGACGGGCACGAACGCCGGGACCGGCTCCTCGACGCTCTCCCGCGACTTCGACAGCCAGGTCACCCGGTGCAGCGGGGATGGGCCGACCCGCTCGATCCCCGCCCAGTGCGCGGCGCTGCCGTAGCCCTTGTTGCTGTCCCAGGCGTAGTCGGCGAAATCGTCGTGGTGGCGCACCATCTGACCGTCCCTGCCCACCTTCGCGAGCACGGAGGCGGCGGAGACGGCGGCGCAGTCGCGGTCGGCCTTCACGCGGGTGACGATCGTCAACTCGGCCGCCCACTCGCCCAGCGCGGGCGTCAGCCAGTCGTGAGCGCCGTCGAGGAGGACGACGGCGGTGGCGAGGTCGACGCCCTTGTCGGCGAGGCGCTCGATTCCCCTCGACGCGGCGCGGCCGAGGCCGGCGATGATCCCGGTCTCGTCGATCTCGTCCGCCGAGGACTCGCCGATCGCCCAGGCCGAGACCCACTTCGCCACCCCCGGCAGGAGCGCCTCGCGGCGGGCGGGAGCGAGCATCTTGGAGTCGCGGAGCCCCTCGGGGAAGCGCCCGCAGCGGCTGCCGATCGACACGACGCCGACCGAGACCGGACCGGCGATCGCGCCGCGGCCGACCTCGTCGCAGCCGATGACCGTCTCGTAGCCCTGCCGGAAGAGGCGCCGCTCCTGGGTCAGCGTCGGCTCGGCGACGACCACCTAGCCCTGCCCGCTCTGCGCGTCGTCCGAGCCCTCCTCGGAGGCCTCGGTGTCGACTCCGCGGAACACCGACGGGTAGTCGTCGAGCCACGCCCACTGCTGCACGGGCCAGGTCACGAGGATCGCGCGGCCCACGACGTTGTCGATCGGCACGAAGCCGCCGCCCGGCTTGTCGGTGTTGTAGCGGGAGTCGGCGGAGTTGTAGCGGTTGTCGCCCATCACCCAGAGCGAGCCCTCGGGCACGACGACGTCGAAGGGGGTGGCCGAGACGGCCTGCACCCCGTCGGGCAGCTTCACGTAAGGCTCGTCGATCGGGTTGCCGTTGATCTCGACCTGGCCGAGCGGTGTGCAGCAGGTCACGTGATCGCCGGGCAGGCCGATGACGCGCTTGATGAGGTGGTCGTTGCTGTCGGGAGCGGTGAGGCCGACGAGCGCGAGGGCGGAGTCGACCGCGGCCTGGAACGGCGGCACGTTGGGCTCGGAGCTCGGCGAGAGCCATCCGCCGGGATCGCGGAAGACGACGACGTCGCCGCGCGAGATCTTCACCACTCCGGGTACGAGCTCGTTCACGAGGATCCGGTCGTTCTCGACGAGCGTCTGCTCCATGGAGGAGGAGGGGATGTAGAACGAGCGGATCAGGAAGGTCTTCACGAGGAAGGAGACGAGCACCGCGACCACGAAGATGATCAGCACGTCGCGGAGGAAGAGCAGGACTCCCCGGCGCTTGCGCGGGCGCTTCTCGGACGGATCCGCCGAGTGGCGGGCGTGGTCCTCGCCTCCGGGGAGGCGGACCGGGGCCGTGCTGTCTGTCATCGCTCGCCGTCGCCCCTACTGTGCATCACCGGGTGGACTCCCCGGACGGATCGCCCCCGAGAAAGGGAGGAACCCCGGTCCATCATAGGTGGACCGGGGTTCCCGAGAAGTCGTGCGGATGCCGCTCAGGCGTCGCGCTTCTCCTTGATCTTGGCCTTCTTGCCGCGCAGGTTGCGCAGGTAGTAGAGCTTCGCGCGACGGACGTCACCGCGGGTGACGACCTCGATGTGGTCGATGACCGGCGAGTGCACGGGGAACGTGCGCTCGACGCCGACCTGGAAGCTCACCTTGCGGACGGTGAAGGTCTCGCGGACGCCCTCGTTGGAGCGGCCGATGACGACGCCCTGGAAGACCTGGATGCGCGAGCGGGAGCCCTCGACGATGTTGACGTGGACCTTGACGGTGTCGCCGGCGCGGAAGTCCGGGACATCGCTGCGGAGGGACGCCGCATCGACGGAATCGAGGATGTGCATGCTGTATCGCTCTCCGTGCCCGCCACAGGTCGAACACCGTTTCGTTGATGGAAGTCGGTCGTGCCCACGTCGTCGCGGCTCCCCTGTGGCAGAGCCTGCGCGAGGCACACGCGCTCATTCTGCCATGCCGCGTCGATCCGAGTCAAAGCAGGGTCATGAGCAGGGCAGGGTCACCCGGAGGCAGAGCCGCGCAGAGGGCGGATCCGTCGAGAGGGCCGAGCCGAGGAACAGGGCGGGGCCTCGCAGTGGGACAGCGCCTCGCGGGACGCCCGACCCCTCAGAGGACGATGGTCTGCCCGTCCTGCGGGCGCTCCGGATCAAAGCCCTCGCCGGCGACCGGGCGGTGAGCGCCCTCGGCCTGCACGGACGCCGCCTCCGAGAAGGCGAGGAGAGTGGCCCTCGCGTCGGCGAGGAACCGCCACCCCGAGTGCCAGAAGGCCGCCACTCCGAGGACCACCGAGAGCAGGCCCAGCGCCCAGGCGCCGGGCGGGAAGAAGCCGAAGGCGATCAGGGAGAGGTGCCAGGCGCCGACCACGGCCACGTCGCCCCACGCGGGAGTGCGCGTGGGCCGGACGGTCACCCGGAATGCGACGATCGCGGCCACAGCCGCCAGCGCGACCGCCAGAATGGGGAGGGCGATCACCAGGCCGAGCACGGTCCAGCCGCTCGATCCTCCGAAGACCCCGTAGCCGAGGAGGATCCACAAGGGCAGCACGATCGCCGCCGGGAACTGCCAGGAACCGAATGCCCGTCGCGTGCGCATGCACCGACCGTACCCACCACCGCTGAGCGACGGCTCAGCGGACCCCGAGAGGATCAGGATGATCGAGCTACGCACCCCCGCCGAGATCGAGGAGATGCGTCCCGCCGGCCGCTTCGTCGGCGAGGTACTGAAGGCCACCTCCGCCGCCGCCGCGGTCGGCGTGAACCTGCTGGAGCTCGACCGGCTCGCCCACGACATGATCCGCACGGCCGGCGCCGAGTCCTGCTACATCGACTACCACCCCTCCTTCGGCGCCAGCCCCTTCGGCAAGGTCATCTGCACCTCCGTCAACGACGCGGTGCTGCACGGCCTGCCCTTCGACTACCGGCTGAAGGACGGCGACCTGCTGACCCTCGACTTCGCCGCCTCCGTGAACGGCTGGGTCGCCGACTCGGCCATCAGCGTCGTGGTCGGGACGCCGCGCGAGGAGGACCTCGCCCTCATCGACACCACCGCCCGCGCGCTCGAGGCCGGCATCGCCGCCGCGCAGCCCGGGAAGAAGATCGGCGACATCTCCGCGGCCATCGCCGCCGTCGCACACGCCGAGGGCCTGTCCATCAACACCGACTTCGGCGGCCACGGCGTCGGCCGCACGATGCACGGCGATCCGCACATCCCCAACGACGGACGCGCCGGCCGCGGCTACCCGCTCCGCCCGGGCCTCGTCGTCGCGATCGAGCCGTGGTTCCTGCAGACGACCGACGAGATCTACACGGACAAGGACGGCTGGACCCTCCGCAGCCGCGACGGCTCGCGCGGCGCCCACATGGAGCACACGATCGCCATCACCGAGACGGGGAACATCGTCCTCTCCGCGCGGGACTGACTGCAGATGGACAGTACCGCTATCGGATAGCGATACTGTCCACGTGCGAATCTCGGAGCTCAGCCGCAGCAGCGGCGTCAGCCTGCCCACGATCAAGTACTACATCCGGGAGGGGCTGCTGCCGCCGGGCGACGCCGCCGGCCCCCAGCGGGCGGAGTACGGGGACGCCCATGTCGCCCGCCTGACGCTGCTCCGGGCGCTCATCGAGAGCGGCGGCGTCGGTATCGCCGGCGCGAAGCGGATCACGGCCGCGCTCGACGCGGGCGTCGGTCCGACAGCAGCGTTCGAGGTGGCGCAGGACGTGGTCTCCGTGAGCGCCGACTCGACCGCGTCCGCCACCGAGGCGTCGACGCGGCGGATCGCCGAGGCCGCGGGCTCCGACCACTGCGGCCACCCTGCCGTCGCGACGGCGGCACGGGCGCTCGACGCGCTCGAGCTCTCCACCGGACCGATGAGCGCCGGCTGGCTCGAGACCTACGCCCGCGCCGCCGCCCTCGTCGCCTCCGCCGACCTCGACGAACTGCAGGCCCGCGAGAGCGTGAGCGAGCAGGCTGCCGTCGCCGCCGTCGGCACCGCGCTCGGAGACGTGGTGCTGCAGTCGCTCCGGCGCGTCGCCCAGGCGCGCGAGACGCAGAGCCGCTTCGGCTCGACGGAGGTGCCCCGATGAGCGCCGCGACCGAGACGCCCGCGCCCACAGCCTCCGCTGCTCCGCACCGGCCGCTCCTGGTGCTCGCTGCCGCGATGGCGGTCGGCGCCCTCCTCTGCGCGATCGCGCTGGTCGTCGATCCCCGCGAGCTCGGCGGGCAGCCGCTCTGGGGCAAGCCGCTGAAGTTCTGCCTCTCGATCGCGCTGTACGCCGTGACGCTCGCCCGGCTGATCGGGCTCGTGCCCCGCCGGCGCCGCCCCGCCCGAGCGCTGGGCACGGTCGCGGCGGTCGGCCTGGCGGTCGAGATGGTCGTGATCGGAGGCGCCGCCCTGGTCGGCGAGCGCAGCCACTTTGACGTCTCCACTCCCCTGCACGCCGCGCTCTGGGCCTCGATGGCCGTCTCGATCGTGGTGGTCTGGCTGGCGACTCTGGTCCTCGCCGCCCTCCTGGCGCGGGTGCCGCTCGGCGACCCGGCGCTGACGCTCGCCGTCCGCGCCGGACTCGTGATCGGGCTCGTCGGGATGGCCCTCGCGTTCCTGATGACGGGGCCCTCGCCCGGCCAGATCAGCGACTACCAGGGCGTCGTCGGCGCGCACGCCGTCGGAGTCGCGGACGGCGGACCCGGCCTCCCCCTCCTGGGCTGGAGCACCACGGGGGGCGATCTGCGCATCCCGCACTTCGTCGGGATGCACGCTCTGCAGGGGCTCCCGCTGCTCGCGCTGCTGCTCGGACGGCTGGCAGCCCGGATCCCCGTCCTGCGCCCCGGATCCACCCGGCTGCGGCTCGTCGCACTGGCCTCGGCGGGCTGGGCGGCCGCGGTCGCCCTCACCTGCTGGCAGGCGCTGCGCGGTCAGGCGCTGACCGCACCGGACGCGCTGACCCTCGCCGTCGCTACTGTGGCCGTGGTCGCCCTCGCCGGAGGGACGATCCTCACCCTCGCACGAACGGAGGCCCGCGCATGAGCCGGCTGCACCGCGGCTGGACGCCGCTCGGGATCGTCTACCTCGTCCTCGCCCTCGCCGGGCTGATCGGGACCTGGACCTGGAACGTGAGGGCTATGCAGGAGGGCGCGGACCTGCTCGCCGGCCTCGCCGCAGGCGGGCCGTGGGTGTCGTCGTTCTCGACCGACCTGCTGGTCGTCGCGATCGCGGCCGTCGCCTTCATGGTGGTGGAGGGCCGCCGGATCGGGATGCGCCGCGTGTGGATCCTGGTGCTGCTCGCGCCGCTGGTCGCCCTCGCGTTCGCGTTCCCCCTCTTCCTCGCCCTCCGCGACCGGCACCTGGCCCTCGCGGCCCGGTGACCGTGCGGCGAGGGGCTAGGGAAGCAGTTCGGGGCGGACGCGGCGCGTGCGCTCGACGCTCTGCTCGTGGCGCCAGGCGGCGATCGCCCCGTGGTTGCCGCTGAGGAGCACCGGAGGGACGTCGAGGCCGCGCCAGGAGGCCGGCTTGGTGTAGCTCGGGTACTCGAGCAGCCCGTCGGAGTGGCTCTCCTCGACCAGGCTCGCCGGATTGCCGACCACGCCCGGGACCAGGCGTCCGACGGCCTCGATCATCGCCATCACGGCGACCTCTCCTCCGTTGAGGACGTAGTCGCCGAGGCTGATCAGCCGGACCCGCGCGCGCTCGGCGGTGTGGTCCACGACGCGCTGGTCGATGCCCTCGTAGCGGCCGCAGCCGAAGACGAGGGTGGACTCCTCCGCGAGCTCGCGGGCGGTCGCCTGGGTGAACAGCTCGCCCGCGGGCGACGGGAAGATCACGACGGGGTCGTCCGCGCCGTCGAGGATCGTGTCGAGCGCCTCGCCCCACGGCTCCGGTCGCATCACCATGCCGGCGCCGCCGCCGTAGGGCGTGTCGTCGACGGTGCGGTGGCGGTCGTGGGTGAAGTCCCGCAGGTCGTGCACGCCGAGCTCGATCAGCCCGCTCTGCCGAGCACGGCCGAGCAGGCTGATGTCGAGCACGCCGAAGAACTCCGGGAAGATCGTGACGATGTCGATCCTCACGACCGGGGCTCCTCCTCGGAGGCGGCGTCGGAGGCGGCCGGGGGCTCGTCGTCGGCGGGCTCCTCGAGAGCGGAGTCCGCGTCATCGGAGGCGTCCGGCGCGTCGGCGTCCGCAGGCGCGCTCAGCGCCGGGTCCGCGAGGTCGACACCGCTGAGGTCGACCGCGGCGGGCTCCTCCTCGGGAGCCTCCTCGAACAGGCCGATCGGAGGCGTGACCGTGACGATCCCGGCCGCGGCGTCGACGGAGGGGACGATCGCGTTCACGAACGGCACCATCACCTCGCCGGAGGGGGTACCGACGATGAGCAGGTCCTGCGCGGGGAAGTGGTCGACGCGGCGGACGGTGCCGACCTCGACGCCGTCGCGGACGACCTTCATGCCGACCAGCTGGTAGTCGTACCAGGAGTCGTCCTCGCCCGGCTGGGTCTGCACCTCCTCGTCGATCCAGAGGATCGCCTTCAGGAGGGTCTCAGCGGCGTTGCGGTCGTCGACGCCTCGGAAGAACGCGACGGGGTGGCTGTTGTACCAGCGCAGCTCGACGAGCTCGAGCTTCTTGCCGTGCCACTCGGAGGTGCGCGGGACCTGCAGCGTGAACGTGGATCCGGGGGTGAAGCGCTTGTCGGGCTCGTCCGTGTAGAGCTCGAGCTTGATGGCGCCCTTGAGTCCGTGGGCCTTGGTGAGTCGGGCGACGCGGAGCTGCGTCGTGCCCGGTCCGGTGACCGACACCTCTACTTGTCGGTGTCGACGACGTCGACGCGCACTCGGCGCCCGTCGGCGAGCGCGGCGACGAGAGTGCGGACGGCCTTGGCGGTGCGACCGGAGCGTCCGATCACGCGGCCGAGGTCCTCGGGGTGCACGCGCACCTCGAGGACCTCTCCGCGCGGGGAGCTCGTGGCCACGACACTGACCTCATCGGGGTTCTCGACGATCCCCTTGACGAGGTGTTCGACGGCGGGAGCGAGCACTGACTACGCCTCGGTGGAGGTCTCGTCGGCGGTGTCCTCGACCGGGGCGGCCTTGGCCGGAGCCTCGGACTTCGGCTTGAGGACGGGCTTCTTCTTCGCGTCGACGACGAACGGAGCCTTGGGCTCCTTCACCTGGACCGTGCTGACGGCGTCGGCGTCGCCCTTGAAGCGGCCCCAGTCGCCGGTCAGCTTGAGGATCGCGGCGACCTGCTCGGTCGGCTGCGCGCCGACTCCGAGCCAGTACTGCGCGCGCTCCGAGTCGACCTGGATGAACGAGGGCTGCTCGGTCGGGTGGTACTTGCCGATCTCCTCGATCACGCGGCCGTCGCGCTTGGTGCGCGAGTCGGCGACGACGATGCGGTAGTAGGGCGCCCGGATCTTGCCGAGGCGCTTCAGACGAATCTTGACAGCCACAATTCTCCTGTGTGGTCGTTGACCGGTGTCCGGTCGATGATGGATGAACTGAGCCGTGAGCGTGGGGGCACACCCGGCGGAAGCTCGAGGGGGTTTCGTCGGCGGTGAGTAGAGGGTCGACCGCCTCGGACCCGACGGATCATTCTGCCAGAAAAACCGCCCCGGTGCGGGCCCGGCACGCCGCCGACCAGCGGCACCCTCGCGGGAGCGGGCCGCGCGGGACCCCGAAGGCCGCCGCCGGGGCTCTGCGTCCGCCCCGGCCGCAGGTGGCAGGATGGCGAGGCGCGTCCCGATCGGCGGACGCCCGGATCCGATGAGGACCACGCCATGGAGATCAGCTTCGCCGCATCAGACCGCTCCACGCTCGGGATCGAGTGGGAGGTCGCGATCGTCGACCGGCAGACGGGCGATCTCGCCAACGTCGCCGATGTGGTGCTGGAGGCGCTCCGCAGCGACGACGGCGCCCCGCACGCGCACATCACCGGCGAGCTCCTGCGCAACACGGTCGAGCTGGTCTCCGGCGTGCACACCTCCGTCCGCGACGCGGTCGCCGACCTGCAGGATCAGCTGCGGCAGGTGCGCGAGATCACCGACCCCATGGGACTCGACCTCGTGTGCTCGGGCACGCACCCGTTCGCGCAGTGGTTCGACCAGGCCATCACGGACAAGGAGCGGTACCACCGCCTCATCGACCGGACCCAGTGGTGGGGCCGGAACATGATGATCTGGGGCATCCACGTGCACGTCGGCATCGAGCACCGCGACAAGGTGCTGCCGATCCTCAACTCCCTGCTCGACTACTACCCGCACCTGCAGGCGCTCTCGGCGTCGAGCCCGTTCTGGGGCGGAGTCGACACGGGCTACGCCTCGAACCGCGCGCTGATGTTCCAGCAGCTGCCGACGGCGGGCCTGCCTCCGCAGTTCGGCGCCTGGGCGAACTACGAGGAGTACGTCGACGACATGATGCGCACCGGCGTCATCGACGATCACACGGAGGTCCGCTGGGACATCCGCCCCTCGCCGCAGTGGGGCACTCTCGAGATGCGCGCGTGCGACGGCCTCTCCTCCGCGGAGGAGATCGGAGCGGTCGCCGCGCTGATCCAGTGCCTCGTCGAGCACCTCTCGTCGCGGCTGGACGCGGGCGAGGACCTTCCGACGATGCAGCCCTGGTACGTGCGCGAGAACAAGTGGCGCGCGGCCCGCTACGGACTCGACGCCGAGATCATCCTCGACGCCGCCGGAGCGGAGCGGCTGGTCACCGACGACATCCGCGACCTGCTCGTCACCCTCGCACCGGTCGCCGAGCGCCTCGACTGCGTGAAGGAGCTCGGCGACGTCGAGCTGATCCTGGTCGCGGGAGCGAGCTATCAGCGCCAGCTGCGGACGGCCGCGGCGAACGACGGCGACCTCAAGGCGGTGGTCCGGGCGCTCGCGGGCGAGCTGCGCGACGGGCTCCGGGATCCCCGCTCATGACACGTCCCGCCCTCCTCGCCGCGGCCGCGATCGGCGCGCTGGCCCTCGGTCTCGCCGGCTGCTCGTCCTCGACGACGACCGGCCCGGCGACCGCGTCCCCCGCCGGCACCGCCACTCCCCTCCCGACCGTCACCGCCGATCCGCTGCCGCTCTCGATCGGCGGCTCTCTTCCCGTCGGCTCCCGGGTGACGATCGTCGGCGACAGCATTGTGCGCGGTCTGACGGTCGACCCGGAGCAGGCCTGGCCCGCACTCGTCGGCGACGACCTCGGCTGGGAGGTCACGAACCTGGGCTGCGACGGCGGCGGCTTCATCGAGCCGGGCGACTGCGGCGTCGCGATCGGCGACCGCGCGGAGGAGATCGCCGACACTCGGCCCGACGCGATCGTGCTGATCGCCAGCAGCAACGACCTGGGCTGGGATCCGGAGGACGTGGACGCCGCGATCGGGCCGGCGGTGGACGCGATCGTGTCCGCCTCGCCCTCGGCCCGGCTCATCGCGCTCGACTCGGTCTGGGGCCCCGACCCGCGCCCCTCCGATCTCGACGAGTACGACGCGGCGCTGGTCGAGGTCGTGACGGCCGCCGGCGGCGGTGCGCTGGAGTACCCGGACCCCCTCCGCGAGGACGGGCTGCTCGGCGAGGACGGCGTGCATCCCACCGTCGAGGGCCAGCGCGCCCTGGCCGACGCCTTCGAGGTGGCGGCCGAGAAGACCGGCCTCGCCCGGGCGGTGCCGACCGGCCAGAAGGCGACGGACGCGCCGGCGGCCTGACTCCGACGCGGGGCGCCGCCCTGACGGCGCCCCACCGGGTCAGCGCGCGGTGCTGTTCCGGCCGTCGCGCCAGCCGAGCAGGTCGCGCACGGGCGCGAGGTCGATGTCCGGACCGGTGATGCCGAGCGTGAACAGGCGGGCGCCCAGGTCGTACTGCTGGTCGAGCACGTCGAAGGAGGCGTCGCCGACACCGCCGCGCACGCTCGCGCCGGTCGAGATCTCGATCGCGGCCGGGTCGCGGTCGACGCGGCCGCACCACTCCGAGAGCACACCGAGCTTGCGCTCGAGCGTCGGGACGTCCGAGAAGCTGTGCCAGATGTCGGCGTGCTCGGCGACGATCCGCAGCGTCTTCTTCTCGCCGCCGCCGCCGATCATCACCGGGATGTCGCGGGTGGGCGCCGGGTTGAGCATCGACCACCGGCTGCGGATGCGCGGCATCGCCTCGGAGAGCTCGTCGAGGCGGGAGCCGGGAGTGCCGAACTCGTAGCCGTACTCCTCGTAGTCGCGCTCGAACCAGCCCGAGCCGATGCCGAAGATCAGACGGCCCTCGGCGCCCTTGGCGCTGATGTGGTCGACCGTGCGCGCCATGTCGGCGAGGAGGTCGGGGTTCCGGTAGCTGTTGCAGGTGACCAGCGGGCCGAACTCGATGCGGCTGGTCTGCTCGGCCCAGGCCGCGAGCATGCTCCAGCCCTCGAAGTGCAGGCCGTTCGGCTCTCCCGAGAGCGGGAAGAAGTGGTCCCAGTTGAAGGCGATGTCGACGCCGAGGTCCTCGAGCTCCGCGAGCGTGTCGCGGATGACCTCGTAGGGGACGTGCTGCGGTGCGATCTGGACGCCGATGCGGACGGGGCGCGCGTGTGCGGTTGTCATGCCCTCACGCTAGCGAGCGGTGCGCCTCACGGGGATCCCCGCTGCGGCCCGCGGAGGGACGGTGCGCTACTCCCCCGCCGGGTCCGGCGACGCCGAGGGCGCCTCGTCGCTCGTGGAGCGGGCGAGCTTGACGACGGTGGCCCCCTCGTCGTCGAACAGGCGGAGCCGTCCGCCGTCGAGCGAGGCCATCGCCGCCTCCGAGAAGATCATCGGCAGCGCGACGCCGTCGCAGGCGATCAGCGTGCTCGGCCCGGCCGAGACGGTGAGCGCGCCCGCCTGGTCGATCGACCACTCGCCCTGCGCGCCGTTGCAGCCGTCGGAGCCCGTCCAGGTCCCGTCCTCCGCGATCAGGAGGAACGGCACATCGGGCGCGTCGTAGGAGACGCCCGTCACCCAGCGGCCGACCAGGTCCTCCGGGGAGGGCGCCGTCATCGCGTCGACCCCGGAGCCCTCGGCGCAGCCGGTGAGCCCGAGCACGGCCGCGAGGACGAGGATCCCGCCCGCGCGTCCGGCCGCGACCCGCCTCATCGCCCGAGGAGCTTCTGCAGCTGCTCGAGCTCCTCCGGCGTGGGCTGGGCGCCCTTGCCGGCGCCGCCGCCCAGGCCGAAGCCGGAGCCGCCCGCATCGCCCGGGCGGGGCCCGGAGGTGATCGCCGCGTTCTCGGCCGCGCGCTTGGCGGGGTTGCCGGACTTGCTGCTCTTCTTCTTCTGCGGCTTCGGGCGGCCCTGGTAGCCGGCGCCGGGCACCGGGCCCATCCCGGGGACCGAGGGCATGCCGCCCTTGGCGACCGTCTTCATCATCTTGGCGGCCTGCTCGAAGCGCTGGACGAGCTGGTTGACGTCCGTGACCGTCATGCCGGAGCCGCGGGCGATGCGCAGGCGCCGCGAGCCGTTGAGCAGCTTCGGGTTGACCCGCTCCGCCTTCGTCATCGACTGGATGATCGCCTCGGTGCGCACGATCTCGCGCTCGTCGAACTGGTCGAGCTGCTCTCGCATGCCCTTCGCGCCGGGCAGCATGCCGATCATCTTCTTGATCGAGCCCATGTTGCGCAGCTGCTGCATCTGGCCGAGGAAGTCGTCGAGGGTGAACGTGTCCCCCATGATCTTCTCGGCGATCTTCCGCGCCTCGTCCTCGTCGAACGCGGACTGGGCCTGCTCGATGAGCGTCAGCACGTCGCCGAGGTCGAGGATGCGGCTCGCCATGCGGTCGGGGTGGAACTGCTCGAAGTCGTCGAGCGACTCGCCCGTGGAGGCGAAGAGGATCGGGCGGCCGGTGAGCGAGGCGACCGAGAGCGCCGCGCCTCCGCGGGCGTCGCCGTCGAGCTTGGAGAGGACGACGCCGGTGAAGTCGACGCCCTCCTGGAAGGCCTTGGCGGTCGCGACCGCGTCCTGGCCGATCATCGCGTCGATGACGAACAGGACCTCGTCGGGGTTCGTGACGCGGCGGATGTCGGCGGCCTGCTTCATCATGTCGGCGTCGACGCCGAGGCGTCCGGCCGTGTCGATGATGACCGTGTCGTACTGCTTGTCGGTCGCGAAGCGGATCGCGTTCTGGGCGACCTTGACCGGGTTGCCGACGCCGTTGCCCGGCTCCGGCGCGTAGACCGCGACTCCGGCCTGCTCGCCGACGACCTGCAGCTGCTGAACGGCGTTGGGGCGCTGGAGGTCGGCCGCGACGAGCAGCGGGGTGTGGCCGTCCTTGCCGAGGTACTTGCCGAGCTTGCCCGCGAGGGTCGTCTTGCCCGCGCCCTGGAGGCCGGCGAGCATGATGACGGTCGGCGGGCGCTTGGCGAACTCGAGCCGGCGCGACTGCCCGCCGAGGATCGCGACGAGCTCCTCGTTGACGATCTGGACGACCTGCTGGGCCGGATTGAGCGCCTTGTTGACCTCGTCGCCGAGGGCGCGCTCGCGCACCTTGCCGGTGAACTCCTTCACGACCTCCAGCGCCACGTCGGCGTCGAGGAGGGCCCGCCGGATCTCGCGGACGGTGCCGTCGACGTCCGACGCGGAGAGCTTGCCCTTCGTCCGGAGGTTCTTGAAGGTCTCGACGAGTCGATCGGAGAGGGTGCCGAAAGTAGCCATGATGCCCGGAATTCTACCGGAGGCCCGGAGGGTCGGCGGGCGGGGCCGCCGATCCGCTCACGATAGGCGCGATCACCACGGAGCGGATTAACTGGTCCGGGTCCAAGAACAGGGCTAGGGTGGCCCGGTGATCGAGACACTGGTGGCGGGCGACTCCGCGGACCCCCTGGACTACTCCGACGGCTGGGAGCTGCAGCGCCGCCTGCACGCCGAGGTGGTGGCGGGCTCGAGGCCGGACACCCTCGTGCTCTGCGAGCACTCCTCCGTCTACACCGCCGGCAAGCGCACCGAGGCGCACGAGCGCCCGGACGACGGCTCGCCCGTGGTCGACGTCGACCGCGGAGGGCGGATCACCTGGCACGGCCCGGGCCAGCTCGTCGGCTACCCGATCGTGCGGCTCGGCGAGCCCGTCGACGTGGTCGCCTACGTCCGCTCGCTGGAGGGCGTGCTGATCGCCGCTCTCGACGACCTGGGCGTGCAGGGGCGGCGCGTCGACGGGCGCTCGGGAGTGTGGATCCCGAGGGACGGCGGCGCCGACAAGATCGCCGCGATCGGCATCCGCGTCGCCTCGGGCGTGACGATGCACGGCTTCGCCCTCAACGTCTCGAACAGCCTCGAGCCCTACGCCCGCATCGTCGCCTGCGGCATCGCCGACGCCGGGGTGACCACGCTCGAGCGCGAGCGCGGCGAGGCTCCGCCCATGGAGGCGGTGCGGGCGCGGGTGGCGGCGCGCTTCTCGGAGGCGGCCCCCGCCTTCTCCGCCCGCATCGAGGAGGTCGCCGCGTGAGCGCCGAGGCCGGCGGCCGCAAGCTCCTGCGGCTGGAGATCCGCAACGCCGAGACGCCGATCGAGCGCAAGCCCGAGTGGATACGCACGAAGGCCTCGATGGGCCCGGAGTACCTGCAGCTGCAGTCGCTGGTGAAGAGCGAGGAGCTGCACACCGTCTGCCAGGAGGCGGGCTGCCCCAACATCTTCGAGTGCTGGGAGGACCGAGAGGCGACCTTCCTCATCGGGGGCGCCCAGTGCACCCGCCGCTGCGACTTCTGCCAGATCGACACCGGGAAGCCCGCGGACTACGACGCCGACGAGCCCCGGCGCGTCGGCGAGTCCGTGGCGCGGATGAACCTCCGCTACGCGACCGTCACCGGAGTCGCCCGCGACGACCTGCCGGACGAGGGCTCCTGGCTCTACGCCGAGACCATCCGCCAGATCCACGCCCAGGCTCCGGGCACGGGGGTCGAGATCCTGGTCCCGGACTTCACCGGCCGCGCCGAGCACCTGCAGAGGGTGTTCGACGCGGAGCCGGAGGTGTTCGCCCACAACGTCGAGACGGTGCCGCGGATCTTCAAGCGCATCCGGCCGGCCTTCCGCTACGAGCGCTCGCTCGACGTGCTCACTCAGGGCCGGGAGGCGGGGCTGATCACGAAGTCGAACCTCATCCTCGGCATGGGCGAGGAGCGGGAGGAGATCTCGCAGGCGCTGCAGGACCTCCACGACGCCGGCACCGACATCGTGACCATCACGCAGTACCTCCGCCCGACGCCGCGGCATCTGCCGGTGGACCGCTGGGTGCACCCGGAGGAGTTCGTGGCGATCAAGGAGGAGGCCGAGGACATCGGCTTCCTCGGCGTCCTCGCGGGGCCCCTGGTCCGCTCCTCCTACCGGGCCGGCCGGCTCTGGGCGCGCTCGATGGAGTCGAAGGGGCTGCCGGTCCCGGAGCACCTGCGCCACCTCGCAGACGCGGCGCTGGGCTTCTCGCAGGCCGTGTAGCCCGCCACCGGGACGGCGCCGGCGCGTCGTCCCGGGCGGGGCCGCTCAGCTGACGAGCTGCTGGGCGAAGACGTGGGGGGTGAAGCCGGTGAGGTCGCCGATGCCCTCGCCCTGGCCGACGAGCTTGATCGGGATGCCGGTGCGCTCCTGGACCGCGAGGACGAAGCCGCCCTTCGCGGAGCCGTCGAGCTTGGTGATGACCAGGCCGGTGACGCCCGCGTGCTCGATGAACGCCTCGGCCTGGCTCAGCCCGTTCTGACCGGTCGTCGCGTCGAGCACGAGCAGAATCTCGGAGATCGGGGCCTGCTTCTCGATGACGCGCTTGATCTTCGTGAGCTCGTCCATCAGCCCGCCCTTGGTGTGCAGGCGGCCGGCCGTGTCGATGATGACCATCTCGACGCCGGTGTCCTTCGCGAACTGCACGGTCTGGAAGGCGACGGACGCCGGATCCTGGCGCTCCTGCTGAGGGCGGACGATCTGGGCATCGGCGCGCTGCGCCCAGGTGGCGAGCTGGTCGACCGCCGCCGCGCGGAAGGTGTCGGCCGCGCCGACCACGACGCTCCGGCCGTAGTTGCGGAGGAACTTGGCGAACTTGCCGATGGTCGTGGTCTTGCCGACGCCGTTCACGCCGACCACGAGGATCACGGCGGGGCGCTCGCTGAGCTTGAGGGTCGTGTCGTACTTCGACAGACGCTCCTCGAGGGACTCGCGGAGCATCCGCTGCAGGTCGCGCGGGTCGGTGGTGGAGTAGCGGGCGACCTTGGCGCGGAGGTCGTCGACGATCTCCTCGGTGATGTCGGGGCCGAAGTCGGCGGTGATCAGCGCCGTCTCGAGGTCGTCCCAGGTCTGGTCGTCGATCGTGCGCTTCTCGAACAGGCCGCGCAGTGCGCGGCCGAGCGACCAGGAGGTGCGTTCTGCCATGGGTCCAGGCTACCGGCGGGCGCGCCTCCGAGCGGTCGGGGAGGCGGGTTCAGGCCGGGGGCGCGGCGACGCGCTGGCCGACGACGGCCGAGACGCCGTCCTGCCGCATCGAGACGCCGTAGAGGGCGTCCGCGATCTCCATGGTCCGCTTCTGGTGGGTGATGACGATCAGCTGGCTCGAGGTGCGCAGGTCCTCGAAGATGCTGAGCAGTCGGCCGAGATTCGCGTCGTCGAGAGCGGCCTCCACCTCGTCCATGATGTAGAAGGGGCTCGGCCGCGACTTGAAGATGGCGACCATGAACGCCACGGCCGCGAGCGAGCGCTCCCCTCCGGAGAGGAGCGACAGCCGCTCGATCTTCTTGCCGGCCGGCCGCACCGCGACCTCGATGCCGGTGGTGAGCAGGTTCTCCGGGTCGGTCAGGCGGATGCTGCCGGTGCCGCCGGGGAAGAGGACGGGGAACACGTCCGCGAACGCCGCCTGCGTGTCGTCGAAGGCGGAGGCGAACACCGTCTGCATCGTCTCGTCGAGCTCCTCGATGATGGTGAGCAGGTCCCGCCGGGTCCCGGTGAGGTCGGCCAGCTGCTCGGTCAGGAACGCGTGCCGCTGCTCCAGCGCGGCGAACTCCTCCAGCGCGAGCGGATTGACGCGGCCCAGCTGCCCCAGCTGCTTCTCGGCCTTCTCGAGGCGGCGGCGCTGCTCCTCGCGGACGTAGGGCCGCGGCTCCTGCTCCTCGTCCGTCTCGTCGGGGACGCCGACTCCGGGACCGTACTCCTCCACCAGCACGTCCTCAGTGAGCCCGAGCTCGGACGCGGCGCGCTCGAGCAGACCGGTGAGCTGCAGCCTCTTCTCGTAGATCTGCAGCTCGAGGCCGTGCACGCTCTCGGTGACGGACTGGAGCCGGTCGCGCACGCTCCCCTCCTCGCGGCGGAGCCCCTGCAGCTCGGCGTTCTGCTGCGAGCGCGCCGCCTCGGCCGCGACGAGCTCGGCCCGGGCCTGCTGGACGGAGCGGTCGACGGAGGCGAGGACGGCGGGGAGCGCGGCGGTCACCTCGGCCGCGGCGTCGCGCTGGCGACGGCGGATCACGGCGCGGCGCGCGGCCTCGTCGGCCGCGGCGCGGTCGGCGGCCAGCTGGCGGGCAAGCGCCTCCCCGCGGGACTGCTCCGCCCGCACCCGCTCCTTGGCGGTCTCGACGCCGAGCCGCGCCTCGATCTCGCGCTCGCGTGCGGTGTCGACGTCGCTCTGCAGACCGTCGCGCGCGCTCGCGTCGAGCACCGGCCGGGGCCTGGCGCGCGCGGCGTCGAGCGCCGACCTCGCCTCCTGGGCCGCGCGCTCGGCGTCGCCGACCCGGTCCGAGGCGACGGCCAGCGCCCTCGAGCCCCGGCCGTGCTCGGCGGTGGCCGCCTCGAGCTGGGCGCGCACGCCGCCGAGCCGCTCGGTGTGGGCGGCACGGGCGGCGTCGTGCTCGCGGAGGGCCGAAAGCGCGCTCGCCGCCTGCTCCTTCGCGCCGCGGAGCGCACCGGTCTGCTCGGCGAGCTCGAAGCGGAGCCGGTCGATCCCGCCCTCGACCTCCTCCAGCCGGGCGGCGGCGGAGTCGCGCTCGGAGACGAGCTCGATCCGGCTGCGCTGCCCGCCGGAGCCGGCGCTCTGCACGGCGTCGGAGACGGTCGCGCCGTCGCGGGTGACCAGGACGGTGCCCGGATCGATGCGCTCCCTCAGCCGCCGCGCCGCGGCGAGGTCCTCGACCACGAGCACGCGCTCGAGGAGCGAGAGGACCCCGGCCGGCGCCGTGACGAGGTCGCCCGCGCGTTCCGCCCCCTCGGGAACGGCGAGAGCGACGTGCGGCCGGGTGGCGTCGGCGACCAGCAGCTCGACGCGTCCGAGGTCGCGCTCCAGCGCGGCGTCCAGAGCCGCGTCGGCCCGGGTGGTCGACTCGACCAGCACGGCGTCGGCGACCGCGCCGAGGGCGGCGGCGATCGCGGCCTCGGAGCCCGGCCGCACCTGGATCCGCTCGGCGACCCGGCCGCGCACCCCCTCGATCCGGGCGGCGATCAGCTCGGCCGAGCCGTCCGAGACGTCGAGGGCCAGCGACAGGGCACCCGTGCGGGCGGCCAGCGCCTCGCGCTCGCGCTCCAGGGCGTGCAGCTCCTCGCGCAGCCGCTCGATTCCGG
This sequence comes from Rathayibacter sp. AY1C5, assembly GCF_002931705.1. Classification (NCBI taxonomy): domain Bacteria; kingdom Bacillati; phylum Actinomycetota; class Actinomycetes; order Micrococcales; family Microbacteriaceae; genus Rathayibacter; species Rathayibacter sp. AY1C5. The sequence continues at coordinate 187,336 of NZ_PSWD01000004.1, forward strand.
CCTCGACGGCCGAGACCGCGGACTGGGCGAGCTCGTAGCCCTCGTCGAGGCCGCCGTCGGGGCCGCGGCCCGCGTCGTCCAGCTCGGCCTCCAGAGCGTCGAGCGCCCGCCGCGCCGCCTCCTTCCGCCGGTCGGCCGCGTCGAGGGTGTTCTGCGCGCGCAGGACCTCGCCCCGGACGGACGCGAGACGGGAGGCGGCGGTGTCGGCCTGCCCCGAGAGGGTGGAGAGCTCGAGGTCGTAGCGCGAGACGAGGGCCGCCTGCGCGGCGATCTCCTCGTCGACCGCGTCGAGGGCGGAGCGGGCGGCGACGGTCGTGCGCTGCGCCTGGACCCACGCCGTCTCCGCGTCGAGGACGGCCTGCCGCAGGCGCTCCAACTCGACCCGCGCCTCCTCCACCTGCGCCGGCGTCACGCGCGGCTGGATCTGCGGCTGCTCGGACTCGAGCTCGAGCATCGCGAGCCGCTGCCCGGCGAGGGCCGAGAGGTTGCGCAGCCGCTCCTGCACCGACTCCAGCTCGAACGAGGTGCGCCGGGCGTCGTCGACCGCGTCGCCGACCACCTCCGCCTCGATCCGCGCTCGCCGGAGCGTCGCCTGCTCGAGCCGCTGCTGCAGGACCACCCGCTCGCTGTGCCGCTCGCTCTCGGTGCGGGCGAAGCCGTCCAGAGCGGTCCGGAGCTCGACCACGTCGTCGGCGAGCAGGCGCGCCCGGGCCTCGCGCACCACGGCGGCGATCGTCTGAGCCTGCCGTGCGACCTCGGCCTGGCGCCCGAGGGGCTTGAGCTGGCGCCGGATCTCGCCCGCGAGGTCGGAGAGGCGGGTCAGGTTCGCCTGCATCGCCTCGAGCTTGCGGAGCGTCTTCTCCTTGCGGCGTCGGTGCTTGAGGATCCCGGCGGCCTCCTCGATGAACCCGCGCCGCTCCTCGGGGGTCGCGTGCAGCACGGCGTCGAGCTGTCCCTGCCCCACGATGACGTGCATCTCGCGCCCGAGACCGGAGTCGCTCAGAAGCTCCTGCACGTCGAGCAGCCGGCAGCCGCGTTCGTTGATCGCGTACTCGCTGCCGCCGTTGCGGAAGAGGGTCCGGGTGATCGTCACCTCGGTGTACTCGATCGGCAGGGCGCCGTCCGAGTTGTCGATGGTGAGCGCGACCTCGGCGCGGCCGAGGGGTCCGCGGGTGGAGGTGCCCGCGAAGATGACGTCCTCCATCTTGCCGCCGCGGAGCGTCTTCGCCCCCTGCTCCCCCATCACCCAGGCGAGCGCGTCGACGACGTTGCTCTTGCCCGAGCCGTTGGGGCCGACGACGCAGGTGACCCCCGGCTCGAAGGCGAACGTGGTCGGCTGAGCGAAGGACTTGAACCCCTTGAGGGTCAGGCTCTTCAGGTACACCCGGCCGCCTCGCTCCCGTCCACAACGCCTCCACGGTAGCCGACGGCCGCGGCCGGGCCGGGAGGCGGAGCCCCGACCGGCCGACGGACCGCCGCGATCCCGCACCGGAACAGGCGCAGGAGGCCGCCGCGGGCGCCGGGACGTGCACACTGGGGTGGTGAACCGCACCCCAGACCCGGCGCTCCGGATCCGCGAGCTCGCGATCCCCGAGGCCGTGGGCGCCGACGGCTGGAGCGACTTCCTCGCCCTGACCGCGATCGGCGATGCGGTGGGGACCGCCCCGAACTGCCGGGCCGTCTACACCTGGAACGCCGAGGAGAACCGACCGATGCTCGCCGTGAACGAGGCCGTCGGCTTCACCCCCGTCGCCCACGAGGGCCAGTGGAGGAAGGAGCTCTCATGACCCCGCTCGTCGAGCCCGGACCGCCGCTGACCGCCGCCGAGCGCGAGAGGTTCGCCCGGCAGATCCGCCTGGCGCCCCTCGGGGAGCTCGGACAGCGGCGCCTCCGGAACGCGCGCGTGCTGATCCTCGGCGCGGGCGGCATCGGCTCGCCGGTGATCACGGCGCTCGCCGCTGCCGGGATCGGGCGGCTCGGCATCGTGGACGGCGACGTCGTCGAGGTCTCGAACCTGGCGCGGCAGACGGCGCACGACGACTCCTCGGTGGGCCGGTCGAAGGCGGAGTCGGCGGCGGCGACCGCGCGGCGGCTCTCCCCCGGCATCGACGCACGGGCCTTCCCGGTGTCGCTGACCTCGGCCAACGTCGACGCCCTGGTGGCGGGCTGGGACGTCGTGGTCGACGGCTTCGACACCTTCGGCGCGCGCTACCTCGCCTCGGACGCGACGACGCGCGCCGGGATCCCGCACGTGTGGGGGTCGGCGCTCGGCTTCGACGGGCAGCTCTCGACCTTCTGGGCCGGCGCTCCGGGCGGAGGGGTGACCCTGCGCGCGCTGCACCCCGAGGCCGAGGACGCGGGCGACAGCTGCTCGACGGTGGGCGTGCTGGGCGCGCTCTGCGCGCTGATCGGCTCGGCCATGGCGGCCGAGGTCGTGAAGCTCGTGACCGGGGCGGGCGAGCCGCTGTTCGGTCGCGTCCTCGTGCACGACGCCCTCGACTCCTCCTGGGCCGAGCTCCCTCTCGAGCGGCGGGTGCCGCCGGTCCCGGAGCGGCGGGCCGCGGCGGGCTCGATCACGGCGGCCGAGCTGCGGGAGCGGCTGGCCGGGCCGACGCCCCCGACCGTCGTCGACCTCCGCGAGGACGACGAGGACCGGACCGTCGCGGTGCCCGGTGCCGTGCGGATGCCGATGTCGCGCTTCGACCCCGTCGCTCTGCCGGCCGGTCCGCTCGTGCTGCACTGCGCCTCCGGGGTCCGATCGCGTCTCGCGGCGGAGCGCGCGGCGGCGGCGGGCGTGGCGTCCGACTCGCTCGACGGCGGGATGGCGTCGTGGCGGGAGCGGTGACCCGTGCCGCGGCCGCGTGCGCCGCGGAACGGGTGGGGTGAGGCGCACCCAGGGCCCTGCCGATCGGCGACCCGGGATGTTCGGTGCTCGCAGCGGAGAGGATCCGTCCTTCTCCGCGGATCAGGGCGGAGCAGTGTCCGAAGCTGATCGGCGGTGGCGTGCTCGCGGCCACCGTTCCGAGGAGAGCACCCATGCCGACGCCTTCACCGCACTCCGCGCGGCAGGCGGCGCTGCTCGATCCTCCCGACCCGCTCGACCCCGGCGCGGAGGCGTGATGCCCGAGGTCTGGAGTCCCGCCGAGAGGCGGCTGCGTCGGCTCGGCTGGATTCCGCGGCGCCCCCTGCCGCGAGGTGCCGTCTGCGACGCGATCGTCTCGCCGCGCCTCAGCCTCAGCCGCGCCTGGCTGCAGACCGGGGAGTTCGAGGTCCTTCCCCATCCCGGAAGGCTCCGCGTGCTCTTCAGCCTCGACGGGACCGGCCGCCTCTCCGCCCGGGGCCGCGACCACCGGCTCCCGGCCGGCAGCGCTCTCGTGACCCGCGCCTCGACGGTGCAGTACGCGGCGGCGCTCAGTCCGTGGGCGCGCTTCGAGTGGCAGCTGCGCCCCTCGGTGCTCCGCGCGAGCGAGTTCGCCTCGCTCACGGACCGGGTCCTCGCCCTCCCCGAGGCCTACTGGCGCGCACTCACCGGTGCGGCGAACACCGTCCTCACTTTCGGCGTCGAGCCCTCGGACGCGGCCTTCGAGCACTTCGAGATCGCGAGCGAGCACCTCCTGGCCTCGGCCTTCTCGGCGCTGCTGCCCTCCTCCGACCGGGAGGACCGGTCCCCCGCCGCCGTGTATGCGAACGGCACGCGCCTGATCGAGCGGCACTACCGCGACCGCTCCTTCACGGTGGAGACGCTCGCGGAGAGTCTCGGCGTGTCGGTCAGCCACCTGCACCGGGCGTTCTCAGCCGCCGGCACCACCCCTCGTCAGCGGATCGAGCGCGCACGGGCCTTCGAGGCGCAGCGCCTCCTCGACGAGCTCGGCCCACGGGCGGCGACGGACCTGGACCGCGTGGCGCGGTCGGCCGGCTTCAGCTCGCGGATCCACATGCAGCGGACCCTCCGCCGGATCGACGACGCGGGCTGACGTGCGCCGCCGCGTCCCCCGCGCCGGACGGGCTCCCGGCGAGGAGGCGCCCTGAGTGGCTCCCCCGGTCCGGCGGCGCGACGGAACGTCCACGGTCGGGCATGGAACCTCGTCGCGGCCCGTTCCGCGTCGACCGGAGGCCGGACGTTCGGCAGGATCGGCGCGTCCACCACCCCTCGCACGAAAGAAAGAAAAGGAACACCATGACGGACACCAACGCCCTGGACCCGACGGCAGCGCACTCGCGCTCCCTCCCACCGCGGATCGACTCGACCGGCGGGGGGCCCGCCCGGCGGACGATCATGTCGGGTGCGGCCTGGTCCGTCCCCGTCGTCGCCGCGGCGGTCGCGACCCCCGCGGCCGCCGCGTCCACCGGCCTCACCCTCGCCTTCGACGCCCCGGCGTACTCCTTCCCCGCCTGCACCACGAGAACGGTCTCCGTCCTCGCCACGACCAACGGCGCTCCCGCTGCCGGCGACACGGTCACCATCACTCTCCCCGCCGGCCTGACCAGCGGCGGCGCGCAGACCGTCAGGGCGACGACCGGCGCGGACGGACGCGTGAGCATCCCGGTCACGGCCGGGAACGTGGCGCAGAACGGCATCACCCTCTCCGCCGTCTCCGGCGCCGCGGGCGCGACGGCGACCGCGAGCACCACCGCGACCACGGGGACCGCCGTCCGGTACGTCACCGACGGCGGACGGACGACGACGGAGTCGAACGGCAACGTGCCCTCGGGAGCCAAGACCGTCGGACCCCGGTACTACCTGACGGAGTCGGGCGAGCTCTATCACGGCGGGGGGCGGATCGCGCGCGGCGTCACCAGCGTCCAGGGCTTCCGCGACGAGCAGAACCGCGACGTCGCCGACTTCGTCGTCGACGGCGTCTTCTACCGCTTCGTCACCGGAGAGGCCGCGCCGAAGGCCATCGGGAGCGGCGTGCCGGCCGGATCGACGGTCCATGCGCCCGCCTTCTACGTCACACCGAACGGCGAGCTGCGGCGCGCCGGCGGAGCCCTCGTGACCACCGGAGTGACGAGCGCGGACTCCTTCCGCGACCAGAGCAACAACGACGTCATCGACGTGATCGTCGGCTCGGAGCTCGTCCGCTACATCTCCTCCACGAAGAACCAGGTCTACGCCAGGAACGTTCCGGCAGGATCGACGGCCTTGGCGCCCTCGTACCACCTGACGCCGGACGGGCGCCTCTTCAACAGCAGCATCCTGGTCGCCACCGGGGTGACCAGTGCCGACGCCTACCGCGATCGACAGAACCGTGACGTCGTGGACGTGATCCAGAACGGCGCTCTCGTCCGGTACGGCGCATTCGCGGACAGGACGCAGCCGCAGATCCGCGTCGCCTCCGGTGTGCCCTCCGACGCCACCATCTTCGCGCCGGACGCCTACGTGACCCGGGACGGCCGGGCCTTCGTCAGCGGCGTGCTGGTCGCCACCGGAGTCTCCTCGGCGTTCGGATTCCTCGACGTGCAGAACCGCAACGTGCTCGACACGATGACCAACGTCCTGTGCCCGTGACGCACGGGATCGGCCGCTGATCCGGTCCTGCCCCGCCGCACGCGGGTCCGAGGGAGGCGTCCCGCGGGTCCCTGTGCGGCGGGACAGGACCAGTCCGTCTTCGGGATGCAGCGTCCTCCAGAAGCGCGGACGCACCTGCTGCGGACCGCGCGGATCGGAAGCACCGGTCCGGACGAGGACGGCTCGTCAGGGAGCGCTCTTCGGGGTCAGCCGCCGGCGAACGGCGGCAGGACGTCGACCGCGGCATCGGGACGCAGCGGCGTGGCCCTGTTCGCGGTCGACACGCCGTCGACCAGGTAGGTGCACCGTGCGAGCACGTCGGCGGCCGAGGGCGCGGAGGCGACGAGTCTCTCCTCGAGAGCGCCCAGGTCGGGCACCTCGTCGAGCTCGTCGGAACCACGGCCGAGGGCGGCCTTGGCCGCCGCGAAGTAGCGGACCCGCATGCTCATCCGCCGATCGCGCTCATCGTGCGCTCGGGCTGCACGAAGCCCGCCCGGTTCATCTCGTGTCCCGCGGGCTTGGCCCACATCGCCCCGCGCCAGAGCTGGGCGACCTCGTGGTCGTCCGCGCCCGCGCGCATCGGGCCGAGCAGGTCCGTCTCCTCGTTCGAGAAGAGGCAGCTGCGGACACCTCCTTCGGCGGTGAGCCGGGTGCGGCGGCAGTCGTCGCAGAAGTTCTCGGTGACGGACGCGATGATCCCCACCTGGCCGAGCACCTCGGACCCCCCGGCCTCGCGGACGTCGAAGAGCTCGGCGGGGGCGCCGTCACGGGGGGCCGCGTGCGGGCTGAGCGAGAAGCGCTCCGAGAGCAGCGCCCGGATGTCCGCGGCGGTGATCATGGTCGCGCGGTCCCAGCCGTGGTCGGCGTCGAGCGCCATCTGCTCGATGAAGCGGAGCTGGTGGCCTCCCGCGAGGGCCCAGGCGAGCAGCTCCGGGGCCTCGTGGTCGTTGATCCCGGGCAGGAGCACCGCGTTGATCTTGGTCTGGTCCAGGCCGGCGGGACCGAGCGCGTCGATGCCCGCGAGCACGCGGTCGAGGAACGGGCGACGGGTGACCTTCGCGAAGGTCTCGGCGCAGATGGAGTCGAGCGAGACGTTGACGCGGTTCAGACCGGCGTCGGCGAGCGCCGCCGCCCGACCCGACAGGCCGATCGCGTTCGTGGTGAGCGAGATCTCGGGGCGCGGGTCGAGGGAGGCGACGTCACGGATGATGTCGACGAGGTCCTTGCGCAGGAGCGGCTCGCCGCCGGTGAAGCGGATCTGGCGGACGCCGAACTGCTCCACGGCGATGCGCGCGAGGCGGAGGATCTCCTCACGGCTGAGCAGGGACGCGGGCGGCTGGAACGGAAGGCCCTCCGCCGGCATGCAGTAGGTGCAGCGCAGATTGCACTTGTCCGTCAGCGAGATCCGCAGATCGTCCGCGACGCGCCCGTAGGTGTCCAGGAGGAGCGGGGTGGCGGGGCGGTCGGCCGGGAGGACCGCGCTGCGCTGTCGGGGCCGGAGGCCCGGGATCCCCAGTGCTGTGCTCATCCGCTCACACTACGCCGCGGAACCGGGCGCGACCCGGCAAGATGGACTCGGTCCCGCCGCCGGTCGGGCTCCGCCGCTCGCGAGAGGACACGATGACCTCGATCGACCTGCACGCCGCCCGGGTGCGGGCGCTGCTCGCGCCGCTGGCCACGCGGGGCGCCCGCGAGACGCTGAGCCTGGAGCCGGCCGCCGTCGCCGCCGATCCGGGCGCGTACGACCGGCGGGTCCTCGCCCGCTCCGTCGACTCCCCGCTCGACCTGCCGCGCTTCGACAACTCGCAGATGGACGGCTTCGCGGTGCGGGCGGCCGACCTCGACGCGGCGGCGCCGGAGCATCCCGTCGCCCTGCCCGTCTCGGCGCCGATCCCCGCGGGCGACCGGGCGCCGCGGCACGAGCCCGGCACGGCGACACCGATCATGACCGGCTCGCCGCTGCCGGTGGGGGCCGACGCCGTCGTCCCGGTCGAGCGCGTCGATCCTCCGCGCTTCCCCGCGGAGGGCAGCGTCGCCTTCGCGCACCCGGTGGTGCCGGCGACCTTCGTCCGAGCCCGGGGCAGCGACGCCCGCCGCGGCGAGCTCGCCCTCCCGGCCGGCACGGTCCTCCGCGCGGCCCACTACGGACTCCTCGCCTCCCTCGGGCTGACCGAGGCGGAGGTGCTGCCGCGACTCCGGGTGCTCGTCGTCCCCACCGGCAACGAGATCCGTCCCGCAGGCGCCGTCCTCGAGGAGGCGCAGATCCACGACGCGAACGGCGCCCTGCTGGCCGAGGCCGTCCGCGAGGCGGGCGCGCTGCCCGTCGTCGCCGCCTGCACGAGCGATCGGGCCGAGGACCTCCTGGCGCTGCTCGAGGAGCACGCGGGCGCGGCCGACCTGGTGATCACGGTCGGCGGTGTCAGCGCGGGCGCCTACGAGGTCGTCCGCGACGCGCTCGGCCCGGCGGGCTCGGAGTTCGGCCACGTCGAGATGCAGCCGGGCGGCCCGCAGGGCCTCGGTCTCGTGCGCGTGGCCGAGGGGCTGCACCTGCCGGTCGTCTCGCTTCCCGGGAACCCGGTGAGCGCCCTGGTCTCGTTCGAGGTGTTCCTCCGGCCCGTGCTGCGCTCGCTCGCGGGACGGACGCCCGCCGAGCGGCCGCGGCTCCGTGCGCGCCTCGGCACGGCGCTCGACTCGCCCGCGCACCTGCACCAGATCCGCCGCGGAGTCCTCGACGACGAGGGCTTCGTGCACCCGGTGGGCGGGCCCGGCTCGCACCTGCTGGCGTCCTACGCCCGCTCCACCGTGCTCATCCACGTCCCCGTCGGGACGGACCACGCAGCGACCGGCGACACGGTCGAGATCTGGAGGATCGATGACTGAGAGCGATCGGCTCACCCATGTGCGCGTCGACGGAGCCGTGCACATGGTCGATGTGAGCGCGAAGGAGGTCACGGCGCGCACCGCCGTCGCCGAGGGCTACGTCGAGACCTCGCCCGAGGTGGTGCGGCTCCTCGAGCAGGGCGAGCTGCCCAAGGGCGAAGCGCTCGGCGTGGCGCGGATCGCCGGGATCCTCGGCGCGAAGGCGACCTCGACCCTCATCCCGCTCTGCCACCCGCTGGCGCTGGACGGCGTCGACGTGGACCTCGAGCCGCAGGACGGCCGCGTCCGGATCGAGGCGCGCGTGCGCACGACCGGGCGCACCGGTGTCGAGATGGAGGCGCTGACCGCGGTCAGCGTGGCCGCCCTGACGGTCTACGACATGATCAAGGCGGTCGATCGCGGTGCCGCGATCACCGGTATCCGTGTGCTCGCGAAGGCGGGCGGGAGGAGCGGCTCGTGGACGAGCGGAGGAACCCCGTGACGCGGCGGGCGGTGGCGGTCGTCGCCTCCACCCGTGCCGCCTCCGGCGTGTACGAGGACCGGACGGGACCGGCGCTCGAGGCCTGGTTCACCACCCGCGGCTGGGAGTCCCGGGTGGTCGTCGTGGCCGACGGCGACGCGGTGGGCGAGGCGATCGCCGACGCGATCGGCAGCGGAGTCGACGTGGTCGTGACCACCGGCGGGACGGGCGTCGCCCCGAGCGACGTCACCCCGGAGCAGACCGCCCCCCTCCTGGAGCGGCCCCTGCCCGGCCTCGCCGAGGCGGTGCGCGCCAAGGGCGCCGCCCACGTCCCGACCGCCGTGCTCAGCCGCGGGCTCGCCGGCGTCAGCGGCCGCACCGTCGTGGTGAACCTCCCCGGCTCCCCCGGCGGCGTCCGCGACGGGATCGACGTGCTCGACCCGGTGATCGGGCACCTGCTCGACCAGCTCGGAGGCGGCGACCATGCCCGCTGAGCCGGTCGCCCTCGCCCGGCTCGCGGCCGAGGCCATCACCGTCGACGAGTGCGAGCAGGCGGTCGACTCCCCGACGCACGGCGCCGTCGTGACCTTCGCGGGCGTCGTCCGCGACCACGACGAGGGCCGCGGCGTGCTCCGGCTGTCCTACGAGGCGCACCCGGACGCCCCCGCCGCACTCCTCGCCTCCGCCCGCCGCATCGTCGAGCGCTGGCCCGACGTCCGGATCGCCGCCGTGCACCGGGTCGGCGACCTCGTGGTCGGCGACCTCGCCCTCGCCTGCGCCGTGGCCTCGGCCCACCGCGCGGCGGCCTTCGAAGCCTGCGCGGCACTGGTCGACGACATCAAGGCGTCGGTGCCGATCTGGAAGGAGCAGTCCTTCGTCGACGGCAGCTCGGAGTGGGTCGCGAGCCTCGGCTGAATCCCGAGCCCGTCCCTGCCGGGCTCGGCGCAGTCGGCTTTTCGGGGTGGATGCGATTCGCAGAGCGGGGAGCGATCGCCTAGACCGATCCGCTGGCACGCGGATCGATCGTTCGGCTCGGGGGGAGAGCGGAGGGGTGGCGGGTCGACGTC